>JAGXLI010000007.1:0-13440 GCA_018334755.1 Thermoplasmatota archaeon
GATCGCGAGGAAGAATTGAACTTCTTGAACTCAAAGTTCAGTTCCAAAAAGCCAGAGTTCGTGATCCTTTACGGAAGGAGAAGGGTGGGAAAAACGGAGTTGATAAAACAATTCATAAAGGACAAGACCTCCATATATCATCTGGTATCTAGGGAGACTGAGAAAGATCAGTTGAGCGAATTTCAAGAAAGTATGGCGAGGACCTTCCCCGAAACGTCGGACCTGAAACTGGACTGGACCGTTCTTCTCAAAAACCTTGAGGATAAGAAAAAGACCATACTCGTGATAGACGAGTTCCAGTATTTGATCGAGACCAACTCAGAGATACTGAAGGTTTTTCAAAAAGTATGGGACGAACATCTCAAGAACAGTAAGATCACACTCATCCTCACTGGTTCATCCGTGGGGATGATGGAGTCAGATGTTCTAGCATACAAGAGCCCGCTGTACGGAAGGAGAACTGGTCAACTGAAGTTGAAGCCTTTCACTCTCGACCAGGCGAGATCGTTTTTCCCGAACAGTGACTTCAAAAAACAGATAAAGATATACTCTATCTTAGGCGGGATACCCTACTATCTAGAGCAGTTCGATAAAGATAGACCCTTAAAGGAGAACATCCTTGAACACATCATAAAAACAGGCTCCGTCCTGCGTGAAGAAGCGATAACGCTTTTAAGAGAGGAACTCAGAGAACCCAAGAGTTATTTTTCCATCCTGAAAGCCATCTCATCGGGGAAGACCCGGTTCAACAGGATATCGAACGAGACCGGCATCAAGAGCAGGAGCTTGAGCAAATATCTCATCCGTCTTCAAAATCTGCATCTGGTAGAAAAACGACTCCCAGTCACCGCTTCAAGCGATAGTAAAAGAGGGAGATACTACATAGAGGACAATTATCTGGATTTCTGGTTCAAATTCATATTCCCCAACCAGAGTTATCTGGAACAGGATCCAGAGTTGTTCTACGAAGATGTGATCAAACCGGAACTCGATATATACACCTCAAAAAAGTTCGAGGATGTTTGTAAAGAGTTCATAGTCTCGAACAAAGATTCCTATTCAAAGGTGGGAAAATGGTGGTATAAAGAGGATGAGATAGACATAGTGGGTCTGAACGAAAGAGAGAACAAGATCCTACTGTCGGAGTGTAAATGGACCAAAAACAAAGTAGGCCTGACTTTGCTCAACGATCTAAAAAATAAATCAAAGAAGGTGAGATGGAAGGATGAAAAGAGAGAGGAAAAGTACATCCTGTTTTCTAAATCGGGGTTCACAGATGCTCTGAAAGAACACGCTGAAGGTACGACCGACTTGAAGTTGTACTCGTTAGAGACGATGGAAGAAGAACTCTCTTGAGCTTGCACAAATGCTGATCACCAGTGTTCACAACCCTTTCTATTTACTCACACCATCTCATAACCACATTCATACCAACCCTCTTAGTTGATAATTATCAAACACGGCATATATGTATTGTCAACTCAGATATCTAAATATGTTTGTATTTTCTCCCCGAGCAGGTGAAAAAAGCTCAAGACAACAAATATTGCACTTTAAACGAAATAATTTATATATCAGTTCGTTATTATTGCACATACCATGCTATTAGGGTCAGATCTGCGTATCCTTTCCGCACTCGACACCCCGACCTCTATCACAGCTCTGAGTGAGATCACGGGATACAGCGTCAGCTATGTATCAGAACGAATAACTCGCCTCCAAGAGCTTGAGCTCGTTGCAGTAACTCGTGAAGGGCGTTCGAAAAAAGTAAGCACATTCCCCACCGCCGTGTTTGAAACCTACAAAGACCTCGCTTCTCGTCACTCCCACATCGATCTTCCCTCTTTGATCTCTCCTTCGATGCTTCAGATATGCTGGTTCCTAGATAGACCTACCTCTGTCAGCGATATAAAAACAAAACTCAACCTTAGACGGCGACGCATCTATCAGCTATTAGAAAAACTCCAGTCTAGAGGGTTCATCACGAAGCAGAACAACAACTACCTCATCACGGACAGGATGAACGGACTCGTTCGGTTCGCTAAAACAGTTATCAAGTATGTGCATCAACATCGAGCCGAAACTCGTATCCCCGGTTCAAGAGTCGTCTGGAGCTCACCGCACGAATCTTTAGTCATACCGACCAAAAAAAACATCGAAGATATCCTTGACCAACCCGACTGGTATTTTACCGGCATACAACGTTTTTCAGACTACGGCCTCGACTTTTTCACACCAAAAGCCGCTTATTTTCACTCCGAGATAAAAGATACACTGACCCCCTCCGATCTGATATCGCACACCCTCATGGTCGAAGCAGATACTCGAAATCTTAGTTACTGTGCCCTATTGATGATATCTGAAGATGTCTCCTCTGAACGTTTAAAGGAGGCTTCGGTATACTATGATATCGAGGAAACAGTGGATGCCTTGATCACGTTCGTCGAAACGAAAGGTGAAACCACACCTGGAGACCTACCTGAGTGGCGAGAATTTGAATCACTAGCAGAACAGTACGAGGTGAGCTTGTAAGATGCGAGTGATGAACAGCCGAGTATCTATAAAAGCGGAATTCAGATCGAAAAGGAGGCGGATAGAGTCTATGCAGAATTCGAGATCATGAACAAGATCACGGAACAAACAACGCTCACTGACATAGCTGACCACATCGTACCAAAAAATACCGTGAGTGTCAATTCTCGTGCCGATGTTAAGAGTATCGTAGAGGGGCTTGTTGCTAAAGGACTTGTTGAGTTGGATGGCGAGAATGTAAAACCTAAGAAATTGTAACCCAAATTTTCCGATATCATCGATCGATTGCAAAGAGGATTAAAACATGCTTTTCGATGTCCTACCAAAAGCTTTCCAAAAAACCAAGAGAAACTAATTTCCGCAAGCAAGTCGTCAGTCCCTCTCCCATCCGCTCAATTATATAGTCTAAACTAAGTTAGTCTAAACTTACTAATTCTGTATCTTTTCTGCAAAAGATTTCGTCAAGTCTAACAGGAAAATAGAGGTCTACCAAGAAGATAATCATCCATATAGATCTGAGAACTGCGATGTGATTATACCTTTCAAACCATTATGTTTTCTTTCAGGTCTTAATTTGATGATTCTATCTATTTCATCATAGTCGAGTTTTATATCTTCTTCCTTCATTTTCTCCCGCAGATCAGTCAAATCATCGAAGAATTTCTCTTTATTTGGATCGCTTTCATTCCTATCTAGATATGCATCAGCTTTGGCGACGACCAGATGTTCATCACTCGGAACGTACACCTTTCCTATCTTGTCTGCTTGATCCACCATGTCTTTCAGAACTTCTCTCGTCAGAAAATGAGAACCACCAGCATCTATCAATTCTACAGTATACGTTTTATTATCTATCTCAGGAAAGAAAGTGATAGAAGAAGCATCTATCTCGATATTGAATGACCCTTCTAATTCATCTGCTAGTTTTTCTAATCCATCATAGAACTTCTCATAATCTCCAATAGGAAAGGGATGTACATCTATATCTTTGGTTCTCCTAACACTCCCATACCGATACAATACAGAAGAGCTTCCTAACAAAAGTAGATGAAGTCCGTGTTCATCAAATTTCTCAGCAAGCTTATTGAGAACTCTGCGGTGTTCTTTTTTTCCGATCATCTTGTAGCGACCTCTTTTAACCTCGATAAACCTATCTGTTTTTGCTTTTTTCTAACCCAATCCGGTAATCCAACTTCTATATCAACAGGGTTATCTCCTCCATAACTAGAGTAACCTAGTCCCAATAATTTATTTTCTAACTCCTCATCGATCTCCAGGCTTTCAAGGATCTCTTTTCCAGCTTTGACCTCTCTAGAAAGATAGGTTGACATAAACAATAAAGATGTTTCTTCCTCACTGAGTATAGGTAATTTGAAATCTTTCTTCATGACTTTCAGATCGATCTTACAAGAACTAGAGAAATCGTAAAAGAAGTTATCCAATCCTCTATACCTTGACTTTCTCTTTGTCACTACCATGGGTTTCTCAGGAACATAATCAGCATACTCGTATCCGGAAAGACACAGAAAAGAATGTGAGATATCAAGATGACGAAATAAAGACTCTAGAACCAAGATTTCAGAATAATAGTCCTCAACAGCCCAGCAGTTCATAGCTGTACATGGGTCGACCGCAAAATATTTCCCTCTATCCAATTTTTTGATAAGATGATATTTTGAAGCCTCTCTCAAAAACTGGTCCATCCTATTCTCATCGTTCGGACCTTGAAGTATCTCCTTTCTTTCGAACTTCAAGGGAGGCTTTAGACCAAGAAATATCCTAGTGACCCATCTTGGTGGTGTTTCGATTTTATCTTCCGGTAGAGTTTCAGCCCTGATAGCCATCGTTCTTAACAATATACTTAACTATTAATTAAGTTTTTCTCTTTATTAACATATGATTAAGTTAACAATTTGTACTCTTTGCTAAAATGTGGAAATATCTATTTAAACAGGCGGGACTATCCATCCTTCTCCGGCTTCCGTCACATATATCGCACTTTCCCGTCCTATTACTTACCTGACATCTTTCTCCCATCCTTAGATCCCAACAACTCAGACAGATCTACTATTACAAAAGATATGGATCTTCGATAAAACCCACTCCCCCAACAAAGCACGACACCGACCCAAACCTACTAATCCCACTTCATCTCTCACAACACAGGTATCATCGATGAAGAGATTGTATTACGGTATCGAGGACAAAGACGGTAACGTCCCGGGGAACGTATTCGAAGAAGGTGAGATGATATCTTCGGTCCTGGTCCCTTCCGAAAGCCTCAGTGAAAGAGAAAAACCCGGCGAGTTAGAGATCAAAAAGAACATGGACCACGACCCTCTAGAAGAAGCTTCAGAGATAGACCCGTCGGAATATTTAGTCAAAAGGTGGGAAGACGGAAAAGCTAAGCGTATATACTCCGGGATGATAGGATCTACGGCAGAGGAGTGGAAGGACGTAGAGTCGGTAGAGGTCTACGGGAACGGAGAAATATTCGTCGATGAAGAAAAGATCAAGGGCGATTTCACCATAACCCACGGCTCAACGGTCCTGATAAAAGATGTTCAGGATGTAGCTGAAAGAACAGACCAGGAGATCGAGAAGGAATTCTTTCACTGCATACGCTGCGGTAAAGAGATGAGGTCCTACAGAGCTATCGAGGAAGCGTTACCCGACGATTGGACCGTGGAGACCGATGAAGAGAGCCATCTAGAAAGGAAGGACGACGGCTCCGTAGTGATCAAAGGTATATGTCCCGGGTGTGCGGAGGAAAAAGATCAAGATGATATATAACGACCTTAGTCGATCCTCATTTAGACCTCTTCCATGATGGCAGAAGGTCTTTTCACTTCCCTAGCGAAGGAGA
This sequence comes from Thermoplasmatota archaeon, assembly GCA_018334755.1. Lineage (GTDB taxonomy): Archaea > Thermoplasmatota > Thermoplasmata > Halarchaeoplasmatales > Halarchaeoplasmataceae > Natronoplasma. The sequence continues at coordinate 5,399 of JAGXLI010000007.1, forward strand.
AAGCGAAGAGCCACCGGGGATCAGGGTACGGATAAAAACGGATATCCCTCCTTACCACAGATCTTTGATCACCGTAAGGTCCACAGTGTTGATGAGGAGTAAATAAAATACCTTTCATTGTCCGATCCCGATTATTTATATAGAAAATGCTCTTCTATATAGTACTATATATCGAACTCCGAAATGGGATCCGATTCACTACCAAGTTAAATAACAATTGACTGCACTAGTTGATGGAGGAGAAAAAAAATATGATCTATAAAAAAGCGGGAGTGTTTCTTTTGATGGCGTTATTAGTTATGGGTAGCTTTGGAGTCGCATTTGCCGATTCTGGAGTCAGTAGGGGAATATCTGGTGAGGAAGATACTGAGGATAGTCAAATATCATTGATGTCAAATGAAGAAGCAGTTTTGAATTATGAGACCCACGAGCCGATAAAGATCAACAACAATACCGATCTGAATGATACTGCCCAGGACGAAGGATGGCCCGGCGGCGGAAACGAAAGCGATCCATATATAATAGAAGGATATGACATAGATGGATATGACACGGATGGGGATCCAACCGGTTACGCAGTCTACATAGGTAATACCACCGACCATTTCGTTGTAAGAGACTGTAAACTGCATGATGCGGAAGATTCGAACCAAAAGAATGCTGGACTGCACCTATTCAACGTTACCAACGGAAAAATAGAGAACAACGAGATCACCTCGAATGAAGAGTACGGTATTTACATGAAGAAATCGCTCAATAATTCGATAAATAACAACACGGTCTCTTCTGGTGCCTATTATCACGAAGGTATCCATCTTGATAATTCTGATGATAACATTCTAAATAACAATACGGTAGATTCAAATTACCGGGGCATCTATCTTGACAGCTCTGAGAGTAATATATTAAAGAACAATACAGCCTCCGATAACTCCTATGAGGGCATATATCTTTCTAACTCTGACCATATAAACATGAAGAACAACACTATCTCCAGCAACGACGACGAGGGCATTTATCTTTCTAACTCCGACTATACAAACATGGAGAACAACACTATCTCCAGCAACGACGATTACGGCTTATATATCTCTTATTCACAGGGTATTACTCTGAAGAATAATGTGATGATGTACGATGGGATCTTGGTTAGAGGGAGTTTTACCGACTGGACCACCCTTGAAATCGATCTGTCAAATACGGTCAATGGAGACCCTGTTAGATTATGGAAGAACAGAACCAGCGGTACTGTACCTACGGATACCGGTCAGGTCATCCTGGCCAACTGTACTGGAGTGTCCGTAGAAGATCAGGATATCAGCCAGTCGTCAGTAGGGATACTGGTCGGATTGTCTGATAATATCACGATCTATAACAATACTCTCTCTGATAACGACGACGGCTTATATCTGGACGATTCTACGGATATCAGTTCTATGAACAACTCCGCAACAGGTAACAGAAAGGGATTTTATCTGGATAATACTGGATCAAGCACCTTCGAGAACAATACCCTCGAATCTAATACTGATGACGGCATGTACATATATTATTCTGACGGCAACATGTTCAGGAACAACAATCTCTCTTCAAACTACGATGGCATCGAATTATATCGTTCAGATGGCAATACTCTGGTGAACAACTCTTTTTACTCGAATGATAAATATGGGATCTATACCTCTTATTCAGATAGTAACGTTCTTAAGAACAATACCGTAGCATCTAGTGATGGTTACGGCATTTACTTATCCTCTTCTGAAAGCATATCGATGGAGAATACGACGATGATAAAGGACGGGGTCATGATAAAAGGGACCAGTATATCTCACTGGAATACGCACGATATAGACCTGTCCAACACCGTGAACGGAAAGCCCATCCGGTATTGGGAAGATAAGACCAGCGGAGATATGCCAGCAGATACAGGTCAGGTCATACTCGCCAACTCTACTGGAGTAACGGTAGAGGATAAGAAGTACGATAATTCTTCCGTCGGAGTACTGGTGGGGCACTCAAACGAGAATTATTTCATGAACAATACCCTCCGTTCCAACGACGAAGGACTCTACACTTACTACTCTGACGACAACATGATCAGAAACAATACGGTCGTATCCAATCAGAACGGGATCAAATTGGATCATTCCTATTTCAATACCTTGACGAACAATTCCATCTATTCGAATACCGGTTACGGGATCTATCTCTATTACTCCGATAGTAACACTATCGAAAACAATGAGATCTCTTCAGATAATGGTAGAGGTGTATACATCTATAGATCTGATCTAAATACTTTGACCTACAATAATATATCTTCCAATGATGGTTATGGGGTCTATCTCTATTCCTCTGCAGGCAATTCTATAGAGAACAATTCTGTCTATATGAATGCTGATGACGGGATCTATCTCTCATCTTCTGACGACAATTCGATAGAGAACAACACGATCGATTCTAATGATGGTGACGGAATCTATTTCAGTTCTTCTAGAACCAACACTCTCAAGAACAACACCATCTCACTAAATTATAATGGAATATATATGTACAGCTCGAACAGCAATCATGTGAGTGATAACAGGATGTCTTCAAATGATCGTAGAGGGATGTATATCCGATACTCTGGAAGCAATACACTGAAGAACAACACTCTAACTAACAATACCTACGAAGGTATCTACCTATATTCATCAAATAACAATCTGATGATAGAAAATACGGTGTCTTCGAATCCTGAAGAAGGTATATATCTATATTCCTCAGATGATAACACTTTACAAAATAATACAGTATCTTCTAATTCTGAAGAAGGTATCTATCTCTCCACCTCAGATAACAACGATATAGAGAACAACAGCATCTCTCTGAACAGTTACGATGGTATATATATCAGAGATTCGAGTCTGAATATCTTGAATAATAACACCTTATCAGAGAACGCTGACTACGGTATTTATCTAAACTCCAATACCGATAATACCACCATCTATCATAACAATATCATAGATAACAGCGGCCAGGGATTAGATGACGGAGAAGACAATCGATGGTACAGCGATACATTACAGGAAGGAAACTACTGGAGCGATTACAACGGTACCGACTCAGACGGCGACGGGATAGGTGACACTCCTTATACGGATATCGAGGGAAGTTCGGGAAACAACGATACGTATCCGCTGATCTATGCTGTCGATGATGACGTACCCCCGTCGCTGGATGCCGATAACAGTCCATCTACCGGTGCGGCCGGAGGAGAATACACCTTCGAGATAGAAGCCTCGGACGACCTTGGAGTAAAGAGCGTCAACGCGAGCTGGTCTCACGATTCACTGTCCGGTAACAAAGCATTGAGTGAAGAAGATGAGGGTACATGGACCGGCACGATAACTCTAGATATGAGTTCCGATAACTTGACTTACCGGATACAGGTGAACGATTCAGCGGGTAATTACGTAAGGAGTGATGAAAAAGAGATATCGGTCATCATAGATACGGATGGCCCCACGATCAACGATACGACGTCCGGAACACCTACAACGGGAGAGGCCTTCAACGTGACTGCAGATGTCTCTGATGACACATACGTCGATACGGTTTGGTTGAATTATACATTGACCGGTGTAGAGGGATATAGTAAGACTTTCAATCGAAGCATGAATCCTGATCACTGGTATGAATTATCCATCTGGAATAACGCTACGGACCTGGACTACACCATAGCGGCCAACGATACAGTGGATAACTGGAACTCTTCTTCCAGCAGTTATTCAGTTACAGATAACGAAGATCCGAGTATGACAGACGACAGCCCAAATTTCGGTTATACATCCGAGGATTTCAGTTTTAAAGTGACCGCCACGGATAACATAGGTGTCGGGAGCGTTAACGTGAGCTGGTCACACGGTTCATTATCCGGTAATGTGCCTCTTTCAGATGCCGATGACGACGGTATCTGGGAAGGAACGATCACACTGGATAACAGTGCCAGCGACCTGACATACAGGATCCAAGTGAACGATACATCGGGTAATCATGTGCTGAGTTCAGCACGGTCCGTAACTGTTCTAGATAGTGATAAACCGCTGCGCATCGATAACAACGGCGAGCTGGCTTCTGCAGCGACTTCCGGTAGTGGTACAGAGACCGATCCATACATGATCGAAGGGTTAGATATCGATGGATATGGTAGAGGATACGGGATATACATAGGGAACACTACAGAACATTTCATCGTTAGAGATAATGAACTGTACAATGCCTCAGGAAATAGTAACCAGTACTTCAAAAATTCAGGCCTTTATCTTTACAATGTCACTAACGGCAGTGCCGAGGACAACACGATCTACAATAATTATGAAAATGGTATCCTCCTACAATCATCCGGTGATAATACCGTACAGAATAACGATGTCTCAGAAAACAGGTACGGGATCTTTGTTCTAGATTCCAGCAGTGATAACTTGTTAAAAGGGAATAACGTAAATTTCAACAGTGATTCTGGTATCTATGTAAAAGGATCCAAAAGGAATACGATCAAGGATAACAACGTATCTGATAATGACTACTACGGGATACAGATTTACTTTTCAAATAACAACACGATAGAGAACAATACGGCATATAGGGTCAGTAGGTATGCACTCTATATTGATAGGTCTGCTAATAATACACTTAGAGGTAACAACGCATCTGGTAACAATTTAGGAATTCTCCTACGATATTCTGATAATAATCTTGTAATAAATAATTCAGCCTATGAAAACAGTTATGGTATTGGGTTTACTAATTCACAGAATAACATTATCCAGGGCAATAATTTTTCTCTCAACGACTACGGGATATACGTTTATTCATCTGGTGAAAACACGATCTTGGAGAATACGATCTCCTCGAACAGTAATTATGGATTGTACTTCCGTTCGGGAACTAGCAACAATCTGATCTACCACAATGACATACTCAATAATTCTATACAGGCTGCTGATGATGGAACCGATAACCAGTGGTACAATGCAACACTTGAAGAGGGTAACTACTGGAGCGACTACAACGGAACGGATATGGACGGTGACGGCGTCGGCGAGACGAACTACACCAAGATAGATGGCAGTGCAGGTAGCAACGATACATATCCACTCACGATACCGAATAACGATCATCAAGAACCGAGTTTGGACGAGGATAACAGTCCAGAGAATGGTACAACAGGTGATGAGTATACTTTCAATATAACTGCCACCGACGATTTCGAGGTGGGCAGCGTCAACGTTAGCTGGTCACACGGCTCTAGATCAGGTGATCTCGCATTGTCTTATGCCGGTAATGATACATGGAATGGAACCATCATACTCGACCATAGTTTGGATGTTCTGACTTACAGGGTACAGGTCAACGATACTTCTGGTAATTATGTCAGGGGTGCTGAACAGACGGTCTCTATCTCTGATAACGACGATCCGAACTTTACGGATAACAGCGCAGGTACCGGCACGACGGAAGACTCGTACACGTTCGATATAGATCCTGAAGACAACGTCGCAGTCGACAGCGTGAACGTATCATGGACTCACGGAGCGTTGTCGGGCAATCTAGCATTAACAGATGATGGAGACGGTACTTGGGGCGGAACGGTAACGCTAGACGACAGTTTGAGTGATATGACTTACAGGGTACAGGTCAACGATACCTCAGGTAACTATATAATAGGTTCTGAACAACCAGTGACCGTATCTGATAACGATGATCCTAGCTTTGTTGATAACAGTCCAGGTACGGGTACAACAGGAGACACGTACACGTTCGAGATAGATCCTGAAGACAATATCGGGGTCGACAGCGTGAACGTATCTTGGTCTCACGGAGGGCTGTCTGGCAACCTTGCTTTAACAGATGACGGGGACGGTACTTGGACCGGAACGATAACGCTGGACGACAGTTTGAGTGATATGACTTACAGAGTTCAAGTGAACGATACTTCTAGCAACTATCTTAGAGGTGCTGAACAGACGGTTTCTATCTCAGATAATGACGATCCGAGCTTTATGGATAACAGTCCGGGTACAGGTACGACAGGAGATACGTACACGTTCGATATAGATCCTGAAGATAACATTGGAGTCGACAGCGTAAATGCGAGCTGGTCACATGGTTCAGTATCAGGGAATCTTGCTTTATCGGACGATGGAGACGGTACCTGGAGCGGTCTAATAACGTTGGACGACAGTTTGAGCGATCTGACTTACAGAGTTCAGGTGAACGATACATCTGGTAATTATGTTAGAGGTTCTGAACAGCAGGTTTCGATTTCAGATAATGATAATCCGGCCATAACTGATACAACTAGTGGTACGCCCACGACAGGAGAGGTTTTCAACGTCACAGCCGATGTATCGGACAATATAGACGAAGACACGGTATGGTTGGAATACACTTTGACCTCTATCGAGGGTTATACTCAGACCTGTAATGTAAGTATGAATCCAAACTACTGGTTAGAAGTGAACGTTTGGAGTAACGCCACAGACCTGGATTATACGATAGCGGCGAACGATACATCTGACAACTGGAACAGCGTTTCTAACAGCTCTGCAGTAGAAGATAATGATGATCCAACAGCTGCCGCAGGAGGAGACAAGACAGTTGATGAGGATACGGTAGTGACTTTCGATGCGAGTAGTTCTTCAGACAATGTAGGAATAGTGAACCATACCTGGATCATCGACGGAACAGAATATTATAGAGAAGTGGTAGAGCACACGTTTGCAGAACCCGGGATTTATACGGTAGAGTTGAACGTGGCTGACGAAGCCGGTAACTATGATACAGATACGGTTGAAGTGACGGTGAATGATGTTACCGATCCAACGGCGGATACAGGAGAAGACAAGACAGTTGATGAGGATAAGGCAGTGACATTTGATGCTAGTGGTTCATCAGACAATGTAGGAATAGTGAACTACACTTGGATTATAGAAGGAACTGAATACTATGGAGAAGTAGTCGAATACACCTTCACTGATCCAGGAATTTACACGGTCGAAATGAACGTGACCGATGATGCAGGCAACTATGATACTGATACAGTAGAAGTGACAGTGAATGATGTTACCGATCCAACGGCTGATGCTGGAGAAGGCAAGGTGATAGATGAGGATACGATGGTAACGTTCAACGGGAGCGGCTCAGAGGATAACGTTGGAATAGTCGTCTACACTTGGACTATAGAAGGAACGGAATATGATGGTGAAGTGATAGAGCATACGTTTGCAGAACCGGGACATTACACAGTAGAGTTGAACGTGACTGACGAAGCCGGTAATTACGATATTGACACTATTACGGTAACGGTAGAAGATATAACCGATCCAACAGCAGATGCTGGAGAAGATAAGACAGTAGATGAAGATAAGGTAGTGACTTTCGACGGAAGTGGTTCTTCAGACAATGTGGATATAGTCAATTACACCTGGATGATCGAAGGGACAGAATTCTATGGTGAAGTGGTGGATCACACCTTCACTGATCCAGGAGATTACACAGTAGAGTTGAACGTTGCAGATGATGCGGGCAACTATGATACCGATACTATTACGGTAACGGTAGAAGATGTAACCGATCCAACAGCTGCCGCAGGAGGAGACAAGACGGTAGATGAAGATACGGTAGTGATATTCGACGCAAGTGGATCAGCTGACAATGTGGGAATAATGAACTATACTTGGACGATCGAAGGAGCGGAATATTACGGAGAAACCGTAGAGCACGCATTTGCAGAACCCGGGATTTATACGGTAGAGTTGAACGTGGCTGACGAAGTCGGTAACTATGATACAGATACGGTTGAAGTGACGGTGAATGATGTTACTGGTCCAACAGCGGATACAGGAGAAGACAAGACAGTTGATGAGGATAAGGCAGTGACATTTGATGCTAGTGGTTCATCAGACAATGTAGGAATAGTGAACTACACTTGGATTATAGAAGGAACTGAATACTATGGAGAAGTAGTCGAATACACCTTCACTGATCCAGGA
>JAGXLI010000007.1:13540-50947 GCA_018334755.1 Thermoplasmatota archaeon
GGATAAGGCAGTGACATTTGATGCTAGTGGTTCATCAGACAATGTAGGAATAGTGAACTACACTTGGATTATAGAAGGAACTGAATACTATGGAGAAGTAGTCGAATACACCTTCACTGATCCAGGAGATTACACAGTAGAGTTGAACGTTGCAGATGATGCGGGCAACTATGATACCGATACTATTACGGTAACGGTAGAAGATATAACCGATCCAACAGCAGATGCCGGAGAAGACAAGACAGTAGATGAAGATACGGTAGTAACGTTCGATGCAAGTGGATCAGCTGACAATGTGGATATAGTCAACCATACATGGATGATCGAGGGAACGGAGTATTATGGAGAAGCGGTAGAGCACACTTTTGCTGAGCCAGGAGATTATATAGTAAAGTTGAACGTAACAGATATTGCTAGTAATCATGATACTGATACCATTATGGTTACCGTAGAAGATGTGACAGCGCCGACAGTTGACGCTGGTAGTGATCAAACGGTAGATGAAGACACGGTAGTAACATTTAATGCAGGCGCTTCAGAAGATAACGTTGGAATAGTCGGCTACACTTGGACTATAGAAGGAACAGAGTACGATGGTCAGGTAGTAGAGCACACGTTTGCTGAGCCAGCAACTTACTCGGCCGAATTGAACGTGACTGACGAAGCCGGTAATTACGATACTGATACGGTTGAAGTGACCGTAGATGACGTGACTAAGCCGGAAGCTGCATTCAGCTCCAGCAGTACAGCGGCAAAGACTGACGAGTCTATCACCTTTAACGCGTCCGATTCCACGGATAATGTAGGTATAACTGACTATACGTGGGAGTTCGATGACGGCAGCACTGCGGCTGGAGTGAACCCAACATATTCATATACCTCGCCAGGCAACTACACGGTCACGTTGACCGTGACAGATGCAGCGGGTAACGTTGAAACGGAGACAGTAAAAATCACCGTTAAAGAAGGAAAAGTGGATTCCGACGGAGACGGGATACCCGATGAATGGGAAGAAGAACACGGTCTGGATCCAGACGATCCGTCGGATGCTAAAAAAGATGCCGATGAAGATGGGTCCGACAATCTTGAGGAGTATGAGGCAGACACCGATCCACACGACGCCGATAGTAGTCCTCAAAGGGAAGAGGAACTACTGCCCTATCTCTTACCTCTACTTTTCATAGTGATTTTCCTACTGGTGATGTTCTATCAACGGAAAAGGTTATCTGAAAGTGAAGAAGAGGATGGGCAGGGATCGGAGGAGAAAGAAGAGCTAAAAACTAGAGAAACGGAAGATATAGACAGCGAAAAAGATAGAGAAGATACTGAAGAATAAAACCCTTCCCTTTCTTTATCTTATCCGGTATAGAAACGATGACTTCCTCGGAAATATGATGCTTCTGAAGATCTGATCGACCTTCAAGGTGTATCTATACATCGTTATAGGATCACGAAACATAGCTGAGAAAAGTTATCTGAATTTGACCTTCAGGAGAAACGCTCAAAACATTAAAAGATTTGGTCAGATATGATATTCACACCTTCCAAACCATCCTTACTCACACCATCTCATAACCACAAATCTATATCTTTTTATTCCCTAGAATGTCCGCAGCCCACATTCACACGCAGAGACAGAATGCGTAAAGCGGTACCAACTCCACTTTCACACCTTCTATCGTTCTGGTCTCGTAATCATCTTTGGTCAGAAGATAAGGTTTGAATCCAGTTTCCTCAGCAGCTTCAACTAGACTCTCCAATCCTTTTCCCCTAACATCCTCACTATATTTGACTTCTAATAGAACAGCTCTCTCCAGAAGAACTATATCGACTTCCGGCCCTCTGAAATAATAAGGCTTTTCCAATCGCTTTGCGTGATTGAAAGCTATCGTCTCAGCTTTCAGACCTTCTTTCGTGGGATATATCCTGTTATAGGCGTGGTCTTCGATGTACACTTTTAGATTTTTACGAACTGATCTGTGTTTAGACTTCGTATAGGGCTTACTGCGCTGGATAAGGTAGGAGTTCTCTAGGTATCCAACGTACTTTTTGACGGTCCGAAAATCGGAATCAAAATTCAGTTTTTCTTGGATCATCTCTTCGTACTTCTCGAGCTCATCAACAGCGATCTCAGGGACTAAAAATGCCATTTCTTCGATATCTAACACTTTCAAAACGACCGACCCAGGGGTTTTAGTGAAAAATCAAGGTTTCCACTGCTAGCTCATAAAAAATAATATTTTTTGATCGCTGTATCAAAGAAGAGATCAGAACATTAGTATCTACAACAATTCGTTTTCCTTTCACGCCATGCCTCTTCCCTAGCATACTTTACTTATCTAGAACAGGGCGGAAGAAAATAAAGTAAAGGAGGAACCGCTAATCTTTAAAAGTTTGCGAGAGAAGGGATTTTTAATCCCTGCGAATCTATGATTCCTACGCATTTTTTCACGAAAAGATGCACTAAAAACAGTGTATTGATTGACTTCCAATCTTCTTTTAGATCACGCGTATGATATTCTGCCCTCTAACGCAAGGTTCTGCAGACTAGAGACTCGGCTAACTAAAGGGCTTCGAGGGGAGCCTTTGTTCGTTCTTATGCTTCAGAAGACTCTTTTGAATAGACCGTCGATTTCGCCGGTGGTTCCTCCTTTTCTTCGAGTTCGCTCTCGTACCAGATCCTCAGTATATGGTCCGTCCGGAGATACAAAGTGTCGAGATTGACCTCTACCCACTCTACATATCCTGCCTTGTCCTTTTGAGCGGTCTTTTTTTCCTCTCCGACTTCTCTTACTTTCGCCTTTTTCTCCCAGATGTCAGTCACATTGATCTTTTTCCAGTTTATCTCCGTTGCTGAAGACTGATATACGTCGTGGAGGATCAAAGTATCCTCGTCGAAATCGACCAGTCTGCCTAGAAAACCCAATCCGTCGTCCATCACTATAAGTATCCTCTTGTCCTTTAGATTCTTCAACTCTTCTTCTAATAAACCGGCTGCCATGGTTTTCCTCTTTTCACTTTAATCAGTCTCATTATATAAATCCAGCGGTCCATAACGGCCTATTAACAAAATTGACCCTATATTCCCAACTAGGTTGTAGTTCAGATCAAAAACTCTTTTTTGTTAGTCCTCGAAGTAGTTCACCACATCTTCCAAGAGATCCATTATATCTAGATTTTGAGGACAGGCCTCTTCACATTGACCGCACCGGACACAGTTAGACGCCTTAACTTCATCTTTCATGTTGTCCCAGCTTTCTTTGTACTTTTCATATTCGTCATATATCTCGGCCTGGTTGTAGATACGGAAGTTCCTAGGTATCGCTACATCGTTCGGGCAGGGGACGCAGTAGTTGCAACCAGTGCATTCCACTGGAGAGATATCTCTATATTTAGCGGCGACTCTATCGACGATATCCAGTTCTTTCTTCGATAATTCCCCTACACCGGATTCCGACGCATACTCGACATTTTCTTTAACTTGTTCTAAAGTGCTCATCCCGCTCAAGACCAGTGAGACTTCAGGCTGATTCCAGAGCCACTTCAATGCCCATTCCACCGGTTCTCTATCTTTTTCAGCTTCATCCCATATCTTTTTTATGGATTCAGGAGGTTCCTTAGCCAGCTTTCCTCCCCTCAGCGGTTCCATTATCACGACCCCGAGTCCTTTGGAGTTCGCGTACTTCAGACCTTCTTTTCCCGCCTGGAACTCCTGGTCTAGATAATTATACTGGATCTGGCAGAAGTCCCAATCATAAGTATCGACTATCTCTTTGAATATATCGAGGTGGTCGTGAAATGAGAATCCCAGGTAGTCGATCTTGCCCTCTTCTCTTTTCTCCTTTAGCCACTCAAATATGTCGATCTCCAAAGACTGATAATTTTTCCAGTGCTTTCTACTGAGGGCATGGAGAAGATAAAAATCAATCTTATCGGTATCCAATCTGTCCAATTGTTTATTCAGGAATTTATCAGGGTCGTCGGCTTCTTCTATATCCCAAGAAGGCAATTTGGTAGCTATCTTGACCTTCTCTCTATATCCGTCCTTCAGAGCTTTGCCCACCAGTTCTTCGCTTTCTTCGTCGTGGTAGGGCCAGGCGGTGTCGATATAATTTACCCCATTATCGATGGCATATCTGATCATCTCTATGGCTTCATCTTCTTTTATATCGCTACGATCATCATCGTTATACGGTAACCTCATAGCTCCGAAGCCCAAAGCTGAAGGGTTCCAATCTAGTTCATCAAAATCTCTATATTCCATATTTTTCACCTTTTTCCGTTAAACCTTCGAATCTGAAGTAATACAGAAAAAAATCCGTTAGAGGGTTATTTATAGCCTTTGGGTATTTTTGGTTCTCGAATTCACGGCAAATCTCATAAAGAATCAAAAGGTATATATGAGCTCAAAGTCTATTATTAACCCAATCGCTCCACTAGAGGTGTGACTTCTGTCTAAGAAGCCCGAAATTCAATGTCCGGTCTGCGGTTCAAAAATTCCAGAGGGGGAAGACGAATGCCCAGACTGTAAATTGAGTAGAGAGATAATTGAGATGGGGAATGGACCCGAGGAGTCCCAAGATGAACTAGATGATGATCTACTCAACTTAGAAGATGAGTTGGCCGAGACAGAAGAAGAACTTGGAACGGAGGACCTCGATTTAGGAGAAGAGGACTTAGAAGATGATCCTTTGGAACTTCAAACGGATCAACAGGAAGAAGATGAGGGTCTAGACGGATCGATAGCTGAGCTAGAAGAAGAATTAGAACTAGAAGAGGAAGCAGGAGAAAAAAATGAAGAAAGTCCTCTAGACGATACCATCGCTGATCTAGAAGAGGATCTAGAGTTGGAAGAAGAAACCGAAGAATCTTTGATTTTTGAATGCCCGGTCTGCGGTGAGAACGTGGCACAAGAGGCAAACGAATGTCCGAGTTGTGGGGCTGTATTCGAGGAAGAAGAGGGGGAGATAGAAGAAAGATACGAGAGCTCTATGGAAGAAGCTAAAAGGAAACTCTCTGATTTTGAGAAGGAACCGGTTCCTGAAGATCATCTTGAAAATCTCATCGAAGATGCAAGGTCATCGGCGAACTCTTCACGATACGATGAAGCTATAGAGAAAGTGGAGAAGGCACTGGAGTTCGGAGATAAACTCGAAGAATTTGGTACCAAGCTGGAGGAAGTGGAGAAAAAAATCAACGACAAAAGAGGTTCTAAGGACGAAACGCTTGAGAAGAAAATAGTGAATGCAAAAGAGTCTATCAAAGAAGGAAAAGTAGACAAAGGCTTTTCACTACTTGATGAAGCTATCCGTAAAATAGAAAGGAGAGGAAGAGAAGAAAAAGAGGGGATCAAGAAAAGGATCAATCAAGCTGTACAAGATCTGAATGATCTCTTAGGTTTGGCAAAGAAATTCGATATCTCTCTAACGGACATAAGAAGTAGTATATCAACGTCTTTAGAGCTTTCCAAGGAAGGAAAGGTGAACCAAGCACTAGAAGAATTAGAACAGGCGAGAGAGAGAGCTAGAGGGATTTTGAAGGACGAGATAGATGGAAATATCTCTGAGATCGAAAAGAAGAAAGAATCTATTTTCGATGACAAAAGAAGAAAAAAGATCCGCGAACGAATAAAAGAGGCGGATAAAGCTAAAGAGGAAAATAGATTCAAAGATGCTCACGAAGCTCTAATTCAATGCGAACAGATGACGGCTGAATCCGAACTGAAGATAGGCAATATGAGTGTAAACGAGATAATAAAGATCAAAGAACTGGCAGAAAAGATAGGGATCGACAGCTCTGATGCGGGAAAACTGATAGATAGAGCAAAAGAGGAACATAGGAAGGGAAATGAAAGAAGGAGCAAAAAAAATCTAAAAAAAGCTAAAGAAAAACTCCTGAGAAGAGTATCCAAAGAGCTCCAGAAAATAATGAAAGAAGGTATGAAGGAGTTGGAGAAAGCTAAAAATAGAGGAGAAGAGATCTCCACTCCGGTCAGCTATCTAAAACAGGCTAACCTGATGATCAAGAAGGGAAATTTTATCGATGCCCTAGAACACGCTGAACGGTTCACGTCTTCCTTAGAGAGGTTGAGTGAAGAAGATATGGCCTCACCGACTGTGACGAAAGTGAAGAAAAAAAGCGTTCAGGATGTTGAAAAGAAAGATACTAGCCAGAGATATGGAGAAGGAAGAACCTCCCGCTCGAGTCGGGAGAGGAGTGAAGATGTAGGAGGGGGTGGATCTGGAGGATCCAAAAGGGAAGAAAGAGAAAAAAAATTCGAGCCGGACGAGTTCTATAAAGGCTCTACAAACCTTATAAAAACGAGAGATCTGAACAAAGCTTACAGCCTGTTCAAGGAACTAGTGAAGGACGGCGGTGTTGGAGTCTGTGTCACTCGAGATTATCCCGAAAAGGCGAAGAAAAAATACGACCTTGAGAATATATTGACAGACGAGAGTACAGGTCGAACAGCAGACAGTAAAACCGAGGTCTCGATGATATGGTTATCTAACGTCGATAGAGGAGAAGCGGTCAAACCAAAAAATCTAGAGAAATTAAGTCTGAAGTTGGAGTCGTTTATCACCGATGAAGGAGGAGTGATACTTCTTAACGGGATCGAGTTCTTAGCTACCAACAACAACTTCAAAACCGTTCTCCATCTAATCCAATCTCTAAAGGATCAAGTAGCAATGGGCGGGTCCATCCTCCTTATCACGGCCAGTCCGGATGCATTTGCCGGATCACAATTGGAGCAGCTCGAGAGAGAGGTAGATGAAAGTTTTCCTTGATCTCTTAGTTTTTCAGTATTGTCCCCTTCTTGCTATTATATACAGAAGCCAGAGCCCTATAAGGACCGAAACCAGGAATATATAAGGGCCGAAAACACCCTCTTGTCCAGATGCAACTATCAAAGCCGAACCGATGATTATCGAAGCAGCAATTATAGTAAAGCTCAATCTATTCGAGATCGTATCGAGACGCTGTTCCATCTCTTCCATATGCTGGATCTCTATCTCCATCTGCAGCTCTCCCTTCTCCAGATTGTCCAGGACGTTGTTAGCTCGGTCCGGAAAGTTCATAAAAAGGTCCTTATAATTTTTGAGAGAGTGAGCTATATCTATAAGTTGATTTTTAGGATGATATCTTTCGATCATTATCTCTTCTATAACGGGTTCCGCCGCCTCGAAAAAGTCAAAGTCCTCATCCAGCGTGTTACAGATACCTTCTACTTCCATAAGAGCTCGTTCCATCAAAAGGAAATCCACAGGTAAGGTGATATGATGTTCCCTAGCGATATCCATGATCTCGTTATTCAAACCCTCTTTCAGCATCAGATCGGGCTTGTTCTTATAGAGCTGTAAAACGTTTTCTATATCCCATACGAGTTCGTCTTCATCGTATTCGCCGTAAACCCTCCCGATCTCCAGCAGTATGTCTTTGACCTCCTCTATATCTCCTTCGAACATCGCTATGAAGATGTCTATGAGTTGATTCCTCATCTCATCGCTGAACAGACCTATAGCTCCAAAATCCAGTAGGACCAATTTTGTTTCATCTTCCTCTTCCAAAAAATGGACGTTGCCGGCGGAAGGGTCAGCGTGAAATATACCGTGTACGAAGAATTGCCTCATCATGTTTTGAGCCAATTTGGTCGCCATGTTTTTCTTGAGCTCTTCAGGATAATCTCCAGCCATCAAGGTCCGCATGCTCTTTCCTTGGATGTTCTCGAGGATTAAGATTCTCTTTGTAAGATAGTCCCAGTAAACCTTTGGTATCCTTATCGTAGGGTCCTCCGCGAAGGCGTTCCGAAAGCGCTGGGCGTTCCTGGCCTCGGTAGTGTAGTCCAACTCTTTCTCCAGCATATCTTTGAATTCTTTGGTCACTTCATGAGGCTGGTATATCTCACTCTCGGAATACATGTCTTCCAGCGTTCTAGTGAATCTTTCTATCAGCTCCAGATCCGCTTCTACTTTCTCCTCTATCTCTGGGCGCTGTACTTTTACCACCACTTCCTCTCCCGTTTTGAGCTTAGCTTCATGAACCTGGCCTATCGAAGCCGCCGCGATCGGTTCGTTGTAGAATTCCTCGAATATATTCTCTATGTCGTCTCCTAGTTCTTCTTCGATGATCTCCTTTGCCCTGTCGGGTGAAAATGGAGATGCATCGTCTTGAAGTTTCTGAAGTTCATTAGCGAAGTTAGGAGGGATGAGATCGGGACGATTTCCAAGGAACTGTCCTAATTTTACGAAAGCCGGACCGAGGTCTTCAAAAAGCTCCCTGAGCTCATTAGCTTCCACCTCGTCCATCTGTTTTTCCAATTGTTCCTCCAACCTACTCCTTGAGATGAAAGAAGCCAGACCCATCTCTCTTATGAAGTCTACTAGGCCGTGCTCCATGAGAATATTGGCTAGCTCCCTCATCCTCTTGATCTTCTTAGTCCTTTTCATGAACTTCCTCCACTAGATTGTTGAACTTATAATTTAAACTTTATCCGACCGGTATAACGGTTTTCAATTCATCAGATCGAGGCTGATATCTAGAGCTTCTATATGATGTGTCAGCGCCCCAACCGAGATGATATCGACGCCGGTATCTGCCACGGCTTCTATGTCTTCGAGTTCGATACCACCGGATGCTTCCAATTCTACATTATCCCCTATCTTCTCGACGGCCTCTTTCATCTGGTCTAAACTCATGTTGTCCAGCATCACGATATCGGCGCCGGCATTAACCGCGGTTTCCGCCTCTTCTATCGATTCGACTTCCACTTCTATCTTGGTCGTGAAAGGAACATTACCTTTCACCCTCTTTACCGCCTCCTGGATACTTCCGGCGGACCTTATATGATTATCTTTGATAAGTACGGAGTGAGAAAGTCCCATCCTGTGATTTGAAGCACCGCCGACACGTACGGCATATTTTTCCAGGATGCGAAGATTGGGAGTGGTTTTCCTCGTATCCACTATCTTTACATCGCTATCTGCCTTCTCCACATATCTTCGGGCCTTCGTCGCTATACCGGAGAGTCTCTGCAGAAAATTAAGTGCGACCCTTTCGCCTTTCAGTATCGGTTTCGTTTTTCCGGATATGCGCGCCATCTCTTCTCCAGGATTTATCGATTCACCGTCCTCCTTAAGATGTTCGAATTTTATCTCAGGATCGAGCCTTTCAAAAACTTTCTCAGATATTGGTAAACCCGCGGCGACGCCCTCTTCTTTGGCTCTTATCACTCCTGTAGATCCTTCGTCTTCCTTAATCACGTGATCCGTGGTTATGTCGCCAAAACCCAGGTCTTCTTCAAGGGCATCATCGATTATGTCTTTGATCTTTTTTTCATTCATGTTACGTACCCCTCTGTATGTTCTCTATCAAATACGATATGTTTATCTTTCCAATCTTCGTTCTTTGTCGGATGATCGGCTCTGTAATGAGCACCCCTGCTCTCTTCTCTCATCAAAGCGGACTTCGAGACGAATTTGCCGACCTGCAGCATGTTCTTCGATTCCCATATCTCGGGATTGAATCCCTTCAAGTCTTCAACGCTCTTTATTCCATCCTCCAGCCGCTTTATGAGTTCGACCAGTTCATCCTCCTTCCGGACGATGCCTGCCTTATCCATCATCAGTTCTCTCATCTGGTCTTTCAAATCAGCCGCTTTTCCGGTCTCTTCTTGAAAATCAGGTAGGTCAAGATCGAACTCACCAGACCTCTCTTTTTCTATATCTTCTTCAGCGATCTTTTCATAGATCCTTTTACCAAAAACCAGGCCCTCTAAGAGAGAATTACTGGCCAGCCGGTTCGCTCCATGTACACCTGTAGATGCTACTTCACCACAGGCATAAAGTCCTTCGATATTCGTCGATCCGTGTAGATCCGTTTTGACCCCTCCTATCATGTAATGTGCAGAGGGCCCTACCGGTATGAGATCCTCGGCCATCTTTATACCGAAGTCCTGTAAAGTCTGATATATCTTTGGGAATCTTCCGCGAAGAAAATCATCGTCTAGATGCGTGACGTCTAGCCAGACATGGTCCTTTTCAAATTTCTTTGCTTCCTTCACTATCGCTCTTGCGACGACGTCCCGGGGGGCCAACTCTGCATCTTCGTGATATTCTAACATGAATCTATCTCCCTCCTCGTTCCGTAAGAGGCCGCCTTCACCTCTAACAGTTTCTGAGATCAAGAACGATGATCCATTTGAAGAGTGGAACGCTGTCGGATGGAACTGGATGAACTCCATATCGGTTATCTCAGCCCCGGCCCTGTAGGCGACGGAGACACCGTCACCCGTAGTAACTTTAGGATTCGTTGTATTCTGGAATACCATCCCGCAGCCGCCGCTGGCCAGGATGACATGATCCGTACTGTAAACCACGTATCTTTCTCTTTCATCACTCCAGCAGAGAGCACCTCTGATCTTCTGTTCATTCGTTATGAGGTCGATCAAGAACATCCTCTCGAAAAGTTCTATCTCTCCGTCTTTTTTGGCAGCTTTAGTAAGAGATTCCCTGATCTCCTGTCCTGTGGCATCTCCTCTAGCGTGTAAAACCCTTCTTCGACTGTGTGCTCCTTCTCTGGCTAGGTCAAGCTCACCTTCTATGTAATCGAACTGAGTCCCCAGTTCTATCAGTTCTTTTACCCTCTTGGAGCTGTTTTTCACCAATACTTCTACTGCTTTTTCATCACAGAATCCATCACCGGCTTCGAGTGTATCCTCTTTATGAAGTCTCCATGAATCCTCTTTATCCAGGACCGCCGCTATACCGCCCTGGGCGTACTCCGTGCTGCTCTCTTTTATCTCGTCTTTTGTGATGACCTTTACTTCGCCTATGCCGCTCAACTGAAGCGAAGTATAAAGGCCGGCTATACCGCTGCCTACCACGAGAAAATCCGTTTCGATCTTTTCAAATTCAGACATTAACAATTAACCTCTCCCCAGATCCACCATCTTCTCAAGAGGTTTTAGAGCTCTCTCCGCAACTTCATCCTCTATCTCTACTACTGGCTCTAAAGTCTCTAATGAACGAAGAACCTTTTCCGGGGTGATCTTCTTCATGTTCTGGCAGGTGGGGTCCCCCGGGAAATAGAATTCCTTGTCTTTTACTTCCTTTCTCAATCTGTATCCCATCTCTTTCTCGGTACCGATGATCATCTCGTCTACATCGGATTCCTTCGCTCTGTTCAGTATCCCGGCGGTGGATTCCGCGTAATCCGCTATATCTATTACTTCCGGCCTGCACTCGGGATGTACCACCACCTCTGCATCCGGATGTTCATCTTTCAGGCCTTTAACGTCGGCTGCGGTGATATCATCGTGTGTTCCACAATATCCTTCCCAGACCTCCACTTCTTTATCATCTATGAAGCGTTTTATGTAACGACCAAGGTTTTTATCTGGAAGGAAAAGAACTTTTTCTTCATCCACGCTCCTAACCACCTTGACGGCGTTGGAAGAAGTACAGCAGATATCCGATCGCGCTTTGGTCTCTACATTAGTATTTACATATGAAACGATCGCTGTATCTGGGTTTTTTTCTTTGTAAGATTTCAATTCATCCATATCTACCATCGCCGCCATGGGGCAACGTGACTCGGGCTCGGGATGTATCACGTTTTTGTCAGGATTCAGGATAGCGGCGGACTCAGCCATGAAATCGACACCGCAGAAGACCACGTTGGATACGTCCATCTCGTTCACTTTTTGTGCTAACCCAAAAGAGTCCCCCACGTAATCACCGATATCTTGGATCAAGCCGGTCTGATAGTTGTGAGCTACGATAACGACGTCCTTTTCCCGTTTCAATTCTTTGATGTTTTTTCTAATATCCTCGTCCGCAGACATAGGTTTGGATTATTAGGGTTCTTATAAAACTTTACCTTTTCATATTCCAGCCTTGGCAGCTAGAGAAGATAACAGCTGTTAAATAGTAGGCTTCTTTTCATTTCTCAGAGGTCAACTAAATAGAGGTTAGTGGATAATATGGCGAAAGATATTGATGAAGAATTTGAGGAATTTGAAGAGAAGATATTCAATACATTTATTGAAAGAAATCCGGCTATGGCGACCCATCTGGGGATACACGAATATGATGACGAACTGCCGGACCTTACACGGGAGAAAGCCGTAGAGGACATAGAACTGATCGAGGAATGGGTTGAAGAGTTGAAAGATTTTGAGGAGGATGAGTTAACGGAAGAGAACAGGATGGCAAAAAAATTAGGTGTCCATATATTCGAGATGCAGCTTTTCTCTCTGAAGGAACTTAAACACTGGGAACAGGCGCCTTCCGCAGCCAACACCATCGGTTCCTGTATCTTCCCGCTCTTGAAGAGAGAATTCGCTCCGTTAGAAGAAAGATTGAGAAGTATCAAAGGCAGGATAGAAGACATCCCGGATGCGGTCGAAGAAGAAAAGTCGAAGATCGAAGATCCAGTCAAACTTTGGGTAGACATGGCGATGGAGTCGGCGGAACAGCTTCCGATGCTCTTCAAACTCGTCCAGATGCTGGCGAAGCAGAACGACTCTTTCGAAAAAGAAGAACTTTCCGAGCTCAACGAGGCGATAAACGAAGCCGATTCAGCTTTAGAAGAGTATGTAGAGTGGTTGAAAGAGCTGAGAAAAGATGCGAAACAAGATTATGCGATAGGTAAAGAAAAATTCGAAGAACTCCTAGATAAGAGAAAGTTAGATTACGACGGCGAAGAGATCCTCGAGATCGGGGAAGATCTCCTAGAGAAGGCACAGGAAGATATGGAAAAATACGCGGAGCAGATAGATCCCGACGCGGGCGTGGGAGAAGTGCTAGATGAAGTCAAATCCAACACACCGGACAGTTTTGAAGAGGCATTAGAGTGGTATGATGAGGGTCTAGAAGATGCAAAAAAGTTCGTGAAGGAGAACGACCTAGCCAGCATAGTTGAAGACGAGGATATAGAAGTTACGGAAACCCCTGAATACATGCGGAACATAATACCTTTTGCGGCGTACATACCCCCGGCTAAATTTGATCCTACAAAAAAAGGCATCTACGTGGTGACGCCGCCGCAGGATGAAGAAAAACTGGAGAACTATTCGTACTGGGATGTAAGGAACACCACGGTCCATGAAGGTTATCCAGGGCATCACCTCCAGCTGGCTTCGGCCACCACGAACGACGACGTCTTTCGAATATTCTCTCACGCTGTAGAAACGGTCGAAGGATGGGCGCACTACTGTGAAGAGATGATGAAAGATCACGGTTTCGACGATACGCCCGAAGCGAGATTGATACAGTCCAACGACGTGGTCTGGAGAGCGGCCCGCATCATCGTCGATGTCAAGTTAAGTACGGGCGAGATGTCCTTTGACGAAGCTGTAGATTTTTTAGTGGAAAAGGTGAATATGGATCAAAGTGACGCTGAAAAAGAAGTCAAACGCTACACGCAGAATCCCGCTTACCAGTTGAGTTACCTGCTGGGTAAAGAGATGATCAAAGATCTTAAAGAAGATGTCAAGGAAAGGATGGGCGACGATTACAGTGAAAAATTCTTCCACGACACTATACTTTATGCAGGCAGCGTGCCCATGAAGTACCTGAGAGAGATATTCGATAAAAAGATAGAGGAAAACTGAGGAAACTCAATCCTCAACGAGTTCACTGGCGGTTACCAGCGGCATTAATTCCACATCTATATCATCCAGTTTTTCCTCCGCACCTTCTTCTCTATCGACCACTACCAAAACTCTGTTCACTTCGGCCCCCATATCTCTCAGTACCTCGACGGTCTCTACGGCGGACCCTCCTGTTGTGGTGACGTCCTCTACCACCGTGACCGTTTCGCCCTCGTTGAAGGTGCCCTCAATCCTGCCTTTAGTACCGTGGCCTTTGCTCTCTTTGCGCACCATCAGAAACGGCAGTCCGCTCTCTAAAGCTGCGGCGGTGGCGATCGGGACGGCACCAAGCTCCATACCTGCGATCTTTTCTCCGTCTACCTTTTCGTTCATCCCTTCTGCGATCTTTTTCAAGATATCTGGACGGGTGCTCGCGAGTTTGATGTCTACATAATAATTGCTCTTCTTCCCGGAAGTGAGCGTGAACTCGCCGTACTTTATCGCGCCGCAATCTTCTAGCATCTCTTTCAGCATCTATATCACCAAGGTTCTTCTTTCAACCCCATCTTGTATCCGATTATATTAACTCCACGGTGTAAGAGAGGGATACCGAGGATTATGATGAGGGTACCGATCCAGCCGTTTCCCTCAAAGTAAGTCCTTATCATCCAATCCGGTCGGGTCAAGGAAGTCAAGAGAAAGGCGCCTAAGACGAAATCGTAGCGATCGAGGACCGGAGAGTTCTCTCCTCTCGGTAGATCTCTCCTCCTTTTGACAAAACTTCCTCCGATGTCACCCAGAAGTGAACCGAAGGAAAGGGAAAAGAGGATCATGAGTGTCTTATAGAAGAGAGGTGAAGGATAAAGTGGAAAAAAAGGACGGAGTAGAAAATAAAGGACTAGACCGACGATCGCAGCTGAGATACCTCCTCCGAAAAGCCCTCTCCAGGTCTTTCCGTCCCCGAGGATCCGGTTCTCCCCTAATTTTTTACCAGCGTCTATAGGCGGACCGCCGCCGAAGACAACCGCTAAAGAATTAGCTATCATAGCCGGTATGAAAGCTAAGATCGCCGTGAGGATTTCTATCATGGTGTGTTTTTCTCCTTTTATTCAGTCTATCTCGATGACGGTCTCTATCCTTTCCCTCAATCTCTTTATACCGCTCTCCCAGAGCTTTTCTCCCTTTTCCTTATCGGCTTTATTTGCGTCTCCAAGAACGCCGGTCCTAGTAAGGTCGTGGGTATTCCAGGTATGGGAGAACTCGGGTTCATGTTCGAAATCCAGTTTAGTATCAGGGAATTCCATCTCTTTCTCCGGTATATTCCTTTCGTCGACGAGTTCTTCCCGACTAGCCAGGACCAAAGAGGTCTCAAACTCTCCAGCGTGCACGTCGTTCTCCGTCTCCACGAGATCTTCTCTCTCAGGATCCATCACCTTGTAGGAATCTATGAATATATCCATGCCCGTCTCATTCTTTAATTCTCTAGCTGCCGTCTTTATCACCGCCTCGTTTCCCCCGTGGCCGTTGAAGATGAGAAGCTTGTGAAACCCGTGCCGGATCGCCGAGCGGCCGATGTCTACGATGACGTGTTTTAGAGTTTCGGGCTCTAAAGTTACGGTCCCCGGAAAACCCATGTGATGTTCGCTGACGCCGTAAGAGATCGCTGGTAGTACCGGCGGTTTTACCGAGTCTAGTCCTTTGACGGCTCTCTCTACCATCTCCCGAGCGTAAAAAGTGTCAGTATCTAAAGGTAAGTGAGGTCCGTGCTGTTCTAGACTGCCGATAGGTAAGATGGCCGTATCCACTATATCTGATCTTTTGTCAAGCTCCCATCGGTTCATCTCGCCCCAGTTTATCTTCTCTTCCATGAAGCAGTATCTACTCCATATTTTTACTTTTTTCGCAACTTGAAATTTTCCTTCCTAGATCCATCCCGGCTGCTATACCCATGCCCCAGCAGAGCGAGGTCTGTCTGTAAGTCCCTAGGACCGAGCTCCCTATGACGAAAAGGTCATCGAATTTAGTTTGTCCAGAGGGAAAACTAACTTCTTCAGGATCCATATCAAAATCCAGGTCCGGAAATCTTGGATCCCTCCCTATTGCCGTTACAACCACATCAGCTCTCAGATCCATTCCATCACAGCGTAGAGAAAAATCATCATCCTTCTCGACTTCTTCCAGGCTGGCCTCTACTTCTTCGATACCTTTTTCCCTTGCCTCTCTCACCAGGACCGGTAAAGCTTTCGGTTCGCTCCGCCGCAGTATCGTCACGTCGCCTCCCAACCTCTTCATCCTGAGGGCATAGTCATACGCAGCATCGCCCCCTCCTATTACGATCACACTTTCACCATCATAGTTACGCCACTCGGGATGATGGACCTCTCCTTCGAACCCAAGAGATCTGGGGGCTGTACCTGTGGCCAAGATAAGATATGTCGTTCTTACCTTACCGGTCTCCGTAATCAATTTAAAACCATCTCGAGCGCTCTCTATCTTCTCTACCTCTCTGAATTCAACATCGATATCGTATTCCGAGACTATGGTCCCTAATTCGTTCACCATCTCTCTTCCTTCTTTTCCGACAAAACCTGGAAAATTTTCTATCCTGTTAGCCTGATATATCAGTCCGCCGATATTTTTCCTTTCAAGTAACAAAACATCGTCTATCCCTTCTCTGGTACACTGCTGTGAAGCGGCTATGCCTGCAGGGCCTCCCCCGACTATCGCAACCTTTGTTTTACTCTCTGACATGATATTATCTCCGCTATCCCGTTGGAGAGCGCTTTTAATGTGGAAGTATGCGTAGCTTCGGTAGAGGTGGCGGTTCCGTCGGCAAGGAATAAGACCTTATAGTCCCTAACGAACGCATCTCTAGCAGTTGTGGCGCAGCACATGTCGGTCATCACCCCTCCGATGACCACGTTCTTTATACCTTCCAACTTCCGCTCTAAGTCAGTTCTATAGAAGGGCGAATATCTCGGCTTTTTCATCACTTCACCGTTAACTTCCATCCGGTCGTCTATCTTCGCCTCCGGGCCCTCCCTTATTATATCGTTCCACCATTCTCCCATCACCCCTTCGTCTCCCTCCTCTTGTACTGTCCGGGTGTATATGATAGAACTTTTAGATTCAGTAAAATGTTCGATCAGATGATTCAAGTTTTCGATGATCGTTTCCGCAGCAGGGATGTAGGCGTGAGAGTCTGGAGATAAAAAATAATTCTGCATGTCGACGATCAAGAGAGCCGTGTTTTCCATCTTTAACTTTCCGGGCCAACGCTTTTTGAACGGTAAGCCTTCCAGCCACTCCTCCGTTTTTTTCTCCAGATCTTCCTTATCCATAGAGTGATAGTCCATATTATCCACTTCTTTCTTACGCCTCTCCATACTCGTCGAAGTGAGAGAGCAATATCTGACCGCAGTTGCTTTTTATCTCGTTCTCTTCTAATTCACCTATACTGAGGTGAAGATCGAACGGTCCTTCTTCGATCTCTTCTATGATCCGGTACCGGTAACTCTCCTCCTCCGTGAAAACGTTGATCAGTTCATTTTCTTCCGCATTAAGAGTGGGATTCAACGGAGTGATCTTCACGGCAAATGTCTCCGGATCAAATATATTCTCCAGTTTTTCAGTATCGATCTGTTCCGGGTCTGACAGGGCGAAGTTCAGCGTCACCTTCCTTCCGCCGACGTAGAACTCTTTTCCATAATCCGCTATCTTCTCTAAACTCCACTTCTCGTTTGGCATCAGGTCGTTTCTCTTTTCCTCACTGGTTGAATGTATAGAGAACTGGAGTTGAAAAGTGCCCTTATAAGTTTCCTCGTTCAATTTTTTTAACTTCTGGAACCAGTCATCTCTTCCTTTGGGAGCTATAGTAGAGATACAGGGCATATAATTTTCAGGTTCATACTTCTCTCTTATCGCCTCGATGGTTTCAAGTACCGCGGGATTCAACGCGGGGTCGCCGATCCTGGCGAACTGAACCTTGAACTTATCTGACTTTATACCGTTTTCCGGCCCGTGATTTTCGATCAGGTAATCGACCTGCTCCATCATCTCTTCTTTGCTGAGGTTCCCTTCATAAAATCGGTTCGCATCGCAGAATCTACAATCGAGGGGACATCCAGCAAGACTAGACAGGATAAGAACCCACTTCTTCTTTCTGCTCTCGGCACTACCGAGTGACTCGACGAACTCTACATATCTTTCCTCGCCTAGATCGGCAAGATATGCCGTAGCTATGTTTTCGTCACCTCTTCTTTCCAGTATCTCCATTTTAGTTCACCTCGACATCCGGCTATCGGTTTTCCTCTTCTTTCTTACTGCGATTTTGATCTTATCTAGAATGCTTTACTACTAAGTCGATAATGATATTTAAATGTGCGTTTAGGCAGAGAAGATCTCGGCGAAGATGATTTTAACATCTCTCGATAATATATCTATCGATGACTGAGGAAACGCCACGCGATATTCTAAACGAGCTGAAATGGCGGCACGAAAGGAGCTTAGAAAAAGCACTGATATATTACATTCACCGGGGTGCACCAGACGACTTTAGAACCATGAAAGGTTCGGAGATCCAGGATCTGGGTAGATCTTTCATCAAGTGCGAGGAGAGCCATATTCCCTATCATCGAGTATTCAAGATAGAATATGAAGGGGAAATAATATTTGAAAGGGATCGTGAATGATTCAGTCCAGTTCTTCCATCACTTCGTCCATCTTCTCTCTCAGCCTTTCATTTCTTGTCGAGTTCGTTATGTCGCCTCTTGTTTTCTCCACTAAATTTCTAGCCACATCCTGTTTATTCTTTATCGGGAGGATAGCATTCGGATAATCAAATCCCATCAGCATGTTCTTGATCTTCTCCATCTTTTGGTGCAGTTCCTGGGCTCTCTCGATATTACCTTCCGTCAGTTCGTCCAGTATCATCCTTCTCAACTCTCCCACAACGTCAGCCATACCCAGAACATAGGAACTGGGAGTGATATCCAATTCTTCCGGCGATTTTGGTTCTTCCTCGTTATATATCGACCATAGGATATGGGCCTCTGCGAACTCCTGAAAGCCGTTTCTCAAGAAACCAGAGTGGTAAAGCTCTGGATGGTCTTCGATAATACTTTTTATCTTGGAGACCTCCTTTACGGCTTCCTGCAGGTTTTCCCGGGTCTCTTTTCCCTGATGTATGTCCTGGATCACGGTCTTCGATATCCTCCTGACCGCCCTCGATGATTTCATGACCAGTTCCCTTACGGTATCTTTATCTTCCAGCCGTTCATCTATGTCTTCAACTATATTTTTAAGATTTTCAATCTCACTCATGAGTTCTCTCCCCTTATCTTCTTCATGTTATCCATTTTCCGTTTAATACTCTCCGGTTTGCCTATATCGTGTCTCATCTGTATCTTGTCTCCTTTAACATGATCCAAAGCCCGTTCGCTCGTCGCCTCTGCATCCTCAAGTTCTTCCGAGTAGCCGACGACCGCCATGGCTCTGGAAGTCGTGGTGTAGATCTCGCCGTCCTTCTCATCCACGGAGGCAAAATAGAGCTGGGCGCCTTCATCCTCGATGGATCTTTCGTCCACATCGACCTTGTGACCTCCGTCGGGATCCACACCGTATCCTTCTGGAACCACGTACTTACACACGCTTGATTTATTCTCAAAAGTTACGTCGATGTCTGAAATATTGCCTTCAGCGATCTTCTCACATAAATCAACATAATTCGTTTTCAGAAGAGGCAAGACGTTCATGGCCTCGGGATCTCCCCAGCGGCAGTTGAACTCCACTATCTTCGGTCCTTCAGCGGTAAGCATGAACTGGCCGTAAAGTACTCCTTTGTACGGGCGGCCGTCGTCTTTTAAAGCTTCTAACGTCTTCCTGATTATTTCCACGCTTTGATCGTAAACGGACTGGTCTAGGAATGGTAAAAGACCGTCGGCTTGAGAATAAGAGCCCATTCCGCCCGTATTTGGCCCCTCGTCTCCTTCGAATAATCTCTTGTGGTCCTGGACCAAAGGCATCGGTATCAGGTTCTCCCCGTCGGTGAAGACCTGAAGCGTGTATTCCTCTCCCTTCAACCTTTCTTCTAGGACCAGTCTCGGTTTTCCGCCGATCTCCTCTTCCAGAACTTTCTCGCAGTAATCTATCACCTCTTTTTTGTTATCCAGATGTTCACCCATGACCTTTACTCCTTTACCCCCTGTGAGGCCGACAGGTTTTACCGCCAGTTCACCTTCATAATGTGAGAGGAAATCTTCTATATCTTCGATGTTATCAAATGTTCTATATTCAACTCTACCGGGAAGATCATATCTGGATTGAAGATCTCTCATGAACTCTTTTGAAGTTTCGATCTTGGCCGCCGCCTGGTTCGGACTCGCACATCTTATACCCTTTTCTTCCAAGGCGTCCACGATCCCCTGGCCCAAAGGCGCTTCGGGACCAACGACCGCCATCTCGACTCCTTTTTCTTCGCCCCAATCCACGACTTTTTCTATCTCGGAGCCGCTTTCAAGAAGATACTCTTCTGATAATCTTGAGATACCCGGATTCTTGTTGCCCATGGCAGCGTAAATTTCAGCTCCATCTTCAGATAAAGCTTTGACTATAGTATGTTCTCTAGCTCCTCCGCCTACGGTGAGTACTTTCATGTTATCGAATCTGCTAAATGATTTATGGAATATAAGGTTTATTTTCTACTCTGCCGAGCGGAAAATTTTTATGTTTAGAATTTAATTAAGAACAAATTATGATCCTTGCGCCATCTCCCATGTTCCAGTATTACCAGTTCATCTTTGGATCAGTTTTAGGTCTCATCTTGATCGGGATCGGGCTCTATCAGAGACGGGATGAAGACGATCTAAATCCGCTAGTATCTCTCGTTTCTGCTTTTTCTTTGGTCGCAGCTACCATAATCCTATCGAACGCTCAGTATCACATCAAATATATCCACTGGTATGAGATCCAATTCCCAGGGCATTACAAGACCAATTACTATTCACTCGTCACGTTGTTATTCATCTCACTCATCGGCGGATTTATTCTGACCTGTTACATTTTATACAATGACCTGAGTGATTCTAAGAAAAAAAAGATGACTTCTGTTCTCGCAGTCATAATATTATCTATAGCTATCATAGCTTCGATCAGCTCTTCTGCGATCGTCCCTGAAAAGCAAACAACATATCGATACGATTTGTCGTTAGAAAATATATCCGAAGAAACTTCATACGTTCTTTATGTTCCCACCATCTATAACACTAGAGAGCAGAAGATGGATGCTGTTTTCAAAGATAAAGACGTTCAGGGTGAGGCGAATATAAATCATATCAATTCGGACAACGGGATAGTTTTAAAGATAAACGGAACAGGCCCTTTGGGGGTGGATTTCCATTACCAGGGGAGCGAGGAAGATTATGACCTACTGATGAACGATGATCTGAAAAATAAATCGGAAGAATCGTCTTATGAGTCAGAAAAATTTCTGCTATATTACAATTCTACTTCTGACCAGCAAGCCAAAATAGACCTACAATACGAACGATCTATACCTACCAGGCATAAGGAATTTCAAGTGAACGGTGAACTTAACGAAACTGGATGGCAATCCGTCCGTGGATTTTATGGAGAATCGGTAGCTTGTTGATTCAAGTGAATATCCCCATGACACCTTTCTTTTGGTCTTATCTTAATCCTTTATATCCAAGTATTTTTCCTTCTTGTCGTTGAGCCGGATACACTCTTTTCCCGCGTCGACGATCTCTTCCGCTTCGATGTGAAGCTTTTTTCTGTTGAAATCCATGTGAGTTGGAGCCGGTTCCTCTTCGAAAGCGGCCGGGGGTAAACTTATACTCATATCATCGAAAGATATCATCGGCACCGGATAGGTCTCTACCTCCTCTTCACCATTCCTAGTCTTGAGCAATCTTGTTTCTACATCGATATATTCCAATTCGCCTTCTTTCCCCTTTTGGGCCTCCTTGACTATCCCGATCTCGTCATCGTTTATATCTAAGACTTTTGTTCCGACGAGGTTCCTAGCCGGGCTGATCCAGAGTTTGATGTGTTCCTCAGTGATCTCTTCGATGTATTTGATGTTGATCCGCAGGTACTTCCCGAAGAAACCTTTGTGGATGATAAGCTTTGTAGGATTCAAAGTCGTCAAGTTTATCTCGATATCACTCACGTGCCCTAATACCTCTCCATCTGCATCGTAGACTTTTCTCCCCTTTAAGTCTTTAAAAGTCGTCCTTCCATCCGCAGATGTTTTTTTGTTCGCTTCTTCGACCATTCCCATCGTTTTGATATTGACTAAAGAGCTACTTTAGTCTTCCCCCTCTTCTTTCTTCCAAAATCTAACGAATCTATCTACAAGTCGATCTAAAAAAGTCTGCTGGTATCGTATCAGGACTTCGGCCACCTTCTCTTCATCCTTGACGGAATATTCCTTTTCTTCCTTTTCTATAACTTCTCTTTCTCTCAATTTCTTAAGATGGTAAGAAAGGGTCGAGCCGCTTACGGCTAGAGCTGAACATATCTCCTTGTGGGTCGATCCGGGATACTCTAGGAGGAAAAGGATTATCGTCCTGGGCAGCTCTTTTCTGAGGGTTGACAGGAGTTCCTTATCCTCTTTTTGTACTTCCCCTCTGGCATAATAACGCTTGTATTTACTCTCTTTCTTGGAGACTATCATGTCTTTTTTCTCTAGAACCCGTAGATGATAACGGAGCGTCCCTAACGGTATATCCAGTTTTCTATCTAACTCCCGGAGATGCACTCCCGGATTCTCATCTATCGCCTCATAGGTCTTTTTTCTCGCTTCCAGCTCAAGAGTCTTTTTACCCACTAATTCTCACTCTCACCGATCAAAGGGAATCGCTAAAGTCCGAGCCGTAACTCCGTCACGGGTCTCTTTCATCTTAACCAAGCTTTACATAGGAGCGCTGATAAATAAATTTGTCTTGACCTTTCAAAAAGTAATCTTCTTATATTCAGTACACATTGAATCGAAGTGAGTCATGAAGAGAAAATACAAGAAGTTAAGCAAGTATCTTTCCTACCTTTTGAGGCATCATCCAGAAGAAGCGGATCTGGAATTGGACAAAAAAGGTTTCACCGATCTAGAAGACGTTCTGAAAGCCATAAAAGGAACAAAACATTCCTGGGCCGGAAAGGAAGACATCAAGAGATTACAAAAGATGGGAGACAGGAAAAGATTCGAGATTAAAGACGAAAGGATAAGAGCTCTTTACGGACATTCAATCGAGGTAGAAGTTGAAGGGAAGATCGAACCGAAGAGGGACCTTTACCACGGGACCTCCCGCGGTTCCGTCGATCCGATCTTGAAGGAGGGACTGAAACCAATGGGGCGGCAGTTCGTTCATCTTTCGAAAACCGTCGATGAAGCGGTCAAGATAGGAAAACGACACGATCTAGAACCTGTAGTTCTGAAAGTCAAGGCCTCAGACGCGGCTGAACACGACATAGAATTCTACGACAGAAAAGACGTTGTACTGGCGGAGTATATCCCACCTGAATTCATAGAAAAGGAATAGAAGTGGGGCCGCCGAAATTCGAATTCGGGTGCCTACCGCCCCACGGTAGAAGGATGGACCAAGCTACCCCACGGCCCCGAGATGAAAATAAATTTAGTACTGCATAACGTCGTCGATCAGGTCCTCGTGGCTCAGGAACATTCTCCTGCAGCAGTAGCGGTCGATGCCCAGATCATCGAGTACTTCGCCTGGGTCCTCTCCCTGCTCTACCCTGTTTTTATACACGTCGTACACGTTACCGATAACCTTGCCGCAAGTGAAACATCTGACCGGTATGATCATGCAAATATCACCTGTATGATTTCTGCCTTTTCGTACGGGCGCCCGGACCCATAGGTTGTTTTGGTAACTTTCTCCTCGGATCGGATACGAGAAGGCTCCTATCATATTCTTTGAAAAGCTCTTCTAGTTCTGGATCTTCAAGGTAATCCACGAAACAATTGGCTATCGCTGTTCTGGCAGCGTCCGCCTGTCCCATTATCCCTCCACCCTGTACGTTTATATCGATATCGACCTCTTCGGCCTTATCTCCTACGAGCTGGATAGGTTCCTTGATCTTCAGCTGAGCCATCTCGGGAGAGAATATCTCGAGAGGTATAGTGTTGACTCTCACCCTGCCTTTGCCCTTCTTTATGGTGGCTTTCGCGATCGCTTCCTTCCTTTTACCTGAGCGGGTCAAAGCTTCTTCATCCATATTTTAACACCTAGAATTTGGCTCCAAGATGTTCAGAAACATCTTCTAAGGTAACGCCTAACTTGCCTTCCGATCCCTTCACCTCGGGTTCTACTATGTCTTCACTTTCTAGCTCTGAAGGCGTACCGATGTATGCGCGTAACCTTTTAAATGCTTTTCGCCCCCGGGGCTCCTGATACGGGAGCATACCTCTGACCGTTCTTTTGAAGATCCTTTCTGGTCTCCTCGGAAAATTCGGTCCGTTCATCTGCTTACCCCTGGCTTTCTTCTGTTTGTAATCTTCCAGGATGTTCTTCTTGTTCCCGACGATAAAGATCTTCTCAGCATTGGTCACTTTGACGTGTTCTCCTTCAAGAACTTCCTCCGCTACTTGGCTAGCGAGTCTGCCCAATACCTTATCTTCTGCATCATACACTTTCATCTCTTTTCACCCCATCATCTTCAGGTCACTTCCTTCCGGCTTTTTCTCCACCAGATCGCGCAGATCCATGAATTCTCCGCCGGCTTCATCTACACTTTCTTTTGCACTTTTACTAGCCTTGAAAGCGCCTACCGTTATCTCTTTCGTCAACAGTCCAGCACCTAGAAGCTTCCCTGGTATCACTATAGTTTCGCCATCATCGGCGTTACGCTGGAGACTAGAAAGGTTTACTTCAGCCCAGTTCTTAGAGGGCTTTTCTAACCTTTCCGCAACGTCTCGCCAGATAGGTGCTTCATTCTCTCTTGCCTGTGTTTTCAGGTCCTCTATAAGCCTTATCAAATTCGGGTTGGTCTTGTCTTCTATCGCCATATCTGACTCCTCCGACACGGGAAAGGAAACTCTAACATAACTTTCCTTCATATCGTGCTTTTATTCAAGAAGTATCTACACGCAGTGGTGAGGGTGTTTTATAAATGTTACTCCTCCCATTTTTCTTGCAAACAGTAATCTACAAATCACACATCCAATCTTATTCAAAAAAACATGTTGAGATGCGTCGCCTGCGGAAAGGAATATAGCTCGAAAAAAAGTCGACAGATATGCCGGTGCGGTGAACCTTTAGAGGTGGAACATATCCCGGGGAAGATCGCTTCCGGCGGCACGGTCTGGAAGAGGTTTAGAGATTTTTTTCCTCAAGAGATGAAGGAAACTGATCTTCGAGATCTTCATACATTATCGGAGGGCGAAACACCAACTATCAAAGTCGACGAACTTTCAGAAATTTACGACGTGGACCTGTATCTTAAAAACGAAACGGTGAACCCGACATGGAGTTTCAAAGATAGAGGTACGGTCACTTCTCTGATACACGCTTCTAGATTAGGGGCCAAAACCATAGGTACGGTCTCAACAGGAAATATGGCCTCCAGCGTCGCGGCTTATGGAAATAGGTTGGGATCAAAAACCGTCGTATTGGTACCTGAAGATATATCCGACCGAAAATTGGAGCAGATAGCCGCTTACGACCCTCTGATACTCAAAGTCGCGGGCGATTATGGAGACCTATTTTATGAAAGCTTGGAACTCTCCGCAGATGACCCGGAGATCTACTTCTCAAATTCTAACTCACCCTACAGGATAGAAGGCTACAAGACTTTAGCTTTCGAGATCATAGAGGAAAGTTCACCGGACTTCGTGATCATCCCCACGAGTTCCGGGGGTCTTTTCAGAGGTGTTATGAAAGGTCTGATAGAGTTGAAAAAGAGCGGTATCCTTGACAAAATTCCAACACCCGTCAGCGTTCAAGCTGCCGGTTGTTCTCCCATAGTTCGAGCTTACCAGGGAGGAAAGAAAAAGATCGAGAGATGGAGCGAACCCGGAACTGAAGCTGGGGCGATAGCGAATCCCCTTCCGCCCGGCGGTAATGAGGTGCTCAGAAAATTGGATGAACATGACGGCCTTTGTACAAAAGTGTCCGATGAAGAGATCATGGACGCCCAGAACAAGATCGCCTCTGAAGGGATCTTCTGTCAGCCCGCCTCGGCGGTCGGTGTGGCGGCCTTGAAAGATCTCAGAGAAAACGGGTCCATAGAAAAAGGCTCCGAGGTGATAACCATCATCACCGGCTCTGGACTGAAAAATTTGAGAGGTAAGTTCGATAGGCAGAGAGTAAAGCATATCGATATCTCCGAGCTGAAAGAGTGGTATGAGGAGGAAAGTTGAGTTTTGACAATACGGATAAGATTTTTAAGTGCAGCACCAATGGCTTTGCCGGTAACATGACAGAGGAAGAAGAAAGCAGCGGAGAAGAAGGCAGTGAAGAAGAGGAAGACGAGAAGGATCTAAGAGAGAAGATCAAAGATCGGATGGAGAAGAGAAAGGAAGAGATGGCGAAAAGAGGCGGGGGAGGAAAAGGCCGTGAAGCCCAGAACCCGATGGCACAGATGATGCAGGGTATGATGGGAGGCCGCGGTAGAAGTAGAGCCCCAGGAAAAGGACAAGGTCAGGAAGAACTGGTCGAGGAAGTCAAGAAGCTGAGGACCGATATACAGGACATAAAGAACGAATTGAAGGAGATAAAAGAGCAACTCTGATCCAAACCCTCTTATCCTGATTTTATCGAAAGCCCGAAACATTTATTACTGCACATCTCAATTTTTTCCCTGAGATTAAGAGGAGGAGGAGATATATGAAATTGAGCAGTCCGGCGTTTTCTGATGGAGAAAAGATACCGCGGAAGTACGGTTATACCGAGGAAGATGTAAATCCCCCGCTGGAGATAAACGGTGTTCCGGAAGATGCGAGATCTTTAGCCCTTGTGATGGACGACCCCGACGCGGTAGAACCCGCGGGAAAGGTCTGGGACCATTGGGTGATCTGGAACATAGAACCCAATACGAGGGAGATACGCGAAAGTGAGAGTCCACCGGGTGTCGTGGAAGGTAAGAACGACTACGGCAATAGAGGATACGGCGGGCCGAATCCACCCGATAAAGAGCATACATACAAGTTCAAGCTCTACGCGCTCGATAAGATACTTGATATACCACCGTCTTCAACAAAAGACGAACTAAGAAAGGCGATGAAAGGCCACGTTCTGGACAAGACTCTCTTGGAAGGAAGATACGCACCTTAAAGTCGCTCAGAAATTTTTTTCTTTTTCTATTTTTTTTGTGATTTTTTCTAAAAATTTTCCTATCTTACCTTCATAGTTGCCTTCTTTGACTCTTTTCTCCTTCACCACCACGGTGGCTAGCGGCTCTTTCCCAGTTATCTTTTCCATCGCTTCGAATGTTCCCTCATAACCGCTTCCCCCGCATGTACAGTAAAAGGCTATGTCGTCGATATCTGACTTTTTCCTTGAGAGATACGTCCTTACAGCGGGTGAAGGGTTTCCCGCCCATACCGGCGTACCTACGATGATCAGATCACGATCAGATATATCTTCCTCCATCATTTCGATCTCTGTTTTCTTCCCCCTCCAGGCATCCCAACCACCCTTCAGGTACCCGGTAACTCCCGATCTCTCTTTTTTATCGGATACCTTGAGAGTTTCGCAATCCAATCTTCTAGCGATCTGTTCACCCACATCTTCCGTATTTCCGGTTCTCGAGTAATAGACTACTAGACCATCCATGTTAAAAAGCAATCATTTATCCTTTTTAGCTTTTTGTATCTAGCTTGTTCTTCACTTCCTTAGCTGGATGACCAAAAGAAATAAATCTATTAAATAGGGTCTGCCTTCAAGCTTGACAGCCGGGTAATAAAATATGGGCGAGGAGAAAGACTATTATCAGATGTCGGTCAAAGAGACCCAGGAAGAATTGAATACCTCAGAAGAGGGTCTATCGAAAAGCGAGGGGGAAAAACGATTGGATAAATATGGAAGAAACGAGTTGAGAGGCAAGGCCCAGACCCCTAAGCTTCTCCTTTTCCTCTCTCAGTTCAAAGAACTTCTCGTTCTGGTCTTGATAGTCGCGGGTATAGTTTCACTTTTTTTAGGCATCACTCAGAACGATGCCGGGAGCTTGAAAAGTGCGGCGGCGATGTTCATAATCGTCTTCATCAACGCGATCATAGGATTCGTGCAGAAATACAAAGCTAAACAGATCATAGAGAAACTGAAATCTTTGATCAAATCTCCCGCAAAGGTCAAACAGGAAGGTAAATGGAAAGAGATAGACCAGGCGGAGATCGTCCCGGGAGATATAATCAAGATCGAAGAAGGGGATAAGATCCCCGCCGATGTCCGTGTTATAAAATCTTTCAATCTGAAGACCAACGATTTTTCACTTACCGGGGAATCCATGCCGCAGGAGAAACAAACGAACGCTATAGACGAGGAAGTCACACTAGCGGATCGAGATAACATGGCTTATGTCGGCACTACCGTCGCTACAGGAAACGCCACTGGTGTCGCGATCTCCACCGGTATGGACACCGAGATGGGTAAGATAGCGGACATGACCGAAGAGACGGGAGAATTAAAATCGCCCCTGCAGAGAGAGCTAGATCGTCTCGCCAAACACCTGACGTCGATAGTGGTGGTATTGAGTACCGCCCTCTTCTTTGTCTCGATCTGGCAGGGTCTTCACTGGACTGTCAGTTTAATCTACGCCGTCGGCATCTCCGTTTCTTCAGTACCTCAAGCTTTACCGGCCCAGGTGACCGTAGCCCTTTCCACCGGGAGCAACAGGTTGGCCGAGGAGAACGCCGTTGTGAAGAACTTATCTTCCGTCGAAACTCTAGGTTCTACGACGGTCATCTGTACAGATAAGACCGGAACGTTGACCAAAAACGAGATGACCGTGAAGAACATCTGGTTCGACGGAGAAGAGTACAGCCTGACCGGTTTGGGCTATAAGCCGGAAGGAACGATCCTGGGTGAAGATGAAAATGAACTATCAAAGGAGCAGATAGACGAACTAGAGATCTTTATGGACGCGGCTACGATGTCTTCTAGCGCCGAAATACACGAGCCGGACGATCAACACGACAGCTGGTACGCAGTGGGAGATCCGACAGAAGCCGCTTTGGTCACCATGTCAACTAAGTTGGGGACGCGCCATGAAAGGGAGGACGAAGAAAACCCCGAGGTGGTGGAGTTCCCCTTCGATTCGGAAAGAAAGAGGATGAGTTCCATTAGAGATATAGGGGAAGATTATGAGGACGGGACCGTTAAAGAAGCTTTAGAAGGTGAAACAGAGGGTATGAGAGTCTTAGCCATGAAAGGAGCTACTGACAGCATCCTTTCGATCAGTAAATACATCTACAGGGACGGAGAAGTCGAGGAGATAACTGAAGAGGATAAAGAGAAGATAAGAGAACTGAACGAAAAGTACTCTGAAGAGGCCATGAGGGTTTTGGCTATGGCCTACAGGCCTCTTGAGAAGAAAGATGAAGATTATACGGAAGAAGAGGTAGAAAAAGACGTTATATTTTTGGGACTAGCCGGGATGATCGATCCTCCTAAAGAAGGGGTTGACGAAGCTATCGGGAGCTGTCATGAAGCCCACATAAGAACTTACATAATGACAGGCGATCACGCTATCACGGCTAGGGCCGTGGGAGAGGAGATAGGACTTTTTGAAGAGGACGAAGAAGCTTTAGTTGTTACGGGGAAGGAGATGAAGAATTTAGATAACGATGATTTGAAAGATATGATGAAGGGGAAGGATGCGATGATATTTTCTAGGGTGGATCCTGAAGATAAACTCAGGATAGTCAAACTCCTCGAGGAGGAGGATGAAATAGTCGCTGTCACAGGAGACGGCGTGAATGATGCCCCGGCTCTCAAAAGAGCACACATCGGTGTCGCCATGGGTCAGAAAGGTACTGACGTGGCAAAAGAAGCTTCCGAGCTTGTTTTATTGGACGACAGCTTTCCCACGTTGGTCCATGCGGTAAGAGAGGGAAGAACCATATATAACAATCTAAAAAAGACCGTTCTCGCCTCCATGACCACTAACGGTGCTGAGCTTACCACAGTTCTTGCGGGACTCGCCATGATAGGTCTGCTCGGTTGGAGCGAGTGGGCCATACCGATATTAGTTATCCAGATATTAGCTATAGATCTTCTAGCGGAGATCATGCCTTTGACATTTTTAGCTTACGATCCACCTTCAGAGGAGATGATGAGATCACCTCCTAGGAGCCAGGACGAGCATATACTGAATATTCCCCGCTCCATAGAAGTTATATTTCTGGCTCTCTTGATCGGAGGGTTAGCTGCAGGGAACTTCTGGTTCTACTTTGCGAGGCAGGGTGGGATATCACTCACTCTAGAAAATAAACCTATGATGCATTTTGCTAGAGCGACGACCATCAGTTATCTGACCATCGCATACTGCCAGTTCGCGAACATCATGTCCAGGAGGTACAAGTACGATTCGATATTCAGCAAGAATTTCTTCTCGAACAAGATCATAGTTTACTCCATAATCGCTTCCATCGGTCTAGTCTTTTTGGGCGTTTACGGACCGTATATCAGTGACTTTTTAGTGTTCGCGAGTATAGGTCCGATGGAGTGGGCCCAGGTTCTGGGTGCCATGGGCATATTCCTAGGAACTTTCGAGGTCATCAAGTTGATAAAGAGACTCAGAAGGGACTAGTTTCCTTCCGTCAAATATAAAAACTATCGCCTTTATCGGGATCTTGAGAGGGATAAAATGTTTGCTAAAGAACCAACAGACCTAGATGATATCAGCGATGAGATGTCCGACAGAGAGATACTCCGGTTCGGTCTTGCTGCGGAACTGGACGCTATAAACTTCTACGAACAGATGGCAGAATATACGGACGACGATCAGATAAAAGAAGTACTTCTAGACGTCGCGGCTGAAGAGAAGGAACACGTGGGAGAATTCGAGACTATGCTGTTAGAAAGAGATGAACAGCAGGTTGAGATGGGAGAAGAAGGGAAAGAAGAAGTCCGAGAGATGCTGGGAAAATAAATCCATTTTCTTTTTGTTTTTATCTTTTTATTTTTAAACTTGATGGGATATACAAAAAATTTAATTTCATTCATCTCTTTTCAGTGTATAGTCAATGAAAAGAGAGAATAAACTGGGAAAGCTTGTCGCCTTGGGCAGCATAATAGTCAACGGTTTCATATTTGCTCTCAAAGCCTTAATCGGGATCCAGATCGGAAGTATAGCTTTACTGTCCGATGCGGTCCACACGATCTCAGATAGCGCGAGTTCCGTCGCCGTTTACGTGGGCTTGAAGATCAGTGAAAAGCCGCCGGACGAGCAGCATCCTTTCGGCCACGGAAGAGCCGAGCAGGTAGCGGTCTTAGCCGTGGGAATCATCCTGTTTATTACGGCATTAACTTTTTTTTCCGACGGGATCCAATCTTTCCTGACTGGTCCTGAAGCACTTTTCATGAAGAACTCTTTCTACATCTACATACTTTTGACCGCGGTAGCTAAGGAAGTCATGGGGGAAGCCAGTTATCTGGTCGGAAGAAAAACCGGTTCAGACTCGCTTAAAGCCGATGCATGGCATCATAGAGCTGACGCCCTGACCACTCTCGTAGTCGTGGGAGCCATCTATGCCTCCGGTACCGGCTATCCATGGTTAGATCCAGCGGTGGGGGTGGGTATAGCTCTCCTCCTGGGATATATCGGAGTTTCTTACGTCAAAAAGTCCACTTATGATCTGCTGGGAACCGGCCCTTCATCGGAGCTTTTGGAAGAGATCAGAACGACCGCGAATGAATTGGAAGGAGTAAAAGGAGTTCACGATATAAAAGTGCACGATTACGGTGGAGAAAAGGCCGCATCTCTACACATGGAAGCTGAAAACGGAAATATCCGGGCGGCTCACGAGACCTCTCACAAGTTGGAAAAGAAGCTGGAAGAAGAAGTGGTCTCCAGTACTGAGATCCATCTGGACCCAGCGAGTCTGCCTAGAGAAGAGATAGTCACGATTATCAAAGAAAATGCGGAAGAAAGCGATGATATCGAAGAGGCACACGCGATCGAAGTCACCGAGAGTGAAGAAGGTTGCCTGATCTCCATGCATATCTTGCTCCCTAAAGATATCTCCATCGATGAAGGGCATAGCATCGGAACCGAATTTGAGGAGAAGATAAAAGAGGAGATTGAAGAAGGGATCAGATCTGATGTGAATATCCAGGTACATATCGAACCGTGTGAAGGGGAAGGGAAGTAGAGCGATCAGATATCGAAGCATCTATTTAGATAGCGAGGCGAAATCTTATATTATACCCTAGATTGTGGACCATATGAGAACAGATTTGATCTAAAAAAGGAGGTATCAGATGGCAGAAACTGACCTTTCAGATGAGAGGAACTTGACAGAAGAACAGAAGCTTTTCAAGGAAAGTATCTCGGACTGGGGAGAGAGGAATCTCCCGCTGGAACGCGTCATAGAGATGAATCGAGAGGGGCATCCCTTCCCTGAAGATATAGTCGAGGGACTGGCTGACCTGGGAGTGATAATGGGGACGGTACCTGAAGAGCATGGAGGTATGGGACTCGACTGGACCGATCAAGCCGTCATAGCTGAACAGATAGGTTACATCGATCCAAGCATCGCTACAGCGGCTGGATTCATGGCCGTAGAAACGGGCTGGGGTTTCACGATCAACAGGCACTGTAATGAAGAAGTTCGAGAAAAGTTCGTGAAGCCGGCTATAAACGGAAACAAATTCATCGGTATAGCCACGACGGAGCCTGGCGGTGGTTCGGACGTCGCGGGCTTCGAATCGACGGCTGAAAAAGACGGCGACGAATGGATCTTGAACGGAGAAAAGACATTCATAAGCGGTGTAGAAGAGTGTAAGAAGATGGGCGGCGGATACTGGGTCAACGTGAGAACAGGTCCGCAGGTAGAAGGTGCGCCCTACAAGAACATGACTTCCTTCTTCGTACCTATAGATTCCGACGGATTGGAACCGCAGGAACCTTATGACGATGCGGGAAGAGGTTCTCTTTCGACCTCGGGATTCAAGATGAACGATGTCAGGGTTCCAGATGAATACATGCTGGGAGAAGAAGGAAAAGGTTTCTATTATACGATGGAAGGCTTCGACAACGCTAGGGTCATGATCGGAGCCAGCGCGGTCGGTGTAACGAGAAGGATATTGGAAGAGGCCGCGGATTACATAAAAGAGAGAGAAACGTTCGGTAACCCTCTAGCCAAGTATGAAGGTATCCAATTCCCCTTCGTTGAGAGGTACACGGAGATGGAAGCCAGCGATCTGATGGTGAAAAGAACGACGGAGATGCAGAACACCAGGTACGACGAGGCCGGATGGAAAGAGAAGAAAGAAAAACCTCAGACATACAAACCGACTGAGATAGCAAAATGGATCTCCATGATCAAATACAAGATCCCTCACCTGGCTAAAGATACGGCCGACGACGCCATGCACTGGTTAGGGGCCGCGGGATACAGTTCCGAGTACATATTTGAAACTGCGTGGAGAGGTGTCATGTCCTACTGCGTAGGGGCAGAAGGTGGCGCCAACATACAGAAGATCGTGATAGGAAGAGAAACCTTAGGGAAAGACTACGTTCCTTACAAGTAAGGTGATCAGGTGAGATTCGTAGTATTGGTCAAACAGGTTCCAGATACTACTGAAGTCGAAGTCGACGAAGAAACGGGTACGATCATAAGAGAGGGGGTTCCCTCCGCCCTGAACGCCTTCGATGAATTCGCTCTGAACGTCGCCGTAGATCTGAAAGAAGAACTTGAAGAGGAAGTTGAGATAATCGCCCTGACCATGGGCCCTCCTCAAGCCGACGAGGCGCTGAACAAGTGTTTAGCTATAGGAGCAGATAAAGCTGTTCTATTGACAGACAAGGTCTTTGCGGGAGCGGATACGTGGGCGACCGCCGTTACTCTGGGAAGAGCATTGAAAAATATCGGCGAAGTCGACATGGTTTTTGCGGGCCAGGAAGCTTCCGATGGAAATACGGCCCAGGTCGGACCGGAAGTCGCCGCGCATCAAGGTATACCGCAAGTTACGTATGTGGCGGAGATCGAAGAGTTCGATCCGGACGAAGGTAATATCATCTGCAAAAAAGAGACCGACGAAGGCCACGTGATGATGAAGACCGATATACCTGTACTTCTGGCGTGTATGCCAAAACCGAGCTTCGAGCCGAAGATACCGAACGTAAAAGAGATAATGAAGGCGAAGAAAAAACCCACGGAAGAGTGGGGCTACGAAGACCTTGGTGGGGATGAGGAAGATTACGGTCTGGATGGCTCAGAAAGCGTCGTGATGGAGACCTATTCACCTCCGCCGAAAGGCGAAGGCATAAAGGTGGACGATAAGCCGGAGGTCGCGGTTGACAGATTGGTCGAGTTCTTGGACGAGGAGGGGATACTGTGATCGAGATCGATGTAGATATCTGTACGGGATGTGAGAAGTGTGTAGAGGTCTGTCCCGTAGATGCCCTCTATATGGAAGATGGAATAGCTGTACTAAAGGAAGAGGAGTGCATCTCCTGCGGCGCCTGTGTATCTGCCTGTCCAGTCGATGCTATCGAACCCGTGATAGAAGCACAGGAAGCTTCTGAGCTCTCTAAATACGAAGGCGTGTGGGTCTTCGCTGAACAGCATGACGGCACCCTGAAAGAAACTGGACCTCAGTTACTCGGCAAAGGAAGAGAACTGGCAGACGAGCTGGATGAAGAACTCTGCGCCGTCGTCATCGGGAACGATATCGAGGATACCGCTGAAGAACTCTTCGCCTATGGGGCAGAAAAGGTCTATATGGTCGAAGGTCCTGTTTTTGAAGAATATTCTACTGAAGCTTATACAGCTGCATTGGCTAGATTGATCTCAAAGTATGAACCCAACGTATTTCTCTATGGTGCCACCCATCTAGGTAGAGATCTGGCACCCTCCGTAGCGGGAAGACTCGGTCTCGGTCTGACCGCCGACTGTACCGGGCTCTCGATAGAAGAAGTCGAAGGAAGAAAAGTACTACAGCAGACCAGACCCGCATTTGGAGGTAACGTGATGGCCGATATCGTCTGCCCGAACTCGAGACCCCAGATGGCGACCGTAAGACCTCATGTCATGAGTCCAATTGAACCGGATTTTGAAAGGGACGGAGAGATAATAGAAGAGGGTGTAGAGGTCCACGAAGATATGATCAGTAAAGAGGTCCTTGAAATCCTCGAACCCGAAAGGGCAGGGGAGATACCGGTCGAAGAAGCCGATATAGTCGTGACCGGAGGACGCGGTGTAGGTGACTGCAGGGAAGATTTTGGGCTGCTGGAAGAACTCGCAGACCTTTTAGACGGAACGGTAGGATGCAGCAGACCCATAGTCGAAGAGGACATCATGCCAAAAGCCAAACAGGTCGGTCAGAGCGGCAAGACGATCTCACCTAACCTTTACATAGTCTGTGGAGTTTCCGGTGCTATACAGCATAAAGTCGGTATCAGGGATTCGGATCACATAGTGGCGATAAACAACGATCCAGATGCGCCGATATTCGAGATGGCCGATTTTGGTATAGTGGGAGACGTCGAAGAAGTCGTTCCTGCTCTTATCAAAAAGCTGAAGAACTCAGAAGAATAGGAAAAAAGTTCCGCTGATAAGGAACCAGACCACGACCGCAACGACCAATAAAGAGAACGGAACGATCATCCTGCGGTAGAAGCTCTTCAGATCTATCTCGAAATATTCTATCGTGAGGATTATACAGAGATGTATAGGAGATGTGAAATAACCCAGGAAGATGAAGATGAACACCAGGCTGGCGGTCTGAAAATTGATCACGGGGAGGAGAGGAAGAACCACGGGAAAGCCAACGCCGACTGCACCGGGTAGATGACCGAAAAGGACCCCTATCAAGTAAGAAGCGATCAATACCACCGCTAGAATAGGTATATGGTTTCCTAGGCCTTCTACGACCGGCGCGACCGCGTTAGTTCGTTCGATGATCCCTTTGAACACCATGATCCCGTAGGCCGCCATGAGAAGGTCGATAGAGAAGCCGTCTTTGAAAGTTCTGGGGATCTTCTTTAACGAATACTTCTCCTGGTTCTGTAACAGCAAGATGATGATCGCCAGGAATAGGGTAACGTAAAGTGGTATACCCAGAACGATATTTAGAGACAAAGCGACTATTATCGGGAGGAGTTCATAGCTCAACAAGAGGGGATTTATAACGGATTCCTTAGACTCCTTCACATCGATCTTTTTCAATCCCCAGATCACACCAGTGATTATCTGTACAGCGAAGATAGGAAGGTTGAACATCGCTATCTTGTAGATGCTGATGCCCGATAAACTGGAAGCCAGTATCAATCCCATGGACAATGGATAAACGGTGAACCAGATATGTCGGAACCACCAGTTAAGATAGGTCTTTTCAACGCCGTCTAACTTCAGTCTGTCCCCCTCGTCGTCAATCATTGGCGCCGAGACCAGAGCTCCACCGGGCATGGGCATCAGGCCGAAAATAGCCGGGATAGAGGCGATGACCATCCTGCGGTCGGGGAATGCACTTCTCAGCTCCTTTATCATCCTCATGACCTGCTTGGAATCCTTGTAGATGTATCCTAAAAAGCCGACCTGGGTGATTAT
The DNA here is from genome assembly GCA_018334755.1 of Thermoplasmatota archaeon. Classification (GTDB taxonomy): domain Archaea; phylum Thermoplasmatota; class Thermoplasmata; order Halarchaeoplasmatales; family Halarchaeoplasmataceae; genus Natronoplasma. The sequence continues at coordinate 49,879 of JAGXLI010000007.1, forward strand.
CGCTATCAACCGGAGCGTTTCATATTCTCTCGTTATCTCCCAGATCCAATAGACGGCGGAGATAGAAGGTTCTGAGAAGACGAGTAAGATCGCTGAAGCTATCAAGATGGCCTTACCGAAGTCGACTCTCCGGTAGATCAGAAGAGCAAGGACTCCAAATCCGGCCACGACACCTCCGATCTCGAGCATCGGGTATCCGATAGAACCTGTAATAAAATAATTTGGTTCCGTATATCAACTAATGTTAAGCACAAAGGTTAAATCCCATATGCTCAGTTAAGCATTTTGAATGAAGGACCCGCATGGTAGAGAGATAACCAATCTGAGGATATCGCTTACGCAGAGCTGTGATTTAAGATGTTTTTACTGCCATCAGGAAGGTGAGGAGGAGAACAAAACGACCAGTTTGAAGGCCGAAGAAGTCAAGAGGATGGTGGAGACAGCCTCAGAGTTAGGTATGCACAAAGTAAAATATTCCGGCGGTGAGCCGCTGCTGCATCCTGAACTGGAAGAGATAATCGAGCATTCTTCCCAACTGATGGACGACATCTCGATAACGACGAACGGAACGCTCCTTGAAGAGAAGGCGGAGAAGCTGAAAAGCTCTGGTCTCGATAGGGTGAATGTAAGTCTAGACAGCGTTAATCCTGAAACTTATAAGGAGATCACAGGAAATGATAGCGTAGAGAAAGTGAAAAGAGGGATAAAGAAGGCCGTCGAGGTGGGCCTTTTCCCGGTCAAGGTGAACATGTTACTGTTGGACGGGCTGAACGACGACGAAGTCTGGGACATGATCGATTGGGTAAGTGAAGTGGGGGCCATCTTACAGGTGATAGAGCTCACTGGAAACGAGGAAGAGGTGAAAGAGGAATTCTATAAGGAGTACCATCACTCTCTGAAGGAATTGGCCTCGGAGCTGGAAGAGAAGGCGAAAAGTACCGAGAGAAGGGAGATGCACGCGAGGAAGAAGTACTTTCTGAAAGACCCAGAGGTCGAAGTCGAGCTGGTGAGATCGATGCACAATTCCACCTTCTGTGAGAACTGCACCCGTCTCAGGATCACTTCCGAG
>JAGXLI010000093.1 GCA_018334755.1 Thermoplasmatota archaeon
GCGCTCTTTTTGAGCGTGATACACGCTTTGATCCCGAATCATTGGATACCTCTGGTCTCTATCGGCAAGGCCGAGGACTGGGAAAGGAAAGAGACAGTCTCTTTTACGGCTATAGTCGGTCTCGCACATACGGCCAGCACCATCATCATAGGTATCGGAGTCGGGTTTTTCAGTCTATCTCTATCTCAACATTACGATTTTATCACTAGAGTGTTCGCTCCGGTGGTTCTGATAAGCATCGGCATAATCTATCTAGTTCTAGAGTTCACCGGTAAAGGTCATTCTCACGACCATCCTGACAAAAAGATATCGTCTACGAAGTCAAAGTGGGCGGTGGTCGCCACACTCTCCGTTGCCATGTTCTTTTCACCGTGCCTCGAGATAGAAGCATATTATTTTACCGCGGGTACGTACGGCTGGGACGCGATAATTTTGATCTCCCTCATATATCTCATCATCACGGTCTCTGGGATGGTCTTACTCGTTTATCTCAGCTGGAAAGGGCTGGAAAGATTCAATCTATCTTTTCTTGAGCACCACGAGAAACTGTTGACCGGCGTCATACTGATCGCGGTAGGTTTAGGCGCATATTTCATCCCGATCTGATTTCAGATCAGTCGCTCACCAGGTCTCTGCCCACGTGTTTCGTCCCTCTGACGGTCTTCAACTTTTCGAGCAATTTCATCAATCTCTCCGCTTCACCTTCTACGATCCATATATCGAAACAGTTGCCCTCCTCGAAGTGGAGGTGCAGAGAGCCCTCTACCAGCTCGTCGTTCTCGTGGTGGATATCACTTATCTTGCCGCTGCAGGTCTTATTTGTGACGTCATACATTATGGATATGAATCCCTTCAACTCACCGGATAGATTCTTTCTGACCGAGTAGTCTTCCAGGTAATTCCTGATGGACTCTCTGACTATTTCAGATCTGCTGGCGTAACCTTCTTCGTCTATCACTTCTTTAAGCCTGTCCAGTAAGGACGAGGGGATGGATACACTCACTACCGGCATATTAATACCTCTCTATTTTTTTAATAATGATTAATAAACATTTAAATCTTTTTAGCATTAGTTTTATTAATTCTCCTTTCGTACTTTCGTCTATGAGCGACGGTCTAGACGAATGCCCGTACTGCGAGATAAGAGTGAAAAACATCGACAGGCATATAGAACTGAAGCACGAACAGTTCACCCTGAAGAGATTTCTATTAGACTCGAAGATAACTATAATCACGGGTTCGATCCTGGCAAGTGCCTTGTTCTTCATATTACTGGATTTTCATCCCCTGATAATCGGCGGTCTGCACCTGCATGAGATACTGATGGCCTCAAGTGTAGCCGTCGGCGGCATCCCTCTAGCTAAAGAAGGCATACGAGAATTGGTGGAGGAGAAAAAATTCGACGTTGATTCCCTCGTAGTGGTAGCGGCCGTCGGCGCCGTTTTTATAAACTACTGGACCGAGGCCGGCGTCCTGATATTCTTGTTCTCACTTGCTGAAACATTAGAAGATTACTCGGTTTTCAGGAGTAGAAAGACGCTGAAGAACCTTTTAGATCTCTCACCCGGGAAAGCAAGGGTCTTGAGAGAGGGTGAATACAAACTGCTGGAACCGAAACTGGTGGAGATAGATGATATTGTCGCTGTCAAACCGGGGGAAAGGATACCCATAGATGGGGAGATAGAGGAGGGGAATTCAGCGATAGACGAATCGCCTATAACCGGCGAATCTATCCCCAAGGAAAAGGAACCTGGGGACAAGGTCTACGCTGGGACTTTGAACAAGAACGGTTCGATCAAGATCCGAACGGAGAAAAGGAGCGTCGATTCCACGCTTTCCAGGATCGTCAGTGCCGTCGAAAATGCGGAGGTCCATAAGGCCGATACCGAAAAGTTCGTGAACAGGTTCGCCTCTTATTATACTCCGGTGATCCTGCTGCTCTCCGCCGGCGTTCTCTTGATCCCGACCGTATTATTTAACCTAGCTTTTGAGACCTGGTTGTATCGCGCCCTGGTCATGCTGGTACTTTCCTGCCCCTGCGCGTTCGTCGTCTCAACGCCCGTGACCATGCTCTCCGCCGTGACGGGTTCCGCCAAAAATGGAGTTCTCGTCAAAGGAGGCGCGTACCTTGAAAAGATACGGGAAACTTCCATACTGGCCTTCGATAAGACAGGGACTTTGACGGAGGGCGAACCGGAAATGAGCGAGATCGTCACTCTTGATAAAGCCCAAGAGAGGGAAGTGTTGAAAATTGCGGCGAGCCTGGAGTACAATTCAACACATCCTTTAGCGGAGCCGATCGTGGAGAAGTTTGAAAGGACCGGTATGGAAGATCATAAAGTTAAAAACTTCAGGTCACTGACGGGCATGGGAGTTAAAGGTAAGATCGAAGATTCAGTTTACAGGATAGGTAAGCCTGAACTGTTCGATCTGACTGAAAAAATGAGAGATAAAATGGAAGATATGGCCTCTAGAGGAGAAACGGTCATCGTCCTGGGTACCGAAAAAAGACCGATAGCGCTGATCGGTTTGAGGGACAAGATAAGGCCTGCGGTCAAGGATATGATGAGCGAAGTGAAAAAGAAAGATATCAAGACCGTGATGATCACAGGGGACAACGAAGAGACCGCCGCTGCGGTAGCTGAAGAGATTGGGATCGACGGATACAAGGCGGATGTGCTGCCCGTAGAAAAAGTAGATGAAGTCAAAAAGCTGAAAGAAGAAGGCACTGTAACGATGGTCGGAGATGGTATAAACGACGCCCCGGCTCTTATGGAGAGCGACATAGGGGTGGCGATGGGAGCCGCCGGGAGCGACACGGCGATGGAGTCGGCGGATATGGCACTGATGGAAGACGACCTGAGTAAATTAATGTACTTATTCGATCTGAGCGATAAGACCATGAGAGTGGTGAAAGAAAACATCTATTCAGCGATAGGAGTCAAAGCCGTACTGGCCGGGTTAGCCGTCCTCGGTCTCGTCACCCTTTCCATGGCGGTGGGCATAGGCGACGCAGGCATGGCGTTTCTGGTCACGATGAACGCCCTCCTCTTGAGCTACAGGTAATTCAGCGGTCACAACTTTTTGACGAAGATGTCCTTTATGATCTCTTCCTCTAGTGCTATATCGGTCTCTCCGCTCTTTATCACATAGACCGGCTCTTTTTGATGCAGTTTTATCTTCGATCCGGGCCCGATATCATAGGACAGCAATTTGTGCAGCCTCGGATGACTTTCGGTCGTTATGTAAGCGACTTCGACCTCCTCACCGGTGGGAGCTTTGGAAAGCGGCATGATCGCCGGTTCGACAGTTTTCTTCCCGCTGGTACAGCACTCTCCCTTCGGTATTGGGAGACCGTGCGGGCATTCTCTAGGGTGGCCTAGAAGGGTACATATCTGATCCGTCACCTCTTCTGACAACAGGTGTTCGAACTCGCAGGCCGGCTTCTCTATCTCTTCCTTCCCCATGTCTAGAAGGTCCCTGAACAACCGCTCGGCCAGCCTGTGCCGCCTTACTATTTCTCTTGCTTTGTCTCTGCCCTTCTCGGTCAATTTGATCTCATCTCCAGCAACCTCGGCAAAGTCCTTTTCCACCAGTGTGTTAAGCACCTGTTCACTCACCTTTTTCTTATAGCCGTGTCTGAATCTTTTCCTGTGATCCTTCCCCCCCGTACTTTCAGAAAACCTGCGTTCGAAACTCTCCTTGTCCTTTTTACCTTCCTCTTCCAGGGTCCAGAGTATTTCGAGTCCCTCGTCGATATCCACTTTTGTAACTTCCTCGCTCATCTTTCATCAACTCCCGGGGCAAATTCATATCCGCAGTTGCTACACCTTACCAGGTTACAGCCGCCGCTGAGAGGACACCCTCTGCAGGCCGAGACACCTTCTTGGTCAAATTCGTTTCCGCATAAAGGACATTTGTACTCACTCATAAAAGCCACCTGAAGAAATCCATTATATGCCTTAAAAGCCCGCCTATGAAGAAAGCGAAAGGTATGATAAATCCCAAGATAGCCAAGGCGGTTTTGACACCTCTCTCTTTTATTATCATCAAAAAATTAGCCACGTTCCCAGATCGGAAGAGCACACGTCCC
>JAGXLI010000094.1 GCA_018334755.1 Thermoplasmatota archaeon
AGGGGCCCACTTTGTTTAAGTCTACAAAACTCAGCTATAGATAGATCAAGGCAAAGACATCATTTCAAATCCTCTATAAGGACCTATTTTCACATAAATCAATGTCATTTATAATCTCGATAGATCTCCAAACAAGGAATCCGAGCAACAGCAAGGACAAGACAGCGTTGACGACAAGAAAAACTACCATACCAAGGTTCATGAGAACCAAACGCATAACGGGGTTAGCTTCGGTGAAACCCCTCAGTGGCATGGTCAAGGTTAGATAGAGATCCAAGATGGTGAAAGCTTTGGCTATTACTAAGAGATAGGTGATTCCACGCTCTTCTTTCAAGGAACGCAATTCCTAGAATGAGAAAGTCTTCTAGAATTATATCGATTAAGGTTTAGAAAAAAATAAATCACAATTTTTCCGAAAATCTCAATTTAATTCCAGCGTAGCTCGCCTCTCCTCTATAATATAAACATCATAATCGTTATATAATCTTAGGAATATAAGGCCGTAGAGGAAGCTTGTATATAATTGAAAGAGAGAGGTTGATAAGAGATGAAAAACAAGGAATTACTAGAAAATCTTTCTGAAATCAAAAACGAATACGCACTCGAAGAGATAAGCATCTTCGATTCCGAAGGGTACGTCCTTCACACTACTCAGGAGGGAGACTTCCAGGCTCATAACCAATATTATGGGCTACCTGCAGGGGCGGCGAAGTTGATTTCTGATTCTTATAACCAAGAATGTGAAGGCGTGATAATGGAGTTAGAGTATACCGAGTTTTTCTTAAGGTTTTTACGAGAAGATGACGAGATGAGAAAGGACGTGATCCTCAGCTTAGAGTATGAACCTAATTCTAAAGAAAGAGAAAAGTTAAAATCAATAATAGAAGATATTAACGAACTAATACTTGAATGGGAATCGGGCTAACACTACATCGATATTATAGAATTGTTTTTCTTTCTCCAAAACTATATTTGCTCTTCGTGATCTCTTCCAGGTCAAATATTTCTTTCAGTTCTTCCTCCGGCAGAACGTCCTTCTCTTTTGCCAATTCAGGTATCGACATGTCTCTCTCTTTAGCTTCTCTAGCGAGTTCCGCCGCCTTCAGATAACCGATCTTCGGAGATAGTAGAGTTGCAAGAGCTGGAGTCCTTTCCAGATTGTTTCGACAGGTCTCTTCGTTAGCTTCTATATCACGGATACATTTCTCCTCGAAGACAGGTAGATAGTTCTGCAGGAGTTCGATCGAATCTATGATGTTGTACGTCATGAGAGGTACCATCACGTTCATCTCCAGCTGTCCGGCCCGGTTGGCCATGCTGACAGAAGTGTCTCTTCCCAAGATCTGGAAACATATCATGTTCAAGCATTCGGCCATACTGGGATTAACCTTTCCAGGCATCATGGAAGAACCGGGCTGAACTTCTGGAATCTCTATCTCGGCGATACCGGTTCTCGGTCCTGATCCTAAAAGTCTGAGATCGTTAGCGATGCGGATCAGTTCCGAAGCTAGGTCCTTCAAAGAAGAAGAGTAGTCTGCCATCAAAGAGCGGCTGTGTATCAACTCGAATGAATTTTTTGCCGGTTTAAAATCCCTATCGAGAATTTTTGACAATTCTTCTATCACTTCATCCCTGAAACCATTAGGAGTGGTAGATCCGCTGCCCGTAGCCGTTCCGCCTATAGGTAACTCGAGGAGAGTTTGCTTCGATCTATTTAGCCTTTTATTCGCCCTCTCTATGGCCGAACCGTAGGCCAGGAATTCATCTCCTAAAGTGACCGGAGCGGCGTCCATCAGATGTGTCCTGCCCGATTTGCCTATATCTATGAACTCCTCTCCCTTGGACTGGAAAGCATCTGCGAGCGATACTAAGATGGATGATAGAGTTTCAGATGCCTCGATGATCGCTATATGAGAAGCTGTTGGAAACGTATCGTTCGTGGACTGCGACATGTTGACGTGGTCGTTGGGATGTATCTTGTCGTACTCGCCTTTGTTCTCTCCCATGAGTTCTAGAGCCACGTTGGCGATGACCTCGTTGACGTTCATGTTGAAAGAAGTTCCAGCCCCGGCCTGGTAAACGTCCACGACGAATTGATCTTCATACTCATCTTGGATGATCTCATCGCATGCTTTCTCTATGTATCTTCCCTTTTCTTCGTCTAACTTGTCACAGTTCACGTTCGCTCTGGCACAGGCTTTCTTTAACATAACGTACGCTCGGATAAGCTTGGGACTTTCGGTCGATCCGCTGACGAGAAAATTTTCGAGTGCTCTCTTGGTTTGAACGCCGTAGTAAGCTTCCTCGGGCACCTCTTTTTCACCCATGCTGTCCTTTTCAGTCCTCGTCATCTTTTTCCTCCTTCAGCTCCTGCCTCGCTTTACCTATACTGAAGTTGGGCGGCACGTCCTTGGGACAGACCTTTTTACAGTTCGTGTAGAAATCACAGGCCCACCATCCGTTCTCTTCATCCGCCAGTTCCAGTCTATCTTCGCTATCCCTGGGATCGATATGGAAGCGGTATAGTTTTGCGAGGGCCGCGGGTCCAAAATAATCCTCATCTTCCCCGTTGACCGGGCAGCTGCCGAAGCAGGCAGCGCATAATATACAGTTGGTGTATTCTTCGAGTTCATTCACAGTTTCTGAGTCCATCCGATGCTCTTTTTCGGGCTCTTTCTCTGATTTCAAGTAAGGTTCTATCTTCTCGTAATTCTCGTAAAATTTCTCCATATCAACAATCAGGTCTTTTTCGACTTCCAGATGAGGGAGCGGCTCCACGAGGATTTGATCTTCAGAGAGCTTTTCACCTTGATCTAGGGCCTTGTAATGTTCTAATTCGCTCTTTTGCTCTTTCACCTTTTCGACCTGGGTCCTGCATGCCAACCTCGGGACCTTGTCGATCAGCATGGCACAGGAACCGCAGACAGCCCCTCTACATGAATAGCGGAACGAAAGCGAGTCGTCCAGATTCTCTTGAACATAGAATAAAGCGTCCAGGATCGTCTGGCCCTCTTCGTGTGGAACTTCGTAGGTATCGTAATCTTCTTCTTCCCCGTCATACCTGTAAATCTTGAACTTCATCAATATTCACGCTCCTTTACATCGAACCGCCCGAGAGTTACGTCTTCGTAATGTAATTCAGGTTTTGCTTCCCCTTTCTCGACCATCGTGTGGCAGAGATACTCTTCGTCTCTTCTCTCAGGGAAATCTCTCCTGAAATGCGAACCTCTACTCTCTTCTCTTTCTACGGAACCTATAGCCACGACTTCGGCTATATTCAACATGCTTTTCAGTTCGAGTGTCCTTACCAAAGCAGTATTGAACTTTTCATTCTCATTGTCGATGTGAACGGTACCGTATTTCTCCTTCAGCTCTCTGATCTTTGAGAGGCCCTTCTTCATCGACTCTTCCTCTCTATAAACGCCGAAATGTTCGAACATGGTCTCTCGGATCTCTTCTAAAAGATCGCTGTAAAGGATTTCGCCTTCTTCAAAAAGTAAACTGTTTATCTCTTCTCTGTCCTTTTCTAGCGCTTTTTTGATAGCTATTTTGTCTCTTTCTTTTTTCTCTACTGTTTCGCCTATCTCTTTTCCGGCCCTTCTGCCGAAAACGACCGTTTCGAGTAACGAGTTGCCGCCTAACCTGTTGGCTCCGTGGACGCTGACGCAGGCGCATTCTCCCACTGCATAGAGCCCTTTAATGTCGGTCCTACCGTTAATGTCCACGTCGATGCCTCCCATGGAGTAGTGCTGGCCCGGTTGGACCGGTATTGGTTCCTCAACGGGATCGATTCCCGCGAAATCCCGAGCTATCTGCCTTATGCCGGGCAGCCTTTCGTCTATCTTCTCTTCTCCAAGATGTGTCAGATCGAGATGAACGTACTCGTCCTCGAAAGCTCTTCCCTCTTCGGCTTCGGTGATTATAGCTCTGGCCACTATATCCCTGGGGGCCAATTCCATCGCCTCGGGGGCGTAATCCTTCATGAACCTTTCTCCGTCTTCGTTCTTCAGGTAGCCGCCTTCGCCTCTCGCGCCCTCTGTTATCATTCCTC
>JAGXLI010000052.1 GCA_018334755.1 Thermoplasmatota archaeon
GGAGAAGATACAGAGAGCAATAAAAACACAATAAACAGTACGATAAGGAGCTGGAGTACCGGCGGAAGTACTGCTCTTTACGACACTAGTGCTATGGCAGGAGAGTACATGATGGCAAATGGCCGTGGATCAAATGTTGTAAAAGGATTCATAGGTATGACAGACGGAGCATCAAATAGTGATGAGGATGATTATACACATGCACCAGATGAAGATTCCTCTAAAGACCAGTACGCATACCAGAACGACTGGGAAAGTCAGACGGTAGACTGGGACAATTATGATTCCCCTTACACGGGTGATACTTTATCCGTTTCCAACGACAACGGCGAGTATGGATGTCTAGGTATGCCATGGAACACCAATGCAGTGGGTCTGGGAAGCTCCGTAGATCCAGATTGGAAGTGGATTGGATGGAGCGGGGGAGACAGTGAACCCGGAGGAGCACAGACTTCTAAGCTCAACTGGTACAACCATACTAACGACCCAAATGAGCTGGAGAAAATCTTCAAGAACTTCGTGAAGTCAGTAAAAAGTGAAGCCGGAGGCCTCAAAAGTGTCAATCCGGGGGAGATCACACCTCAATCTTCTAAAGACGAATTGACCGCTACAACAGTTTGGGAGGACGACTTTGAAGATGGGGACCTATCACCTTGGACTGATAGCGGCTCCGGAGGATTTGCAGGGGCGAATACAGATACCTCTAACTCAGGTAGTTATTCGATGTATACTAGCGGTGGAGAAGTAATGTCTACTTCGCCAACGATAGATTTGAGCGGCTACTCTTCGGCAAAAGTTGGTTACTGGGTCCGTAAGGGGGACGATTCCTTCAGTGAGGATCCAAATTATGGTGAAGATTTATATTTTGAATATCTCGACGATAGCGGGAACTGGAAGCAGATCGATTTCTTCGAATCTTCCTCGATATCCGATGGTGAGATCGTAGATAAAACTGGAAGTCCAGTCGATCTAGGAAGTGATGCTCTCCATGCTACTTTTCAACTAAGATTCAGACAGATCGACGGGAGTAGCGGTTCAGATTACTGGCACATGGACGATATAACCATTACTGGTACTTCGGACAGTGGCGGGGGCGGAGGAGGAGATGATAGCACTGATCCGGAAACCTATGACATAAAGAGAAGAGACTACCGATTATTGACCACCAACCCAACAGAAATCAGGGACGCGGAAGACATGACCCTCTCGTTCTGGACAAAGTACTGGATGACTGAAGGTACCAACGGGGGAGTGGTCTACCTGTGGGGTTCAGACAGTGGCAGTTGGAATTGGGACCGCGACCACAGGATATATCTAAAACCAAAACAATCTTACACTGGCAACCTTAAGTTCGATGCAGTTAAAAGCGAAAAAAATAGTGGAGGACCACTGAACGACAATGGACTGGTAGATGCGAACGGAGAACTGCCTTACTGGTGTTTTAATGGAAAGAGTCAGAGCGGTACCTTTGACTGGCGTTATACCGAGATACCTCTCGGTGATTACCTTGATGACTTCAGCTTCGACCATGTAAGGATAGCGTTCCTCTATGCGAGGATGGGAGGAATCAGTGAAGAAGAGGGATGGCAGCCAGAGATGGGATGGTACGTGGATGACGTCAATCTCAAGGTCACTAGAGATTCTACCGGGACTATACCTCAAAACGATAAAGGATACTGGATGAGAGTTAGTAAAGATGAACTGGTAAATGAAAAAGGCTTCAACAGTCCCTCTGATCCAGGAAAATATTATGATAACACTTATGGCAACGAGACTGGTCATTACTGGATGTATACTAGGAACGACGCTGGAGAAGATTCCCTGCCTCAAGGGGTGGACACTAGTCTTTACACATCTTCCATCGCCTTAACAAACGCTGACAATCCAGAATTGAGGGCTTACATGAAGTTCAATATCGACGAGGCTGCAGGTCTTCCACCCGACGGTCTTCGTATAGAAGTTTCGGACGACAACGGAAGGACCTGGAATTCCTTAACATACGGTATAAGAACGGGCTGGGGTGCCAGCGGCGACAGTCAACATGGGAATTACTCCGGTGAGACTGACGATGCTAGTAACTACGGCTGGGTCAACAGCGGTACTTTGGCGAGACTCAACGCCGATCTGTCCGGTTGGCGAGGTGAGAATATAATCCTGAGATTCAGGGTCTTCACCAATCTAACAGACACGTATGATGATACCACCCTGCCGAAAGCCATCTTCATAGACGATGTCGTTGTGAGAGAAAGGGACATGCAGACCACTTTAGCTTCAAAGGAAGAAGCTATCTCTGATGAGGAAGTAACTTCCAGCCTGTCAAGAGATGATATCGATAGAGGATTCTATGATACCCGAACAGGAATAGACCCATTGAATCTAGAAAAAGGTAATAAGATAGATCTTCGTTATAACGCTCCTTCCGCACCAAGACTGAAAGCTGGAGATATGAAGACGATCAGATTCTCAGATGAGTTCAGGACCGAGAGGATCAAGGAGCGGAGGAAAAGATGTTAGCGAGGAAAGATCTGTTCGATGACGAGGAAGGCGTATCCGAGGTCGTCGGAGCGATCTTGACTCTGTCCATTACGGTAATCCTTTTTACCAGTGTATTCGCGGGGATACAAGAGCTCGAGCCACCGGAAGAAGAAACCTATGTGGATTTCAATTCAAACTACGAACATAACGGAGACACGGATTACATCAATATAAGCCACGAAGGTGGAGATTGGCTCCGTACGAACAACCTGAATTTTATAATCTTGATAGACGATGTTTCGGAGCGTTACAGGATAGAGGACTCTAATGTAACACTGACAGGCGACGACGGATCATCGTGGTCCATAGGTGAAGAAGTCCTTATCGAGGACAATCTTTCTCTCGATAGTGATTCTTACCTGGAACTCTTGATACAGGATGAAGATAACAATAAGGTGATATACAGTTCTGTTCTACTTGAAGATGGTTTAGACCTGATAGATATAAGAGATCCGTACATCGATTATGGAGATGAGTGGAAAGATTACGCCGTCCCGGGCCAAAAGATAACCATAAATGCTGAGGTCATATCTCCTATCTACAAAAGCAAGGATGAATTCGATCCAGGGGATCTTAACGTTAACGTGAGCATCCATGAGAACGGCGTACTCAGAGATCTAAATGAAAACCCGATCAATGCCAGTGAAAAGATACCGATGAATCATGTCTTTGAAGAAGAATTCAACTTAACTCTGAAGGTGGACAAAGGTGCCAATCATAATAGTTACAGTATAAGGATCACCGCTGAGGGCGGAGGCTTAGAGTCATCTCCCGCTTACACCACTTTGAATGTGGGAAAAGAAGCGGCAAAGCGTTATCAACCTGACCTGACAATAGGGCGGATAGATTACAATCCAGGTTCTCCGACTCATGGTGACGAATTCACGGTGGAGGCCGAAATCTACAACCGTGGAGCCGTCAACTACACTGCGGACTGGAACCTGACGGATAACGGGGATATGGAATACAGTGAAACGAGCAAATTCGACCGGGGACCTGCCCCGACCTACCTCACCGCTAGGTACGATATAGAAGGTGTAGGATATCATGAGCTGATTTTAACTCTGAACACAACCTTAGAAGATCCAAATGGGAATGAAGTAGAGGACAGCGAACCTAAAAATAACCAAAAGAATATCACTCTATATGTCGATCCCAATATACTGATCGTGCAGGACCTGACAGTTAAGAATAAAGAAGAGACAGGGCTCATGTTCAACTCTCTCTCTGGGTTGAATCTGGATTACGCGCTTTACGAAAGGAACTCAGAAGATGATTACCCCAATAGGACTGAACTCAACGAATACAGTATATGTATCTGGCTTACCGGGAGTAAAGTGGTATCGAGTACCGAGCCAGGACCTTTACCGGAAGACGCTCAGGACGAACTCATCGACTTTATTGATAAGGACGAGGGAAAATTATGGCTGGTAGGTTCAAACCTTGATACTATACCGTTCAAGAGCGGTCTTGATGATAAACTCGGGATGGATACTGCTCAGCTCCATAAAACAGATATAAGCGGTGAGCTTGTAAATCCAGAAGACGATGAGAACGGAACTTATGGCCGGTTTGAATATCCCGTTTATCCAGCATCAAAAGCTCATGAGCTGATGAGTCTAGAACCTGGCGTGGAAAATAATGATACTTTAGAGGACCCCGCCGGAAATGTTGTTGGCGTAGGTTATGAACCAGACACAAGACAAAGGACTGCAGTCAATTCTTTCAAATTCGGCTCTATCTCCGACCCTGCAGCAAGAGCCAACATGGCCCAGCACGTTATCAAATGGCTGGCCAATATAACTATACGGAGCGGTGTCGACGTTGCGGTTTCGTCCCAGAGGATAGATAACACAGCGCCGATGTATCAGGACCAAGTTAACATAACCGCTACTTTGAGGAACAACGGTCCGACAGATCTGAACGTAACGGTTAGATGTTTGAGAGATAGAGGTGAGGAGATACTTGAACCGGTGGCTGACGATCCTTGGGTTCGGATTCCAAAGAACGGCGGGACGGCCGAAGTGAATTTCACTTGGATGGCTAACGTATTAGGTGAACACGAATTTTTGGTGGTGGCCGATTACTTCAACGAGATAGAAGAGACCAACTTGGATAACAACGATATTACATACAAAAACTTGGATATCACGGAAGACGAGACAAAAGTGATCGTTCAATATTCCACGCTGATCGTCGATGCGGACCTTTCTGAAGAGGAAAATAACGAAAATACTACGAAGCAGGTGATAGATTCGTTCGAGCGATTGGGACAGGAAGAAGGAAAAAATTATGATTATCATCACGTTGGATGGGGAAATACCCAGCCAGAAGATGGTCCATCTGTGGATAAAATGGCAGATTACAACGCTATCTACTGGGTTACGGGAGAAAGAACCATCATGGTCCTCACGAATAATGATATAAATAATCTGCTGGATTACTTCAATCATGATAGTGGCTCGAACGTGATGTTTGTAGGAGAGAATATCCTGAGCTATCTAGAAGTGGAATGGAATAACGGAAACGCGAATGCGGGAAAATTGTTAGAGAATTTGGGAGTAGATCCAGGGAGCATCCAGAAAAATTCCATCTCATCTTCACGACTTATCGGTAAAGAAGTCAGCGATCTTGGCCACGGGTTGGAGTACGAAATAACTGCTAGCGGTCTAGACGGATTCACCGCTACCTCTTCATTAGCGGGATCAGAGTTCCTCTTCAAAGACGAGAAAGGAAGGTATCTTGCTTCGGTATACGACGATGGTAGATCTACCAAGAATGTCTATCTGGGGATAAGTCCGGCCGATATCGATGGCCCGGTGGTGGATGATAGTACTTTGAACAATTGGCCCGCAGGGGATGTTAATACAACAGCCGAAAGCGCGAGAGAAGAAATCATCTATACCTCTCTCTGGTACTTCGGCTTGAAAAAAGAAGAGTCTGAATTTAGAGTGAGCGAACTTGACGTAGAATTTTCCTCTAGTCATCCACAGACTTCGCGGATGTATAAAGTAACCGTCGATATAGAGAACATAGGTTATGACGGCGAATCAGTGATGGTGAGATTGAAGGAGGGAGATTATCACGTCGGCAGCAATTCTATCTTCGTAGGCTCCTCACGAAGGACATCTAACGACGGCAGCACTTACTTCGAAATCGAAGCCAATTCTACCACCGCTGAATTCAGTTGGGAGCCCGTAGAGGGAGGAGATAGACCTATCCGAGTCAAGGTCGATCCGCTCGGCCTCGTCAAGGAGATAGGAGGCAAGGACGGAGAGATAATGGAGTTCCACAATCACGCTACTTTAACTAAACCTGTCTATTACTTCTGGGATGACATGGAGAACGGAACCGGTAAATGGAACCACGATTCGACTTTGATGAATATAGACGGATCCTCGGCATTAAATTTCATCGGTAGAGAGGGACTGGACAGTGATGTAAAAGAAGATTGGGACTGGAGTAAAAGCGGAACCACGGATGTCGATGGAAATACCCATCACGGCAAGGAAGAAGGTGTATATCCAACTACCCACGAGGATGTCAACCAATTCACCGATAACGCTTCTTACTCCCCTCCTCGGTCGTACTGGATGGGCGAAGGCCCCGGCGATCCGAAGAAAGAGGGTAAGAGGAGACCGATAGACTTTGTATTGGTATTTGACAGGACCATGGCAAAACAGGCCATAGATGATGCTCAAGACGCTGCGAAGGCGATAGTGGATGAAACTCGGAAAGGAGATAGAATTTCCATTTTTTCTTTTGGAAAAGGGACAACCACAGAAAGGCATATATCCCTTAATGAGGACAAGGCCTGGACAAATACTTCCTCTGATAAAAGCACCATAAAGGGGGTAATAAACAGCCTTGACCAAGCATCTCAGCAGAAAGCCTTTTTTGATACAACTTCCTATGCAGTGTACGATTTAGATAGATATGGAAGGGATAAAGCAGTCAAAGGGATAATCTCTCTGACGAACGGGATAAGCAGCCAAGATGGGAGTGATGGTCCAGAGTACAAATATGCTCCAGGTGGAGGGGTGGGTGAAGAACCGGACGAACAGGGTGTTTATAATTGGTACGATGATAGAGACGGCGACGGCGACCATGGTTTACTCGGTATTCCCTATAACATTTTGACAATATCGATAAATAACGAGGCCGAGAGTAGACAACACTGGGTGTCTAAAACATCGACAGGAAATTTCTCTTATGGGGTACTAGAAAATGACACGAGTAAATTAAAGAATATTTTCTTGACTTACTTCCAGATGTTGCAGGGCTCTACCAGGGGTGAACTAAAATCTGTTCCAGATCCTAATCCAAGGGTAGGACTTGATAAAGAGGGTCCTGAGACTGATAAGCTAGATTCTGCAAAGACTCAAGATACTTTATTAGGAGGCTCTAACGCTATAAATAAAACGGAATTTTTCGTTTACGCTGATGCATTTACTACCCAGGACCCAAGTTTTGTTCCCGGCTATGAAGGGTACGATAGTTTTGGATTTGTGTATGACAATCAGCTTATGTATAGTAAAAATCCTAGAATACATATAACAGGGGACCCTGGCGAGACGATCTCAAATACAGTAGACCCAAAAGAAACCTTGAATGAATTAAACGGTACTTATCAAATCACCGACGCATATGTTAACTTCCTTCTTTACACCAAAGAATCCGGGACGAACTCTGCTAGTCTTGGATTGAAGGTAAATGGTAACACAGTTTTCTCTGGAATGACAGAGACCACTGGCAAAGGAAACGATTATGGGGCGTATCATGGTCGATCGATCTTCAATGAGATCACTGGAAGGGAAGAATTTACTTTTGAGTTCGAAAATGATGGAACTGGTGCAGAATTATGGTTAGACGACATTTCTTTCACTTATGAAATAGACTATTCCCAAGAAGATAAGGAATACGCTGAAAACATCGGTACGAATCGAACTTACAGGTACTTCACCACGCCTTCAGTCGATCTTGGATCTATCGAGGGACTCCGAAGTGCAGATCTGGAGTTCCGACATAAATATAAGATGACTGGGGGCACCACGGGAGGCTTCATCTACCTCTGGGGAAAAGACAGCGGCAGTTGGGATTGGGAACAGGATAACAGATTGTACGTCGAACCTGATCAATCCTATACAGGGAACTTGAATATCGAGAGGGTCGAAGAACAGAGCGATTCAGGTGGACCGAACCTCACCCATGCAGACGACGGGCTGAGAGACACTAACGGTGACCTTCCGTATTGGGTCTTCAACGGGAGAAGCGCCGACAGGACCTTCGACTGGAGCTACGCCTCCGTCGATATCACTCGAAACGAACAGTTCCTAGAGAATCATGATGAGATCCGAGTGGTCTTCATGATGGCACAGCTCGGCGGGATCACTAGAGATGATGGCTGGGAGGCCAACAGGGGATGGTATCTTGACAACGTGAGATTCAAGGTCTCTTCTGAGTGGAGCAGTGATGGACCATCCTACTGGAATCTAACCAGCGAATCGGATCTAGATGAGATGGGTATAACGAATTATTATGGTAGTCCAGGCGACTACATGGATCACACTAGAGGAACGGGTGACGGCCACTACTGGATATTCACTACTGAAAATGGTGGCAAAGACAAACTCCCAGGAGGGATCGATTCGAGTCTTTATACCCAGCCGATCTACCTGGGAAATTCGGAAAATCCACGATTGACTGCTCATATCAAGTTCAATATTGAAGAGTCTGCGGGTCTTCCACCGGATGGTCTGAGAGTTGAGGTTTCCGAGGACAACGGTAGGACCTGGGACTCCTTGACTTACGGCGTGAGAACTGCCTGGGGAGCCAGCGGCGATCCCGGGGATTACTCCGGCGAGACGGAAGACGGCAGTAGTTACGGCTGGGTCAACTCTTCAACGCTTCAGAGACTCAACGCCGACCTTTCCGGCTGGATAGGTGAGAGGATTATCATCAGGTTCCGAGTCTTCACCAATAACAGTGATTCTTTTGACGACCAAAATCTGCCAAGAGCCATATTCATCGATGACGTCATGGTCTCCGAGGGAGAGATGAGTTTCACGAGCTCTTCCAACACTGTAAATCACGAAGAGGATCGGTCCTTGAAGAATAACGACAAAGACATAGTGACAAATAAAGATAGTTCTAGAGAGATCAACGATCCCGGATTCCTAGAAAACCCCGAACCACGGACTGATTCTTCCTCTACTCAGCCGATCGCGGCTCCTCTAAAAATGTTCAAGGCGACCAAAGATCATCTTGAAGTGATACCAGGTAGAATGCAGATCTTTTCTTGAGGAACATCAAAACCTATATTTACACCGATAGCTATAAGTTAACAATATGGCCTCCGAGAAAGGTGAGTTAGAAAGGCTCAAGGGAGTAGGTCCTTCTAGAGCAGAAAAACTGAGAAAAAACCTCGATATAGAGGAGATAAAGGAACTGGTTCAACTCTCGAAGGAGGAATTAAAACAGGTCCCGGGGGTCGGGGAGAAAAGAGCGGAGAAGATACTGGAGAGCGTGAAAGACTTAATAGAAAGATGCGACCGCTGTGAATCTATCACTTATCCGGAAGAAGTATGCGAGAGCTGTTCTCAAGAGTTGAAAGAAGGGGTAGAGGAGTTCAAGGATCGGTTAGAAGAAAAAGCCATACCCGAGGGATTGGAAGAAGACTTTAGAGAATCTCTCGAAGAGATCGAAGCCAAAAGAGAGGAAGGAGAACTCGATTTTGAAGCTCTAGATTCTTTAGAACAAGATGTTGAAGAGGCCCCAGAAAAGACCGAAGGTCCCGACATAACGAGCATCAAAGGTGTCGGTGGATCACGGGCGGAAAGATTGAGGGACGAACTTGAAATAGACGAGGTCAAAGATCTAGTTCAGTTCGATAAGGATGATCTGACCGATATCAAAGGTATCGGTGAGAAGAGAGCGGGAGAGATACTGACGAACGTGGACGAGCTCATCGAGAAATGCGGCAGATGCGGCTCTTTAGTTTACCCTGAAGAGAGATGTGAAACGTGCACGGAAGAACTGGAAAAAGATACCGAGCATTTGAGAAGGCGGATAGATGAAGCTGAGATCCCCGTAACGATAAAAGAAACATTCGAAGGATCTTTAGCAAAGATAGACCTGTCCCGGAAGGAAGGTGCTCTAGGTGAGGGTTTCGAAGCTTTAGATTCCCTGAGAGGGGATTTAAGAGCAGCGGAAGAAGTTTCTGAGCAGCTCGAAACCATAAAGACCGAGATCGACGAGAACAGCGATATAGTGGATTTTTCCATATATAATCGAAAGGTCGAGGAGATCAAAGAATACTTTGAAGACGGGGAGCACGAAAAAGCCAAACAGAGAGCGGAAAAACTGTTGAGATATATAGAGGATGAAAGAGAATTCGCCCAGATGGACAAAGAAGAGCTGGGCCAGGAAAGCGTCGTGGATTTCTCTAGAAAAACGTGCGGGATCAAATCTATAATCGGTGAGAAGATATACAAGGCGGGTTATCACACGCTCAAGGACGTCGTCAAGACCGGTCCTACCCACCTGAAAGAAGAGGCTGATATAGATAAAGAGATGGCCAACCTCGTAATAAAAAGGATCGACGATTTTGCAGGGGAAGAGGAATTCGAGGTAGAAGAAGAAGTCGAAGAGGAGATTGAAGAGGAGATAGAACCTCTCAAAGAAGAAGAATCTACAAAGAAGGAAGAGGTATTCAAAGAGATAGAGGAGACAAAACCACCCAAACCATCTAAAAAGAAAAAGAAGAAGAAAAAGCCGAGGCCGAAGAAATCAAAAGAGGTCCCAGAAAGACCTAAAAAGGAGAAACCCAAGAGAAAACCGGTCCAGGTAGAATCTTTAGAACCAAAAGAAGAAGAAGAGGTCCCAGAAGAAGTGACGGAAAAAGAGGATAAAAAATATTGGATCCCCGCGATCCTATTTCCCATCCTATTCGCTGTTATCGCCCTGATACTTTTCGTAGTCTATTGAAAACCGTTCCAATACTATCAAATATTTTTAATACCTCCTCTTCTTCCGGTTTAGTGATACCATGAGTCGGATACCAGTTGATAAGGTACATGATGTTATGAAAGAGTACACTATTGGAGATGGACAGGACCTGATATATGATTACGAAAAAAGCCATGGAAGTTATTTTTACGACGCGATGCGTGACGAAGAATATTTAGATCTTTTCACTTTTTACGCCACACTTCCGATAGGGCATAATCATCCTAAATTACGTGAAGATGATTTTCTAGACCGTCTTGCTAGCGTAGCCGTGAACAAACCCTCCAGCACGGATATATACACTCAAGAGATAGCAGAATTCACTAAGAAATTTGCGGAGACCGCCGCCCCGGGCTGGGCTGAACATTTCTTTTTCATCAGCGGTGGAACTCTAGCGGTAGAGAATGCATTGAAAACTGCCATGGACTGGAAGATCAAGAAGAATTTTAAAAGAGGTAAAGAAGAGGAGCTCGGTCACCAGGTCATCCACTTCGAGGACTCGTTCCACGGAAGGTCCGGATATACTCTCAGCCTGACTAACACTTTCGATCCGAGAAAATATAAATACTTCACAAGGTTCGACTGGCCCCGTGTCGAAGCCCCCGCCTTGAGGTTCCCGGTGACAGAAGAGGTAAAAAAAGACGTCAAAAAGCAGGAACAGAGGAGTATAGAACAGATAAATGAGGCCATAGAAGAGAGAGGTGAAGATATCGCGTCACTGATAATCGAGCCGATCCAGGGCGAAGGAGGAGACAAGCATTTCCGCTCGGAGTTCTTCCAAAAATTGAGAAAGATATGCGATGAAAACGAGATAATGTTCGTTCTAGATGAGATACAGGCAGGGATGGGCTTGACCGGTGAATGGTGGGCCTATCAGAACTATGATTTCGAACCCGATATGATCGCCTATGGAAAGAAATCTCAGGTCTGCGGGATCATGTCGAACGAAAGGGTGGAAGAGGTTGAAGATCACTGTTTCGAGGAATCGAGCAGACTCAACTCGACCTGGGGTGGTAATCTCGTCGATATGTTCAGAGCCACAAAATACCTGGAGATAATCGAAGAGGAGAACCTTGTACAGAATGCAGAGGAAGTCGGCAATTACCTACAGGATGCACTACTGGATTTACAGGAAGATCTCAACGCGGTCTCCAACGTTAGAGGGGAAGGTCTGATGTGTGCCTTCGACCTTCCCACCACGGATATCAGGGACGATGTGAAAGAAGAAGCCTTCGAGAGGAACCTCCTGATCCTGAAATCCGGAGAAAGATCCATCAGATTCAGACCTCCTCTAGATCTGAATGAAGAAGAAGTTGACGAGGGGATCTCCATCCTAGAAAAATCGATCAAAAGTAGTTAAGTTATCGCTCTCTCGATCTTACCTCTCGCCGCGTTTATGACGAGTATCTTCTCGGTACCTTCGATGGCCCACATCGGAACGTAGATCATCCCTTTCTTCTCCAACTCTACATCTTCCTCTTGAGGTTCTTCACGTTCCTTCTCCATTATCGTGGTACCGTCCTCCTCCCACTTCTTCACCTTCTTTTCGGAGTAATTATCCTTTACGGCATCCAATGCTTTTTCAGTACTCTCACCTTCAGAAATATTCGGCTCCATCTTCACGTGAGACCTTTTTATCTTATCTATGCTTTCAAAGGGCCTTTCCCAAAAATTGGGTTTGCCGGAGATCGCGTTCAGATAAAGCTTTCCACTTTCTGATCCCTCGTCTTTTTTGACCTCGTAGGTGTAAAGGTAATGAGGGACCAATTCTAAAGTATATTTGAAACCGTTCGCGATTTTTTCACCTACCTCCGACACATCCTCAAAGTCGATGATAGGTGATAAGATCCTCTCTCCGCCCTCGTGTTCTATATCGAAGTCAACTTCCTCTTTAGGACCTTTTATCCCTTCTATACCTTCGTCCTCTCCCTTCAAAAGTGCTTTTTCCAGAACCATCTCTCCAAATCTCGGGATCAGTTCCCCGCGATCCCATATTTCCACATCGTCAGGGATCGAATCTCTAGTCTCTGGCGGCACTTCCTCAGGACTGACCAATATCCTATGTCCGTCGGCCTCTTCGAGCCGGAGAAGGTCGTCTTCGTGCACTACAGGACTGACCACGACCATCGTTATCTTCTCCTCGTCCTCTTCAAATCTCAATTCATCTATCTCTAGGTCGTCCCTTAATGCGTCTTTCTCCTTCTTTTCACTTTCTACTATAATCTTACCCTCTTCACTCTTGACAGGAGTATAACCTTTGTATTCGATATATTCTATCAGTGTCTTATAGAAGTCCTTCACGATTTATCCCATCTCTATATTCAGAGCGCTCTGTTATAAGATTCTTAACTCCTTCTTACATTTAAATTTAATTATTTATCGGTCCTCAAAACGGCCTGGGCCATCTCCCTGTTGTTAGCAGAAGATTCCCCCTCAGAGTTCACCGCGATCAGACCCAAAGAATGTTCCTCTGGAAACTCTTCTATAGTTTTCTCACAGGCGACTTCTAAACCGTGCTCTTCTATCAGATCGTGACACCTTTTGGAGGAGAGCTGCCTTATTATCTCCTCGCCTTTGCCGGTAGCCACAACAGCACCGTTTTTACCAACGTAAAAGCCGCTCCCTATCAGAGGGCTGTCTCCGACTCTACCCCTGATAGAATAACTCGCGCCTCCCGTTGAGACCGCGGCCGCTGTTTTCCCTTCTTCATAAGCCACGCAGCCGACGGTCCCTCCTTTTATCTTGTCATAGAACTTCTTTGTTTCAGTCAGGTCCTCTTCTTCACCCAGCTTTTCTCTCATCTCTTCCAGTTCTTCCTCTCTCTTCTCTGTTTTCAGATCTCTTTCCTTCAAACCGTGATTTTTGGCCAGTTCTGTAGCTTCGTCCCCGGCCACGACAAGATACGGGGAGTCGTGTATTATCTCCGCTGCCCTTACCGGATTGGCGATGTCTTCAACGGCTGCAACGGCCCCGATATCTTCTTGGGACTGTACCGCGGCGTCCATCTGTATAGAGCCGTCTAGCCTCAATCTGGAACCTTTTCCAGCGTTGAAATAAGGATCGTTCTCTAGCTCCGCTACGACGGAAACAACAGCTTCAAAAAACGACATGCCGTCTTCGTAACCCCTTTCGACGGCCTTTTCGACCTTTTCGCTTTTATCCCTTGGACTTCCCACTCCGCCATGGGCTATGAGGATCATAATGCTCTATCGATAGGGGTTTAATTATTGTTTTGGACATGTTGGAAAATACCGAAAACAGATCTCTATAAGCGAGGGGAAAGAGTTTATTATGGAAGCATATAGGAAGGAAACGATGCACGAGTACTCGGTCATGCGTCAGCTCGTTTCAGCACTCCTGGACGAGCTGGAAGAGAAAGGCGTGAACAAAGCGAAAGAAGTGAGGATAGAAGTCGGAGAACTTTCCTTCTTAGGGAACGAACAGCTCAAATTCGCCTTCAGAACTCTGAGTAAAGATACTATCCTAGAGGGGGCAGAACTGAAGGTCATCAACGTGGAGTCGAAGGTGAGATGCGAAGAGTGCGGTTACGAGGGAAGCGTGAACTATTCCGATGACCCCGCCTTTCATTATAACGTGCCGGTCATCTCGTGCCCCGAGTGCGGTTCGAACCCCGATATAATAAAGGGAAAAGAGACCAAGATAGTGGGCGTAACTGCAGTGGAGGAAGATGATGAAACCTGATCTGGATCAATTCAAGTTCAGAGATGAAGAAAAAGCTGAAGACATCATAAAAGAGATAGAAGAGGCGGACGAAGAGATAAAACTTATGCACGTCTGTGGGACCCATCAGGACACGCTGGTCAAACACGGCCTTCAGCCGATGCTGGAGAAGGCAGGCGTGGAGATCATCCAGGGTCCTGGCTGTCCGGTTTGTGTCACTACCCAGCGCGAGATAGAGGAGATGATCAAACTGGCCGAAGAGGGGATAACGATAACCGTTTTTGGAGACATGATAAACGTTCCAGGCCTTGACAAGACGCTTTCAGAAGTCAGGAGTGAAGGGGCAGATGTAGAGATCGTTTACAGCATCGATGACGCGGTTGAATTGGCCCAAAAAAGAGAAGATGAAATTGTCTTCATGTCCGTCGGATTCGAGACCACGGTCCCAGCGACCGCAAGCGTCATCGCGAATGGACCGCCTGAGAACTTCAGCATACTCTCCTGCAATAGAGTGATCCCGCCCGCTTTGGAAGCGATCTTAGAGATGGGGGAAGTGGATCTGGACGGTCTTATAGAGCCGGGCCATGTCAGCACCATTATAGGGACCAAACCTTATGAACCATTTTCAGAGAAGTACTCTATACCTCAGGTGGTGGCGGGTTTCGAACCTTTAGACTTACTTCTTAGCGTTCTGATGCTCTTGAGACAGGTACAGGAGAGCAGGAGCGAAGTGGAGAACGAATACGGAAGAGTGGTCAAAGAAGAAGGTAACCCAAAAGCTTTAGAGGTAATAGAAAAGGTCTTTAAGCCCCGGGATGTAAAGTGGAGAGGATTTCCCGAGATCCCCGAGTCCGGTTTAAAATTGAAAGAGAAGTACGAACAGTACGAAGCTAGAAAAAAGTTCTCCGATATATTGAAACCGTTGAAAGACCAGGATTTCGGCGAGCCG
>JAGXLI010000095.1 GCA_018334755.1 Thermoplasmatota archaeon
GCTTAAAAATATAGCCAAAGAAGGAGATAGGTTGTTCACCCGAGCTTCTAAGAGAAACTTTGAAACGGTCAGGTCGGTCAGAGATGACGTGAAGTTTCACGAGGAAGCTGGTATCATAGCAGTCGGCGAAATAGAATTGGATGTAGAGGGTGATGTAGCTATCGTTACAGGAGGCTCGAGCGACGTTCCTATAGCAGAGGAAGCCGCTGTCACTCTGGAAGAACTGGGTTATTCTGTCGAGAGGCTTTACGATGTTGGAGTCGCCGGGATACACCGGCTGCTTCCCAACCTGCAGGAATTGAGAGAGTCCGATGTGGTGATAGTGGCCGCGGGGATGGACGGAACGTTACCCGGCATTGTTTCCGGCATGATAGGCACTCCGGTGGTCGGTATACCAACGAGCGTTGGATACGGTACTGCGAGAGAGGGCAGGTCCGCACTTGAGACTATGCTGAACAGCTGCGCTACAGGACTAGCCGTGGTCAATATAGACAACGGTTACGGAGCCGCAGCGTTCGTGCATCACATATTGAAGGATGATTGACATGAAGAAGATAGCCTATTTCGAGTTAGAGTCCGGTATCAGCGGTGACATGTTATTGGGTAGTCTGATCGACCTCGGAGGAGACGTAAAAGTTCTTGACGATGTTATCAAAGAACTCGAGTTGAAGGATGTCCACATCGAGGTAGAAGATAGAAATGGAGGTGTAAAAGGAAAAAACGTCAGGATAAGATCCAAGGATCAGCCTCATAGGAAAGTATCAGATATCATAGAAATGATAAAGGAGTCTGGATTGGATGAAGAGGTGAAAGAGAGAAGCATAGAGGCCTTCGAGATGTTGGGAGAGGTTGAGGCCGATATCCATGATGAATCTTTCGAAGATTTAGAACTCCACGAAACCGGTATGGTCGATTCGATCATCGATATCGTCGGCAGCATAGCTTTGTTTTTTGACTTGGAGATAGAGAAAGCCTACAGTTCGACCGTTTCGCTGGGAGAGGGGTACACAGAATGTGAACACGGCAGATTGCCTGTACCAGTTCCAGCTACTGAGCGGTTGTTAAAAGACTGGGAAGTTGATCTGGGGAGTAAAGAGGGAGAACTGGTCACCCCTTCAGGTGCCGTTCTGCTGAGAGTCCTGACTGAACAAGAAGAAGTTCCGGACATGAAATTAAAGAAAATTGGTGTAGGTTTTGGAAGTAGGGAGATGGAAACGCCGAACGCTCTGAGGATCTTTTTGGGGTTGCAGACGAATCTGGAAGAGAGCGTACGGGTGATAAGATTTTACGTGGACGATATGAGTCCGGAGATACTGGGTTATGCGATGGACAAGATAAGAGAGAAAGCTCTGGACGCATATATGGTTCCTTCTTCCGGCAAAAAAGGAAGACAGGGTTGGGAGGTCAATATAATAGTCGAAAAGAGTGATCTGAAAAAGGTTATCGATATCGTTTTCGACGAGACCTCTACTCTAGGACTTCGGATCGAGAAAACGAGAAGAGTAGTAGCTGACCGGGAAACCGAGAGTGTCCAGACGGACTGGGGTGAGGTGAAAATGAAAGTTGCTTTCGATGAAAACCGCGCATCGCCCGAGTACGAAAGTTGCCGGAAGATAGCGGAGAAAAAAGATGTACCGCTCAAAAAAGTCTATGAGAAGGCGAAGGAAGAGTACGAAAAAGAAAAATAATATTTATCTTTAAGAAAAGGCTGCTGCCCGATTGATGTAGCTTGGATATCATGGAGGCTTGCGGAGCCTTAAACCGGGGTTCGAATCCCCGATCGGGCGCTAAACGAAGTGCAAAAAGCCCTAAGGGATGAGAACCTTTAGGTTCGGGAATCAATCTATGATTGATGACCTGTTAGAAGCTCCGCTTCTGACTAGAATCCCCGATCGGGCGTTATCGTTCAAATAGAAAGGGTTAAAAGATGGAAAAGAAAAAAACGTTCCGATCTTCGATACCAGATCCTAGCGAGACTGTATCTATAATCAATGCTAACCCTCTTCAGCGGGTGATAGCCTTCGCCATCGATTTCACTATAATCCAAGTCTCTGTTTTACTCATCCTGATACTTCTAGGGAATATGGGTCTGGTATCTAGGATGCTCGTATTTGAGATCTATAATTTTAGAACCAACATATATGACCCGCTAGCTTACTTCACCTCTCTTGAAGATATATTTATCCATATAGGGATCAGCGCTTACTTTTTGATATATTTCATAGTCCCGGAATCCAAATATGTGTGGGGGAAGACCATAGGCAAAAGAGTCATAGGGATCGAAGTATTGGACAGCAATGCCGATAAGGTCGGTCTTAAAGCTTCATTCCTGAGAAATTCTACAAAGTACTTCTTACGAGTACCAGTGATAGGTATTCCCTTCGGCATGATCGAATTGATACTTATCTTCCTATATTCAAGCCGGACGGGAGACATATTGACGGACGCGTCGGTAGCTTCAGCCTACCATCGCGGTTCATTCACGGATGTAAAAGAAGGGGAAGAAAACCTTTCTAGTAAGTGAGAATATCATAATGATGATTCATCTAGAGAGCGAGGAGAGTCCTTCTTTTGCTCTCTCGGTCCAGACCTGCATCCCCATCTCTTCGAACATCGAGAAGGCCTTTTCTAAACGTTCCTTCGCTTTTTTCTCATCATCTTTCGCTCTCAACATCGAGCCGTACTCATAATGCGCTCTTGCTAGATTCCCTTGATCTTCTGTCTTATCTAGTAACTCGAGCGCTTCCTCAAATTCTCTTTTACTTTCCCCCCATCTTTCTTCTCTACCAAATACTATGCCTCTAAACATGTGGGCCATCCCCTCTTCCCAGAGAAGATCCCGCTCCTCCGCTATCTGTAAAGCTCTCTCGGATCTTTTTTCGGCTTTATCCAGATCGCCTTTCCGGATCCATACTTCCGTTAATCTAGAGAGGTTCAAAGACGCTTGACTTTTATCTCCTACCTCTTCAGCGATCTCTAAACTTTCTTCTATATCTTCTCGTGCCTTTTCGATATCATCTTTGAGTAAATAAACGCTTCCGAGACTGTGGAGTGAGCTCGCAATACCCTGTTTGTCTCCCATCTCCTCCCTGATCTTAAGTGCCCGTCTAGTCAACTCCAAGGATTCATCTAATCGTCCCAATGATTGATCGAGGACCCCGAGGTTGACCAGAGAGGTCGCGATACCGTCTTTATCTTCTATATCCTCTGAGATCTCTAGGCTTTTTTCATGATAGTTCGATGCTTTGTTCAGCTCACCTTTATCCAGGTGAAGATTTCCTATGTTGTTCAGACAGCCCGAGACACCCTGTTTATCTCCTATCTCTCTCCATATATCCAAGCTGCGTTCATAGTACTCTAGTGCTTTTTCTGAATCTCCTTTCTTCCAGTACACTGTTCCCATATTATAGAGAGAGCTGCCTAGATTGGACTTGTTTCCCGTCTTTTCGTTGATGTCTAACGCCCGCTCATAATACTGTAATGCCTTTTCGGGTTCTCCTTTTCGGATATAGACGGCACCTATATTCTGGATAGATACCTCGAGTCCTTTCACATCTTCTACTTCCTCTCTGAGATCTGCGGCTCTCTCCAGATAATCCATGCTGTCTTCGAACTCCCCTTTCCTGAAGTAGATCGTGCCCAGGTCGTGCAGCGCTTTCGCCTTATCTTTGATATCTCCCAGTTCTTCTGCCAGATCTCTCTCCCTTTTGAAGATTTTGATCGCCTCGTCGTAATCCCCCATCTGCATCAGGATCCCGCCTTTCGTTCCCAAACATTTACATCTTTCGATCTCATCCTTTTCGGTGATCGATAAGCCCTTCTCGATGAATTCCAACGCTTCCTCGAAGATCCCTTTCTCTCTGTACACTAGAGCTATCTTCCTCCACAGTCTTCCCTTCTCATGCCCTTCGTCGAGAGCTTTCCTAAAATAGCGCTCAGCGTCC
>JAGXLI010000053.1 GCA_018334755.1 Thermoplasmatota archaeon
TTCTCCTTTTCCCTGTCTCGCAGAGGTGATCACGGAATAGGATTCGCCGTCGGGCATCTTCGCGTTTACAAATTCCGTCTCCGGGAGAGAAGCACTCAACGTGACCTCTAAACCGTCGAGCTCAGACACCAAATAGGGTGGCTCATCTTCTTCGCTCCACCTGGATCTCGAGCTAAATTTTGTCTCTTCATCTATTCCATCATCTTCCGTTCTCTCTCCGGTTTTTGTTGGGCCAGTTTCTTCTAAACTGTTATCCGTAGATGCCATCGAGATCGAGAGAGAACTCAAAATCAATAAAAACATAACAAAAACGATCATGGTTTTTTTCAACATCATGATGCACTCCGTTTAATATAAGATATATTTACATAACCAAAGAAGGTGATAAAAGTCTTTTGTTCACTTACTGATATGATTAGAAAAAACTTTAGTAGATGAAAAGAAAAAATAATATATTAGACGTGAGGTAATAGATGGATGAAGCATAACAGGATCGAGTTCAAAATGAGGCGGTATATACCCCAAAAGAGGTGGGCTCCAAGATGAGAGCCAAATATTCGCTGATCACTTTTTTACTCTTTTTTATCCTTCTATTTGCAGCTATAGCACCTCTTGCAGACGCAGTAGAGAAAGGAAGAGGAATATCAGAAGCAAGGGGAGAAAAAATCCAGAAAGAAGATTACGATATCCAGATCCGCAGACCGCTGATCAGCGTTCCGGAGATCAAAGAGAGGGGCGACCCGATAAAGATCTGGGTCAGGAACCCAAGGGCAACGTTAAACACCACGTGGGAAGTGAGCCTTTGGAAAAAGTATTCTGAGAATTACACGGAAAGATTTGGGATGAGGATAATAGATGTGAGGAAAGCCTATGATAAGGGGGATCACGACTGGTACATCGAAGTTATCGTTCCAGAGGAAGTCAGGAACGAACTGTATAATCTCAATGTCAGTGATGGAGAAGAAAGTGACGACAGCCTCCAGTCGGTGGACGTTGTAGAGGAGATAGACGATAAATTCACCTTTGTCCAGGCGACTGACACCCACCTTGGATATGTAGAGGACAATGAACCGGCCGCATTGAATAGGATCAGACAATTCATCGAAGAGATGAACCTTATCCAGCCGGATTTTATCGTCCACACGGGCGACGCGTCTGATAAAGAACCCGACCTATATGCCGATCAGGACCCGGATCAAGCAGACCAGGATGAAAAATTTTACGAACTGCTACAGGAATTAGAGGTGCCAATATATATTGTGCCCGGAAATCACGACTACTCATATACTTCGTTGACAGGAAATCCAGGCTCCGAGACCAGTATCAAATCCTACCAGAGGTGGATAAATCCACACCTGAACTATACCTTCACTTATGGAAAGGATTATAACTTTGTGATGCAGAATTCAGGAAGACCGGCCTTCCCTTTCGAAGTCTGGTGGGACCCAACGAACCATGACGGCTTGATGAGCATGGAGAACGTTACCTGGATGGAGGAAAAATTGAAGGAGAGCAGGAACAAAACCATGCAGATAGTTGCGATTCACGCCCCTGCATATCCAGATACCATCTATCATGACGATGTGAGAGATGCCTTCCGGGAGAACGTCTCAAAGTACGACGTGGACTTGGTTCTAGCGGGCCATACCCATTCCCCTTCGATATACAATGGCTCGGGGGGCGGAGTACCGGACGATCCGACCGAAGGAGATCGACCACTTCATGTTACCACTGCGGATGTATCGAAAAGTAGGAAAACGTATCGCGTGATCGAGATAAACGGCAGTGAGATAGAAGAGATGACTTATGAAGGGAATGGCCATACACAGCCGCTAGGGAGGCTCAACCTGGATTACCGACCCAAAAATAACGGAAATAATTCTAAAGTCACTGCAACATTACAGAACAATTTGACTGAAGGGTTCAACGATGTCTTTTTAGATTTTAATGTGCCCCCTCCTTTTGAGGGGTACGGATATACAGTAAAAAACGCGACCGTTATCGATACGATCGACTGCGGCACCGAACAGATCTATCGAGTGAAAACGTCGATCTCCAATGAAACTACAAAAAATATTACTATGGAATTGAATCCTACGTTGGAGCTTGAACCGGGATGGCAGTTAATATCTATTCCTCTGAAGCCGGAAGTATCTTCGGTTGACTCAGTGCTGAACCACCCTACTTATGGGATAAAAGATAACTACGATAAAGTTATGTATCTCGATTCATCAGAGAGTGGATGGAAAACGTATGTACCGGGTAGAGTAGATAGATATAACAGCTTTGAGCATCTGGATCATAAGAAAGGTTTCTGGATCCACATAACGAGGAGCTGCGAGCTGACGCTCAAAGGTACCATCCCATCTAGAACGAATATAACGCTTGATTCCGGGTGGAACATGGTAGGCTATCCTTCTGAGGAAAAGAGGATAGCTAACGATACGTTACCCTCGGAGGTATCTAAACTGGGTATCTTCAACGATTCTGAAGAGTACGATATCCGATATATCTACGATCTTTCAAATCTTACCATGAAACCTAGAGAGGGATATATGATATACAACTCCGCGAATTCTAGTGTGAGATGGAGGATCGAATACTGAGAATGTAGAGGTGAAGATGTGCAATTATTTTTACACAATTGTGTAAAAGATTTAAATACTTGTTCCTATATGAGTATAATTGTGATAGGATGCCAAGAGGAGATGGAACAGGTCCTGAAGGATTAGGTCCAATGACGGGTAGAGGACTAGGCTACTGCGCAGGTTATGATAGCCCAGGATTCACTAAAGGCGTCGGAAGAGGTCTCGCCCGAGGACGTGGAAGAGGTATCGGTCGAGGACTCGGTCGCGGTTTTAGAGGCGGTCGCGGGAGAGGAAGAAGAGTCGCGGTCCCCGCTCGACCGAGCAGAGTTCCTGTGAGAGATACGGTCAGCCAGCAGTATGGGGAGTACACCGAAGAAGAGGAACTCGAAGACCTGAAAGCCTACACCGAAGACCTACAGGCAGAACTTGAAGCGGTGGAAGAAAGGATAGACGAACTGTCCGAGTGAAACTCTAAACACCTTTTACTTTTTTCTCTATTCTTCATCCAAATTCAGGATTTATTTCGACTTCGGATTTGATACTATTTCCTATCGGGCAGTTCTCTTCTGCTAACTCCAGGGCTCTTTTAACCTTCTCTTTATCCATCTTTTCTTTCAGTTGTATCCTGGGTATGAGTTCGATCGTAGTTATCATCTTCTTACCGTCTTTTTCTTCCAGTGTACCCTTGGTTTCCAATTCAAAATCTCCCAGGTCTACCTTCATCTTCTCGAGCATGGATTTTAAAGTGATCGAATAACACATAGCAAGGGAACCGACGAAGGCATCTTCTGGATTCAGTATGTCCTCGGCTCCGCCGAATTCTACCGGTTTATGAAAGGTGCAGGAGAACCCACAATCCATGCTGAGCTTTCCGTGTTCGTCTTCTTCTTCGCTCCATTCCACAAAAGATGTATATTGGTGAGGCATGTAAATGGAAGGTATGGCGAAGGATAAAAATTTTTTGTAGTAAAATTTCGTTCAGTCCACAAGATTTGGAAAATGTTTTTATATACTCTAGCCGAATTGGTTAACGATGCCAAGGAAACGAAGAGGAAGACGCAGGGGCAAAAGAAGGATAGGTCAAGTTCCTCAGAATAGATGCTTTTCGGCTTCCCAGGCCGACGAAGAAGAAGTAGTGTTGAAGGTGGAGGAAGTCGAAACACTTCGCCTCGTGGATCTTGAGAACCTTAACCAGGAAGAAGCTGCGAGCAAGATGGGGGTGTCCCGAAAGACGCTCTGGAACGATCTAAAATCTGCAAGAAAAAAGGTAGCGAAGGCTTTAACCGAAGGCAAAACAATCAGGATCGAAGGCGGAAATTATTTTCTAGGAGAAGAAGAGTAAGATATCCTACACATCTTTTTTATCTTGGATTTCACAGCACCGGCAGAGACCCCAGATCGCATCGATCCCTTCTTCTGGGGTTTGATAGACCGGAATATCTCTCTTCTCGATCTTTTTTCTCAATTCTTTTGTATGTCTTCCGCCGGGAGCCACGGCTATGATCGGTTTACCTTCATCCTGCATATCATCTAAGACGTCTACTATATCTTCTTCCAACGACGGTGACTGTGCCAATAAAATGATTAAAAGAACGTCGACGTCTTTCTCTTCCAAAGTTATTTTCATTGCACGCCTGTACCTCTTCGCGGGAGCGTCCCCAATGATATCGACGGGATTATTGAGCGTTGCGTGCTCCGGTATGATGCCTCTTTTTACCGCCTTTCTGAACTTTGCCTGTGTTTCACTCGAAAAGCTAGCGAGTCTTAGTCCTCTCTCGACTAGCGCATCGGTAGCCATGACGCCGGCTCCTCCACCGTTGGTCACTATACCTACTCTATCCCCTTCTGGTAGAGGTTGAAAAGAAAGGCTTTTAGCGATGTTGATCATCTCTCTCAGATCTCTTAACCTCAATATGCTAGATTGAGAGAATACCCCCTCGTAAACCTTATCTTTGCCGGCAAGAGACGCCGTATGTGAGTTAGCGGCGGAAGAGCCTTCCTTTGTCCTCCCAGACTTCACTGCCAATATCGGTTTATCAGATCTCTCAGCCGCCGAAAAGAACTTTCTTCCATGCTTTAAACCCTCTATGTAGAACAGTATTTGTTCGGTCTCGTCATCTTCTGATAGGTACTCTATCAGGTCAGATTCGTCGATATCGGCTCTATTTCCATAGCTCACAAACTTGCTGAGACCTATACCCTCTTCGGAGAACCAATCCAAGACTGCGGCTCCAAAAGCACCGCTCTGTGACAGGAAAGAGATAGAACCGGCGTTCGGTCTATCCTGCTTCTCGGGAGGGTTGAATATCGTATCAAGTTCAATCGAAGGATTGTATATACCCAGACAGTTCGGGCCCAGTAGATTCATCCCGTACTTTTCTACAAGGTCTTCGACCTCTCTTTCGAGGTCACGCCTTCCCGCTTCGCTGAAACCGGCGCTCACGACGATCACGTTTTTTACCCCTGCATCTCCACATTCATCTACAACGTCGGGTACGACCTCTGCGGGAACTGAAACGACCGCTAGATCTATCTTCTCATCTATCTCGAGGATCGAACTGTACGCTTTAAGACCCAAGACCTTATCTTCACTTATATTAACTGGAAATACCTCCCCGTCGTATTTTCTCTTCAAAGATCTCATTATCGAGTTCCCGACTTTACCTTCTTTATTCGAGGCGCCGATGACCGCTACGCTTTCGGGATAAAACATTTCATCTAGACTCATGGCTCATCTCAGTTATTCGGCGCTTGACTATTTACATTTTCTTGTCATCCTGTCCTGTCATGCCCCTAATACGGCAAATTTTGGACATATCTTGCGAAAAAGTTATAAAGGCGAGGGGAATGATAAGGCCAATTCGCAAGGAGGTGAAATCGTATGGAAGGAACAGTAAAGTTCTTCAACGATATGAAGAACTATGGTTTCATAGAGCCCGACGAAGGCGACGAAGATCTATTCGTTCATCGTAGCGGTATGGACTGCAATACCCTTGAAGAAGGGGACAGAGTAGAATTTGAAACCGAAGAAGGAGAAAAAGGACCAAGAGCTATCGACGTTGAAAAGGTAGAGTAGATCCAGTTTTTCCTTTGGAGTCTCGCTAAAAAATCATTAGGATTTAAAATCCCATCACTTTTCCTCATTTTTACTCGTTATCGACGTTGATTTGATTTTTTAGATAATCTTTGTAGTTCTTTGCACCTGCAGAGTTTTTCCATCATCTCGTTTAGTTCGCGATTAGTCTCTTCCATATTCTCCGTGATCTCTGCAGCTTCAGATAATGTTTTAGCGACCAATATATGCTTTTGACCCACCTTTTCCTTCGTCTTTATCCTCTTGTTCATAATACACACCCATTTATTGGCGTTTCCTCTCTTCCAACACTAATTATCCATCCAGAGGGTTATAAATGTTTCCCTCCAGAGCCCTTATAAGAAGTGTCTTTCGGCCAGCATAGGAGACACAAAAGTGGTTATCAGCACGAGAACCCAGACTCTTCCCTTGAATACATTGTAATCGGATAGCAGCGTGTCCCATGAATTTCCCATCACGAAGTGGCCGAACAGGAACTCGAAGGAGACGGTCAACGCCAACCATAAAGCTCCGACCAACAGTAAATCCTGGTTAGTGTAGTCTAGGTCGACGTATTTCAAAAAGAGATAAGTTATCAAAAAGATGATAGCGCTCAGGATGATAGAACTCAGCACGTGCCCGGCTTGATCCCCAAGGGCCGGTGAGATGACTCCTTCCCTCAGTCCGGCGTTCAAGATGGCCATGAAGACGAGTAATCCCCACACTCCAATTGCATACAGGTATAACTTGGATCTCATGAAATAAAAAAGATATCTATTTGATAAAGAGTTTTCTGTGATCGTCTCTTTTCAACGCAATTTATTTCTTTATCTCTTCTTTCATCTCCCTGTATTCCTCGGTAGTTATCTCGCCCCTCGCGTATCGCTCATCTAGCAGTTTTTTGGCACTCTTCTCTGATTTAGATTTCATCTCCTGTCCACGTTCCTCTCTGATCACCAGATATATCACCAGAAACAAAAGCCCAATCATCGGTAAAAGGACCAGGATAAGCCAGAGAAGGCCGTTCATACCTCTTTTTTCCGCATCTCTGTAGACCAGTATTCCGATCACCAGAGCTACAGCGATCCAGATGATCGGCCAGAGCCACCACCATCCGCCCATCATGGACCAACCTTCCATGGGATGGTGAGTATCGTTACCGTTCAATCGGGTGGAAGCTAGAGAAGAAAGTAATGGCGAGATCATCTTCACTCGTCCTCCATGCCGATGTCCACTTTTTTCAACCTGTTTGAATTGGTCACAACATTGATGCTCGAAAAGGACATGGCGGCCATACCCATCAGCGGGTGTAAAAAACCGACGAAAGCGATCGGTATAGCTACAACATTATAGAAGAACGCCCATATCAGGTTCTGCTTGATCTTCCTGAAAGTCGCGTGGGAAAGTTTGACCGCTTTAACGACCGCGGAAAGATCACCTTCCACCAGAACGATATCACCGCTCTCTATGGCGATGTCGGTCCCAGTACCTATTGCGATGCCCACATCCGCTTGTTCTAAGGCGGGAGCGTCGTTTATACCGTCTCCGGCCATAGCCACCAGTTGACCTTTGTCCTGTAGATCTCTGACCTCTTCCACTTTCTCGTCGGGCATCACTTCCGCCAGCACTCTATCGATCCCAACTTGATCCGCTATAGCTCTAGCGGTCTGTTCGTTATCCCCGGTCAACATGACCGGTTCTAGTCCCTGCTCTTTCAGGGCTTTTATCGCACGTTTTGAGTCCTCTTTGAGCTGGTCCGCTATGCCTATGATCCCTAGAACTTCTCCATCTACCGCGACGTAAACCGAGGTCTTGGCTTCGTTCTGAAGTCTCTCGAATTCTTTTCCGTAGCTCTTTTCGATCCCATGTTCCTCCAGGAGATCGGGTGTTCCCACTAACACTTCTTTCCCGTTTATCTCGGCTTTAATACCCTGACCTGTCACCGATTCGAAACTGTCGGGATCTTTCAGCTCTAGTCCTTTATCTTTCGCCTTCTTCACTATCGCTTCTCCAAGTGGATGTTCGGACCGCTGCTCGGCCGAAGCCGCGTGGAGTAGGATATCGTTTTCAGAGTCGCCTATCACGTCAGTAACTCCGGGCTCTCCTTTGGTGATGGTGCCGGTCTTGTCCAGCACTATCGTCTTGATATCTTTCATCAGTTGTATGGATTCTCCTCTCCTGATAAGAACTCCGTTCTGGGCGCCTTTACCGCTGCCGACCATCAGAGCGGTGGGTGTAGCCAATCCCAGAGCGCAGGGACAGGCGATAACTAAGGTGGCTATAGCTGCATAGAGCGCCAAGGAGAGAGCTGCCAGTTCTGGATTAACCCACGGTAAAAAGGCGTCGGCCCATGAGATTATCGAGTGGAATGTTTCGGGTAGAACCATCCAGGCTACGAAAGCCGAAAGCGCTATAGTTATGACCGCAGGGACGAAATACGAAGTTATCTTATCCGCATAAGCTTGAATCGGTACTCTAGAACCCTGCGCTTCCTCGACCATCTTGATGACCTGGGAGAGGAAAGTATCTTTACCCACCTTGGTCGCTTCGACCGTTATCGAACCCTCTTTGTTTATGGTAGCTCCTATCACTTCGTCGCCCTCTTCTTTCTTCACTGGCATCGATTCTCCTGTCGCGATGGACTCATCGACGGAACTCTCGCCCTCCAAGACTTCACCATCAGTGGGTATCTTCTCACCGGGTCTCACGATCATCTTGTCTCCGATCCGGATCTTATCGACAGGAACCTCTTTCTCCTCACCGTCTCTTATCACCCTAGCGGTTTTAGCTTCCAAAGTCATCAACTTCTTTATCGCCTGAGAAGCCTTGCCTTTGGCCTTGTTCTCTATGAATCGACCTATCAGGTGGAAAGCGACTATCATACCAGCGATCCCACCGTAGTTCAGTATCTTAAACCCATAGCCGTAATAGTTTAGGATCGCTATGATACCAGTGGAGTAAGCCGCCATGGAACCCAACATGATCAATGCGTCCATGTTCGGCGAAAGCTTGACGAGTGAACGCGCACCGGAGTACATGGTCTCTCGCCCGACATAGAAAAGGACCGGTGAAGCTAAAGCTACGAGTGCGAAATCGTAATAAGGTCTTCGAAGGAGCGTATATCCGGCATAATTAGAGATGATGATGGCCATCATAGGTATAACGAACGACCAGGCGATGTAGACCTTCCTCTTCGCGGTCTTCACCTTCTCTAGATCTTTCTGGACTTTGTCCTTCTCCTCGTAATCTTCCTCGAGCCATGAATCCGGAACCGAATAGCCGGTATTCTCCACCGCCCTCACGAAATCGCTCCTG
Source organism: Thermoplasmatota archaeon (assembly GCA_018334755.1). Lineage (GTDB taxonomy): Archaea > Thermoplasmatota > Thermoplasmata > Halarchaeoplasmatales > Halarchaeoplasmataceae > Natronoplasma. Next base: position 8,977 of record JAGXLI010000053.1, read on the forward strand.
TGAACTTTTCCCGGGATGTAATTTATGGTCGCTTTTTCAGTGCTAAGATTCACATTTGCGGAGATGACGCCGTCTAGTTTTTCCAGAGCTTTTTGATTCGCCTGGCTGCACGAGGCGCAGGTCATCCCCTCTATCGGCATGTCCACCCTCTCACCTTCCGCCACTGAATAACCGGCTTCCTCGACAGCTTTAGATATGTCTTCCATCTCCACCTTCGAAGAGTCATACTTTACTGAGGCGCGCTCACTCGCGTAACTGACATTTTTCTTCTCTACACCCTCCACTTCATCTAAAGATTTCTCTATCGCCTGGGCACAGCTGGCGCAGTGCATCCCCTCGATAGGGACCTCTTTCTTCTGACTACTGTCTCTATCCTCATCATTTTTTCCTTCTTCACTCATGTTCGTTACCTCCCGAGATATATGAAAAGGGTTTTTAGACCCTAATCGAGGTATTCTTCCGGATCCTCTTCGAACAGGGTCTTGCATCCAGGAGCACAGAAGTAGTAAGTCTTACCTTCATACTCGGTCTTGAAATCCGCCTCCTCTTCATCCACTTCCATACCGCATACGGGGTCTTTTGCCATGATAACACCGTTATTACATTCTCATGCTTATAAAAGGCATTTGTGGTATACGAATGTAAAGTAAAACTTATCTAAAACTTACAAACATAATATTTAAATTGTCAGGTGATGATCCTCGATACATGAAACTCGACAAGACCGAGATGAAGATCCTTATAGAACTGCAGAAAGACGGCAGACTTTCTCGCAGGATGTTGGCGGACAGGATCGATGTGAGTACTCCCACTGTAAGTTCAAAGATCGAAAAACTGGAGAACATGGGTATCATCGAAGGTTTCAGAGTCGAGATAGACCACAGGAAGTTAGGATTTCAGAAATACTTCTTTAAGATAGAGAGCGAAGGAAAAACAGAGGAAGAGATAAGAGAGGTTTTCGCCGGATCCGAGCGTCTCCGACAGATAGAAAAACTGGAAGGCAGCGGATTTCTTCTAACGCTTTTCATCAATGATTTCAGCCAGCTAGACAAAGCTACGGAATACCTCGAAAAGGAAGATGGGATCAAGATAAAGGAAGTGTGGAGGACTCAAGACGAGGAATCAAAGATCCCGAATATACCGCTGGACGAGAACGTACCGCTTGACATCACCTGCTATTACTGCAACAAGCCGATCAAAGGTGAACCTGAAAAGTGGAAGAAAGATGGGAAGGAGCATTACTTCTGCTGTTCTTCGTGTGCCGATCTCTATGAGGAAAAATACGAGAAGATAAAAGAGAAATGGAGTGGGGAGTGAATTTTTCATATCGGGTGTCTGGCGAGTTATCGCATCTCAACCAAAAAATACCTATATAGGGATTCAATATGGGGGCTAAGTAGAAGATATATAGGTGTCAAGCATGAGTGATGATGAAGAAGAAGCTAAGATAGAATCCAGGTTGGAAGGCGAAGATATCTACTCGCCTTCGGAAGAATTCAAGAAGCAGGCGAACGTTAACGACCCAGGGATATACGAATATGCGGAAGAAAATTACGAGGAATTCTGGGCCGACAAAGCGGAACGATTAGACTGGTACGAAAAGTGGGACGAGGTACTCAATTGGGACGCGCCCCATGCAGAGTGGTTCGTGAACGGAAAATTGAACGTGAGTTACAACTGCATAGACCGACATGTTGAGAACGGCGAAGGAGACAAAACGGCAATCATATGGGAAGGTGAACCGCTCGATGAAACTGTGGAATATACCTTCTCCGAGTTACAGGATGAAGTCTCGAAGTTCGCAAATGCTTTGAAAGATATGGGCGTTGAGAAAGGAGACATCGTGACCTTTTACCTCCCAATGGTTCCAGAGTTGGCGATAGGACTTTTAGCTTGTGCCAGGATAGGAGCGCCTCACAGCGTTGTGTTCGGTGGCTTCTCTCCCTCGGCTCTCAACGAGAGGATAAACGACGCCGAATCTAAAGTTCTAGTAACAGCGGACGGTTATTACAGAAGAGGCGGCGAGATAGAGATGTGGGAGAAGGCCCAGGAGGGCGTAGAAGATACCCCACCGCTGGAAAAAGTCGTCTGTGTAGACAGGCTCGGAAGAGACGAAGTCGAACTTGACGGTGACGAAGAAGTTTACTATCACGATATCGTAGAAGATCAGCCGACTGAATGCGAACCCGAGAAGATGGACGCAGAAGATATGCTCTTCCTGATGTACACCAGTGGAACGACCGGAAAACCGAAAGGTGTAGTGCACACCACTGGAGGATATCTCACCGGCGTCTCGGCGACGCATGATTGGGTATTCGATATCAAAGATGACGATGTTTATTGGTGTACCGCGGACATCGGCTGGATCACCGGCCACAGCTACATAGTTTACGGACCTCTTGCAAACGGAACCACGACCGTAATGTATGAAGGTACGCCCGATCACCCTGACAAAGATCGCTTCTGGCAGATAGTCGAAAAGCACGAAGTAAGCAAATTTTACACCGCTCCTACAGCCATAAGGATGTTCATGAAGTGGGGCGAAGAGTATCCCGAGAAGCACGATCTTTCCACTCTAAAAGTGCTTGGAAGTGTCGGAGAACCGATCAACCCGAAAGCGTGGAAATGGTACTATGAACATATAGGCGGAGGAGAATGTCCGATAGTCGATACCTGGTGGCAGACCGAGACGGGCATGATGATGATCACGCCGCTGCCGGGTATAACCGATCTCAAGCCAGGAAGCGCGACCAAAACATTCCCGGGTCTCAAAGCCGACGTGCTCGACGAGGATGGAAACAGCGTTCCCACCAATGAAGGGGGCTATCTGGTCGTAAAGAGACCTTGGCCTTCGATGCTCAGAACGCTCTACAATGAACCAGAAAGGTACGTTTCGACCTACTGGTCCGAGTATGACGAAGAGACTTACTTCGCTGGAGACGGCGCCAGGATAGACGAAGACGATTACTTCTGGGTCGTCGGTCGACTCGACGACGTGTTGAACGTCGCCGGACACCGATTGAGTACCATGGAGATGGAGAGCGCTCTCGTGGACCATCCTGCTGTGGCGGAAGCCGCGGTCGTCGGTAAACCGGACGACATGAAAGGACAGGTCCCCGTAGGCTACGTGATACTCGATTCGAACTACGAACCATCCGACGAACTGGCCGAAGAATTGAGAGGCCACGTCGGAGAGATCATAGGACCTATAGGTAAACCCCACGCTGTAAGATTCAGCGAGGACCTGCCGAAGACCCGCTCCGGCAAGATAATGAGAAGGATCTTGAAAAAGCTGGAGAAAGGAGAATCAGCCGGCGATACCTCGACGCTGAGAAATCCAGACATAGTGGAAGAACTTAAAGAGAAAGTCTCTGAGTAAAAGACCGAAACCTAAAAAACCCTCAAAACCTTTTTCTTTTTTTGATTTTAATCAGATCTTAACTTACATTTTAAAGTGTAGACCATGCCGAGCATGTTCTTTTCGAGGGTTTTGACTTCGAAGTATTCTGAAAGTTCTTTTTTTATCTCCCTGTCCATGTGCGTCCTACCGAAGATCTTCGCGGATACCATCATCGGATAGAAAAGGATGTTCGCATGGGTTTTTTCTGGTTTGCCGGTATCTAGCACTATCATCTTGCCGTCGGGTTTCAGTATCCTGGCGCATTCCGAGGCCGCCTTATCGACGTTCGGAAAGGTCGTGAAAGCGAACGTGGCTATTATCTTATCGAAGTGATCTGAAGGGAAGGATGAATCCTCAATATCGTCCTGAACGACCTCTATCTTCAGGTCGTCAGTTCCGTCCACCTTGGTCCGAGCCTTCTCGACCATCTTTTCGCTTATGTCGGAGCCGATAACTGAACCTTTCTCGAATTCTTTGCTTATCCAGGGTAAGAGCTGCCCGGTACCGGTACCCACGTCGAGGATCCTGTCACCATCGGAGGCGTGAAGGTGCTTTACGGCCTTCTTTTTCCACCCTCTTTGATATCTTGAAAATAAAGGAAAATTGTCTACAGCATCATAAAAAGGGGTCCAAAAGTCATATCTGCTGGATATCTTCTCTTTTTCCTCAGACATCTAAAAATTATCAGGGCGATATGATTATTTATAGGTTGGCTTCTCAAATCATCCACGCTAAACTTACACCGAAGGTGAGATTTTGATACACCAGTAAATAAGTGGTCATGTATCCCAATATGGCCCCGGAATTGAGGAGGGGAAGACCGGCATGAGCTTTTCCTTTCATCACGAAGCGTTGAAGCACGAACATGCCGCAGAGAGCTCCGATGATGCTTCCAAGTGCGACCAGATTCGGACCGTACTGTCCTCCGACCATCACGGAAGGTAAGTAAAGGCTGGCCGAGACCGGTAAGATGCCCGGAATTATGATGTCTCCAAGACCGATGAACATCGCGTCTCGCTTCTTCTTTTTATCTTTATTCTTCTCCTTGACCTCATCCATTACGCCTTCTTTATCTTTGAAATCATAATCCTTCTTGTTGGGTACCACCATCATGACCGGCAATTTCTGGTCCATGATGCCGGAGGCGAGTGAGACCATATGTTTGGTCTTGTAGACCGAGATGAAATCATAGATGGCTAGAGCGATCAGGAGTATGAAGACTGGTAAGATGCCGAAGGTCATGCCGAAGATACCGGCTATACCCGCTCCCATTATGACCCCGACGCCGTCGACGACGTACCATTCCGGTTTCTTGTACAGGGCGTAGGTAAGACTCAAAGCTAGTAGTATGGACACAAAAAAGGCCCAGTCGAACTGTAAGATCTGGGTCAGAGAATAACCCGCGACCCACAGCACGGGATAGAAGACATAAAATAAAGTTAGTGCGACCACCCCCAGGATCAGGTATTGGAGATAGTTACCCTTACCATATTTGAATAGAAGCAGCATCCCGCCCGTGAACAACAATATGAAGCCTACGTATATCAAAGGGTTAGTGGGATCGTCAGTATCCTCTCCAAAAGCGCGATATTCTCGAGGATAGGTGTGAACGACATTTAAAGCTACCAGATGAGTCACGACGAGCATGCAGAGTATGGCTATCGCGGGTAGATGTTTTCTCTTTATCTCGATCATATTTTCTAACCAGTTTTACGATGAGCTTTAACTCTCGACCACGCTGCCGAAGGCCAGATTCCCGGTGGTGTTCTTGATCCGGACCTTTACCTTGTCACCTTTGGTGGTACCAGGAACGTAGATGGTGTAACCTGCTCGTTTGGCAACACCGTCTCCTTCTTTTCCTATATCCTGGATCATCAGTTCGTATATCTCGCCCTCTTTGACGTCTTCAGACCCCTGGGAGGCCGAGGATTTGGTCTGTTTCCCTTTGATCGGTCTATGGGCACCGCAGGCGTCACATTTGATTATATCTATACGATTCTCTTTGACCAGCCTGGTATCTGGTCTGCCGCATTCTGAGCAGAGCACAAATTTTTCTACATAATCTTCGACCTTACCCCTTATCTTACGGGGGCTTATCTTACCCTTGAAGACCACCCTATCATTTTCTTTTTCCCCTGCAGTTCCCAGCTCGCCCAAAAGAAATTTTAGGAATTTCTCGGGAGACCTGTTGATCTTGTCCGCGACGTCGGTAAAATTTTTGAATATCGTGGTGTTTCCCTCCTGTAAGATATCGACTTCCGGGATCTCGAATCTATCGTGCTCAGATATCTCTTCAGGGAGGTTATCTTTAGCTTGATTCAGCAGGCTGTCGTAATCGTTATACGAATTATCTTCTTCAGAGTCGGGTGAATTTTCGGACATATTAGGAAAGAACAGCGAGTATGGTTTAAAAAGATATTGGTCT
>JAGXLI010000054.1 GCA_018334755.1 Thermoplasmatota archaeon
GATGGTTCTCTATTTACCGATGTGGTCTTTCTCAAGGTTAGAACTTGAACGACTGTAGCTCCTTTTTCTGTGTAAATAGTATTTCCTGTGTATGGATAAAAGCTTGCCTGAAGTTGGTTTTCTTCCGTAGTGAAACTTTCATGGTGGAGGGCTTTAGAATCGATGTTCCCGTACACCAATGCACTGGTCGTGTCCACATACTCGTATCCTGTCTTGTTGATCGTGACTTCTGATTCGACGGTTTCCCAACCTTGGCTATTGGTTTCGGTGTAATACTGGAACTGTATATCTACGTAACTTTGTCCGCTCACATCTGCGCTTCCTTCCCAATCTTCAACGCTACTTCCAGTCGTGGTCTCCTGCATCACTGTATTACCGTTCACCAATATCCGCACACCGGCCATGGCATTATTCCAAAACCCTTGCTCTCCGTACAGCTCGTAATAATATACCAGGTCCATCTGTTCTAATCCTTCCACGTAAACGTTAGTTGCTTCCCAATGGGTCTCCCACTGGGCAGGATCCCCTGCATATGTAACATTGGTATCGTTGATCTCCATCGCAGTGTCATAAACCGTCGTCGTAACCGTAGTTTGGTCGTCCTCGCTGCTTACAGTTAGATTGTATTCTCCCGCGTCTCCTTCCTCGGTCTGCCAGTCAAAGCTTCCATCATAGACCTCACCTGAGGCGAGGGTAACGTCTTGATCAACTTCGCTATAGACAACGTCTCCATTTTCATCTGTCACCGTGAACTCTATGTCCTGAGTATCTTGAAGGTCTCCAGTGTTCGTCACGTTGTAATTCACAGTGGCCGTTTGCCCTTCTATGACGGGGTCGTCGTACTCTCCGATCTGAACATCGAAGAACGGCTCCTGGAGGAATTCAGCGGTCACGGAGTAGTTACCCAACATCTCTATAGTGGTTTGATTTGCAGTTGTATTGTCTATCGTGGCGTTGTCGCCTGTCCATTCGATGAATAGATAGCCGTCATCAGGCACAGCTTCTAGATCGACAGTGGTACCGTGCTCGTAGACAAAAGTTCCTTCACCGGGCTCCGTAACGTTGCCGCCAGAAGTGGAACTGAGAGTCAATTCATAAGTTATCGGGGCGAACTCCGCAGTTATTGAATAGTTATCCTGCATATCGATGGTGGTTTGATTGGCTGTAGTGTCGTCTATAGTTCCGTTGTCGCCAGTCCACTCTACGAACTCATAACCTTCATCAGGTACCGCTTCGAGTTGTACTGTTTCTCCGCTATCGTAGGTGTAGGTACCTTCCCCGGGTTCCGTAACCGTACCACCTTCAGTCGAATTCACTGTAAGATCGTAGGTCGGGACGTCGAATACACCGGTTACAGAGTAGTTATCCAGCATCTCTATGGTGGTTTGATTGGCTGTAGTATCATCGACGGTCGTGTTATCTCCAGTCCACTTCACGAAAGGTGAGTCATTATCAGCTACAGCTTCTAGATCAACTGTTGTGCCGTGCTCATAGACGAAGGTTCCTTCTCCGGGTTCAGTGACGTTGCCCCCGCTGGTGGAATCAAGGGTCAATTCATAATTGACAGGGGCGAACTCCGCGGTTATGGTGTAGTTATCTAACATCTCGATGGTGGTCTGATTGGATGTAGTATCGTCTACAGTTGCGTTGTCACCGGTCCACTCTACGAACCGATAGCCTTCATCAGCGATGGCTTCGAGGTCTACGATCTCACCTTCCTCATAGATGTAGGTACCTTCTCCCGGTTCCGTAACGTTGCCTCCTTCAGTCGAATCGACCGTAAGGTCGTAGGTGGTGACATTGAAGACCGCAGTTATGGTGTAGTTATCTAACATCTCTATCGTTGTTCGATTCGATTTCGTGTCATCTATGGTAGAGTTATCCCCGGTCCATTCTACGAAAGATGTATCTCCATCCGGAACGGCTTCGAGGTCCACAACACTGCCTTCTTCGTACTCGAACGTACCTTCACCGGGCTCTGTAACGTTGCCACCGCTTGTAGAAGAGATGTCCAGTTCTACCATCTCTGCTTGGATACTCTCTTCAGAGACCACCCCGCCCTGAACTTCGTCGATCTGGACCATGAAGTGAAGATCGAACTCATCGGCTCCGGGCTTTCTGCTGTAAGAGCCCCTGCCAGTAGTATTTATGGTGAATTGATCCCATCCGTTCTGTTCGGAGATCTGAAAACTGGTCTGTCCATGGCCTAAGGTGATATTCCCGATCACTTTTTCATCCGCTTTCAGCTCGATGGTCAAACTGTTGAGATGTTTTTCCACTTCGCCCCCATTGAAAAGATGGATAGAGCCCGTGATATTGTCTCTAGGATAATCCGCATCAGGGATGATGTCGAAGAGTTTTTTATCTTGTTTGACACCGCCGGAGGAACCGGTGGTCGAGTTCAGGATCCTCTCGAGGCCTTCATTCCCCTCTATGGTCACCTCGTATAGGTCACCAACTCCTGCGTTCGCTCTTTCCTGTGTGCTGAGAGCCCATACGCTGAATACACCTCCGAATAACAGGACGGCGGTTACAAGGACGAGGATCCTTATCCCGTATTCTTTCTTGCTCTTTTCCATTCTCGATTCCTCTTCTCTATTTTCATTCAGACCTGGGCATAGTTGGTTCATTTGACTCCTGTTGGGTCAGGACCGACCTTTTGGATATGTACTCATCGACGGTCATATCTCCATTATGGAACTCTTCATCTAGTTCCCTCAGGGCCTCTCTTTTAGCCTTTCTATCTTCCTCCTGCAATCCAGCATCTTCTTCAACCAGGGATTCATCAGGTCCCGTAGGCTGTTCGTTCACCACTTCCGGTGTCCTCTTCTCCTGGACCGGCTTTTGAGTCTTTTTCCTATCAAATTTAGGGATCTTCTTGACGTCCAATTTTTTCTTGATCAAGGAGAGGTGTTCTTCTTCGATAGACGAAGGCGATACACCAAAGATCATACTAGCCCCGTTGGTCACTAACTGATCTTCCATGGACTGGAACAATTGGATCATCGTCGATTCGGGATTGTTCGAGAAGAGAGATTCAACTCCATCGATGAAGATGAAATCCCCTCCTTCGGAAAGGAACATCTCTATCTCTAAGCTCAGAGTATCCAATTCACCCGGGGGGATCGCCATGATGTCGTTTGAAGTCGACAACCACACGGAATCTTCCAGTTCTATACCATATTTTTCCTTCAGTTTCGGTGGGTACTTTCGAGTCACGAACAGGATCCTTTTCTCTGATTCCTCTATCTCGGTCAAAAATTCGTAGGTGAATTCTTCATCTCCGTTTTCCATCAGATATATAGATCCGGATTCTAGTTCATTGACGGTGTTCTTTAGATCAGCGGTGGGTTCTTCACTATCAGCTTCCTGGGGTTCTGCTATGTCGACGGCGCTGGAGACTTCTTCCACGCTATCCTTCATTTTTTCCCGTATATCTTTCGATCCACTTTCAACCTTTTCTTCACTTTGGGCTTCAGATCCTTCTTCCGTAGATCTTTCTTCTTTAACCATGCTTTCTTCGGTGATCTTACTCGCTTTCGTCTTTTTATGGGCGACCTTCCTCGCCTTGATGCAAACTCTACAAACATCTAGGGGTTTTTCTTCGCCCTTCACTTTACATTCCCATTCATCAACGAACATGCACATCGGTCACACCCCCTTTTTTATCGGTTCAAGTTCTTTTTCCTCTTCTTCTTTCTCTTCGGATCGAGTTTTTACTGCCGCTCCACCGTCCTTCTTTTTGACCATGACTATATCTCTGGGAGTTTGGGGTACATTTTCCGTCTCGGTCTCTTCTCCCCCAACTGTTCTCACAGAAGCCTTGCCGTCCCCTTCTTTTTTCAGAAGGATGGCGCTCTTTTTCGAGGTGGACGGGGTCGGAGTACCGCTACTTGCGCTCACGGCGGTAGCCGAAACGCTCTCCTTTCCTCTCAGTTCATTGATACCCTCTCTCAGGCTCCTGAGGATGGACGTCCGCTCTTCTTTTTGGTCGATATGCCACGGGAAATAGATAGCGACCAGAGATAGAGCGAAGGCGATGGAAAGGGTCGCCATCCCTATAGGGGTGCTGGCGAACATGAAGAGCAGGCCCCAGTAGGATATACTTGTACCGGAGTACTCACCCATGACGTTCTGCGAAGGCGTCAAGAACGGATCCTCCTGGTTTTCCGCATCGCCCTTGGTCTTGAAGTACAGAGGGCCGGGATCCGTTTCGAATACTTTTAGCCCCTCGTCTGTACTTTCGAGCCTGTACTTCTGTTCACCTCCTACGGTGAACCACCATTGACCGTCGGAGAAGGTCATATTTGCCTGATCCGCAAGGGACTGTTCCTCCTCTTCAAATCGGTCTCTAATCTCGACGGGAACAGGTTCACCATCTTCGAGATGATCTTCTGAGTGATTGAGATCGAACAAGTACCCATCGTTCACCTCGGTGACTCTATGGACCACGACAGGGGGATAATTATATTCCTCTCTGTACTGATCGGGGACCTGAATAACTATGACGTCGCCCTCTTCGATCTCTTCGGGTTCCACGTCCTTCAAAAAAACGATGTCTCCACGTTCAAAAGTCGGCTCCATCGAATTGGATCTTACAGTCGCTGCTCTTCTGTTGATCGGATTGACTCCAAAAGGTAAAAGGAGCATCACGGTCATGATGAGAAGAAGAGTAACTACGATGACGCCCACGAACATCCACAGGGAAAGGTCCCAGGACCCGTAGATGTCCTTGACCTTCACCCTCTTTATCTTTTTAAGGCTGATGCTGGTCTTCGAGGTCTTGGATTGGGGTCGATCCCCATCTTCCTCTTCATCTGGGCCTTCTTCTTCGCTTTTCATCTTTTTTCTCCTCGTGTGATGCTCCGCGCGTGAGTATAATTATGTGAGGAAGGGGTTTTTGGGAAAGGTGTTCGGCGGTGGGTGCGATAGGCCCACCAGGTTTGTTTTCAGTTCGGATTTTTGTTAAGGGTTTATGTATCTCTAGGCTCCTTCGACGTCGATCATGAATTCTACGGGTCCAGCTATATTACCAGAAAAGGTGTAGGAGCCATACGTTCCGCCCGTTATTTCAACTTTACCAAACGAGTCAATAGCTCCTGGCTTAAAGGTAAAATTGACCCGACCGTTTTCTAGTGTCAGAGTCTGGGTGCCAATGTTTGTGTTTGTATCAGTATTATTTAACGCAATGTCCAATGTCATGTATCTCAGACCATCGTCCATAAGATCGGCACCGTTTGTCAAGTAGATTATAGCGTCATACTCGGCACCTACAGCATCACTAGCGTCTATATTAAAGAGTTCGAAGGGATGGTTCACTTGACCTGGTCTGCCGGCCACCGAAGGTGCAAGTAGTTGATCTCCATCGCTTCCTCCAGCACTTACTGAAATACCCTCTGGCTGTACATAACCAACTTGACCTTCCGCCGTCGCCTGTGTACTAAGCGCCCAAACGCTGAAGATACCGCCGAATATCAGTATCGCCACCGCGAGCGCTCCGAACCGAATCGCATTTTTCTTCTTGTCGTTCTTCATGGTGTTACACCGTTACACTATACGTGGGTACATTTATATAAAAATTTTTCAATAACATTAGTGAAACAGGGAGTTAACTGATATTTGACAAGAGTTAAACAATTGTAAACACTTAAATAAGAAAGGGCGGTATTTACTTTTTTATAAATATATCTACATCTTATAACGACCGCAGCTTTCCGATCCTCAACTTTAAGAACGAAAGAAAAAAAGAGCGCTGAGGCCCTTTTACCTGATCAGATCTTCTAGGGCATCCGCTAATTTGTCATACTGGGATTTGGCGTCGCCTCTCTTCCTGATGTAGCGGTCAGCACCCAAGTTGAGAGCTTCCTGGGCAACCTCCTCGTTTCCCTTCCCGGTGAACATTATGAAAGGTAGATCCTCATCCTTCTTCCTGATCGCCCTCAAAAGATCTAAGCCGTCCCGGGCTTGCATCTTGTAGTCAGAGATGATCGCGTCGTATTCGGTATCCTCGATCTTCTGGAGAGCCCCTTCCACGTGTCTAGCGATGTCTATTTCAAAATCATAATCAGATTTTCCTAGGAATATCCTGGTCTGGGTGAGAAGCAATTCATCATCATCTACAAACAATACCTTCATCTTTTCCGATTTTTCATCAGTCATGGTATATTCTCCCTCACATCATATTCGATCTTCAGATCTTATTTTGGCCCTCCGATGTTGATTCCATCCTCATCTATTATATATCCGTAAGCGTTTCGAGCGTGATCGCTGCCCCTCATCTTGAGAACCTTAAGTTCCCGTTTCAAAACATTATCTTTGAACTTTGTCTCCATATATATGACGGAATCCGCAAGATACTCTTCAAAGGAGGCCTCTTCTATCTTCGGGGTGTGCTCGACTATCCCTATCCACGTACAGTTTACCCTATCCAACAATCTGGAGAGGGTCCTCACCAACCTTCTCTTTTTTTGGCCCTCGGGAAAACCTAAAATCCAGGCCGATAGGCTATCGATAACGAGCCTCTTACAGTTCATGCTGTTGACTTCATCTATTATCTCCGTGGTGAGATCTTCCACGTGCATTTCTTCACCCACGGGGCGGTCCAGTATCTTGAAGTTGCCCTGTTTTTCATATTTGGAGTAATCGATATCCATACTTCTTCCGTACTCTGCGATCTTCTCTTCAGGTTCCACGAAAGTGACGTAGATGCAGTTCTCCCCGTTATTCAGTCCTTCCTTGAGGAAAGAATTGGAGAGCATGGTCTTACCGCTCCCCGGTTCTCCTGAGAGCATGACGAAAGAACCTTCGATGAAACCCCCGCTGGTCAGCTCATCTAATTTTTCTATACCGGTAGATATCTTTTCAGTCATCTATTTTCCTCCAGATTTTCTAGAGAAAGCCTATCGGGAAGACTGTTCCTTTCCCTTAACTCCTCGATCAGCAGATTTCTTATCCACTCGGAAATATCTCTACCTTCTCGCTGGGCCTCTTTTTTGATTGCCTGCTTCAAAGGAGGTGTCAAACGAGTTGCGACCATTTCTGTCTTTCTTTCTCCTGTAGTCTTCGGCATGGTACCTTTAAATTTGGGCGTACTACTTAAATCTTTTTTAGATTTACAAGTGGTAAAAAGCAGCGTCGAGATAGACCTGTAAAAAGGTGGTCAGGACGAAAGAAAAGAGGAAGATTTTATATATCCTTCTTATCTCTCTAATAGATAAACTGGGAGAATAGGGTTGAATGTCCATAATCACGCTTATCGTTGACGATGAAAGAGCATTACTGGAACAGAGCAAGACTTTTTTGGAAAAGATGGATAAGGATATAGAAGTTATGACAGCTTCCTCTGCCGAAAGAGCGCTAGAGATGATAGATGAAAAGGACTTTGACGTGATAGTCTCTGATTACCAGATGCCTGACATCGATGGATTGGAGTTCTTGGAAGAGATCAGAAAGGAAAGAGAGGATGAGATCCCCTTCATAATGTTCACCGGCAAGGGCAGGGAAGAGGTCGCGATGAAAGCTCTGAATCTTGGAGCGGATCGCTACATTCAGAAAGGCGGCGATCCGAAGAGCCAGTACGGAATCCTCGCTCAGGCTATAAAGCAGGAAAGTGAGCACCACAGAACCAAAAAAGAAAGAGAAAAGTACACCCGTGAACTCGAATTTTTGAACGATCTCATGGTCAGTGTGAGCAGGATAGAATCTCCCGACGAGATATGTGAGTATATCGCCGATAAAGTTCATTCTTTCAACGAGGACGATTACGTCATTGTATCGCTTTATGACCGTGAAGAAGAAACCATCCGGATCCGAGCGGTGTCGGGTTTTGACGATTACCCACAACTGGTAGATGAGTTAATGCATCCCGATGAAGAAGTGACATTCGATCCGGATATACAGGAGGAGTGGTCGGATATATACAGTTCCGGAAAGTTGGAACTGATGCCCGAAGGGCTCTATTCATTGGTAAAGGGTGTTTTATCAAAAGAGGAGGTTGAAGACATCGAAGATCTTTTGGGAGTGAAAAAAGTTTATTCCGTCGGCTTCGCTTTAGATAATAAACCGTATGGAGGCCTAACCCTATTGAAGACTTCGGAAGAGGACGTGAAATTTAGTTCGGCCATAGAGACCATAGCTAGTCATCTTTCCGTTACACTTCAGAGGAGGCAGTTCAAGGAGAACTTAACGAAGAGTGAAGAAAAGGTCAAAGAAAGTGAAGAGAGGTACCGGAGATTGTTCGAGACCGCTCAGGACGGGATGCTGATAATCGATGCTGAGACGGGGATCATCGAAGACGCGAATCCGTTCTTACAGGAAATCTTAAGTTACTCAAAAGAGGAAGTAGTCGGAAAAGAGCTTTGGGAACTGGGTACTTTCAAAAGCGTAGTTGAGAATAAAAAAAGATTCGAAGAGTTGACCGAGGAAGGATATATCCGCTACGAGGACATGCCGCTGGAAACGAAAGAAGGAGAGGAAGTCCCGGTAGAATTTATCAGCAACACTTACGAAGCCGGAGGAAAAGAAGTCGTGCAGTGTAATATCAGGAAAATATCTGAAAGGAAAGAATACAAACAAAAATTAAAACGAAAAGAGAGATATCTTGATTATACACCCGCCTTCATCAATGTGATCGACGAAGAACGTGAGATAAAATACTATAGTTATCCTCCTGACTATACCTCAGGACTGGATCCAAGTAAGGTCGTGGGATCTGAGGGGGTCGAATTCGTTCATCCCGACGATAGAGAAGAAGTCCAAGAGATGTTTTCTAAGGTTTTCGAGGATCCCGGGAAAGAGTACAAAACAGAGTTGAGAGGAGAAACTGAAGACGGTTGGATGTGGCTCGAAGTCAGAGCGGTCAATCATCTCGATGATCCCAAAATAAACGGGGTGATAGTGACCTCTCAAGACATCAGCGAAAGGAAAAAGACCGAAAAAGAATTGAAGAAAAGGGAAGAAAAATATCGGACCATGTTCGAGTCTGCCAACGATGCCATAATTATCCTGAAAGAAGATAGTGTCGTCGACTGTAATGAAAAAGCATTGGAGATGTTCGGATTAGATCGAGACGATATCATAGGTAAACATCCATATGAGTTTTCGCCGGAAAAACAGCCGGATGGAAGAGATTCGCGGGAAAAGGCGATGGAAAAGATAAATTCGGCACTAGAGGGAAGACCTCAAAATTTCGAGTGGCTTCATACCTCTAAAGATGGTGGACCTTTCCCTACCGAGGTCACACTCACCAGGTATGTGATCAACGATGAAAGATTCGTCATGGCGATAGTCCGAGATATCACCCATAGAATGGAGGCTAAAGAGCGCTTAGAAGAGAACAAAAACAAGATCGAGAGGCTGCAGGAGACAAGCGCTGAGCTACAGTCCCGCGATTCAGAAGAGGAGGTGTATTCTTTCGCCATAAATGCGGCCGAAGAGATACTTGACTTCTATGTATGTGAGATAAGTGCACCAGAGGACGAGAAGATGAAAGGTATAGTATCCTCTTCTGATTTTCCAGAAGAAGCTTCTCTAAAATCCAATCCTGTGCCTTTAGAGGGATCCGTCGCTGGCCAGACCTATCTGGAGGATAGATCCTTCTTGGTGGAAGACGCGGAGAAAGACCAAAATGCAAATCCAACCGATGATAGGTTCATGTCAGGTATGAGTATACCGATAGGTGATCACGCCGTCTTTCAGGCGTTATCTACCGAAAAAGATCATTTCGATGAAGAGGACCTAAATATGGCAGAGCTTTTGATGAGCCATGTTTCCGAAGCTCTACAGAGGATCAAGATGAAAGAGAGAGAGGAGTTCATCCACTCCCTGCTCCGACACGACGTGGGGAACAAAAACCAGATCATCAAGGGGTATCTAGATCTGATGAAAGATCACGATCTCCCAGACGAAGTAAAAAATTTTGTGGAAAAAGCGGAACACACCGCGAGAGACAATGAAAAGATGATCGAGAAGATAAGAAAACTGAGGAAGATCGGTGAAGAAGAGGGGATGGATGAGGTAGATATGAACCTGGTGATGGACAAAGTATTGTCAGAACATGAAGATCAGATGAAGGAAAAAGATATAAAGATAGATATGGACGGATATGACTGTAAAGTGAGAGCGGGTCCATTACTGGAAGAGCTGTTCTCAAATCTGATCGAAAATTCGATCCTACATTCGAACTGCGATGAGATCAGGATCGATGCTCGAACCGAAGATGAGGAATATGTGATGACCCTAAAAGACGACGGTTCGGGCATATCTGATGATGTGAAAGATAAGATATTTGAGAAGGGGTTCAAAAGTGGAGAGACGGCAGGAACTGGTTTGGGACTGTACATGGTGAAAGAGATAGTCGAAAATTACGGTGGCAGTGTCGATGTTAAAGATTCTGATCTGGGTGGAGTTGAATTCGAGGTGAGATTGAAGAAAACAAGTTGATGGGCTCTTTAACCTCTTCTTTGTTCTCTTCTAGTTTCTTTTGATAGGTTGTGAAGGGTTTAAATAGTCAATATCTGCATTATATAAAGAAAAGATCGGGATATAATGCCTATAAAGACGCTTTTCGTCGATGATGAAAGAGCATTGCTGGATCAGACTGAGATATTTTTAGAGAAAGGAGACGAAGAGATAGAAGTTATGACCGCTTCCTCCGCCGAAAGAGCGTTAGAGATGATGGAGGAAGAGGACTTTGACGTGATAGTCTCAGATTACCAGATGCCGGGGTTGGATGGATTGGAGTTCTTGGAAGAGATCAGAAAGGAAAGAGAGGATGAGATCCCCTTCATAATGTTCACTGGCAAAGGTAGGGAAAAAGTCGCTATGAAGGCTCTGAATATCGGCGCCGATAGGTACCTGCAGAAAGGCGGCGATCCGAAGAGCCAGTATGGAGTTCTTGCAGATTCGATAAAACAGGAGTATGAACACTTTCAATCTGAAAGGAAATATAGAACGGTGGTCGAGAACAGCCACGACGCCATCTATATCTACAGAGGAGACGAATTGCTCTTCGTTAACGACCGGGCCGTCGAGATCACTGGTTATGGTAGGGAAGAATTACACGACATGAAATTATGGGAACTCCTTCATCCCGATGATCGCCAATGGGTAAAAAAGATTGGCGAGAAGAGAAGTGAAGGAGAAGATGTCCCTTCTGAATATAATGCGCGCCTCATAACAAAAGAGGGGAAAACAAAACATCTCCTTGTTACGGTCACCCCTATCGATTTCAAAGGTCAGAGGGCTTTTTTGGGCTCGGCTAGAGATATATCGGAGAGAAAAAGAAGGGAGAAAGAACTGCGGGAAGAGAGGAATTTCATCGAACAGATAGCTGAAACCAGCCCGGTATGCATCACGAAAGTAGATAAGAACGGTGATATAACGTACGCTAACGATAAAGCTGAAAGTATCTTGGGATTATCTAAGAGCAAAATCAAGGGTAGGACCTACGATGATCCGGACTGGGAGATAACAGATTACGAAGGCGAAGAGTTCCCCGATAAGAAACTCCCCTTCAATCAGGTGAAAGAGAAGGGGGAAGCGGTCTACGATGTCAGGCATGCCATCGAATGGCCCGATGGAGAAAGAAAATTACTATCGATTAACGCTGCTCCACTTTACGATGAAGACGAAAAGTTCGACGGTATGGTAGCCACCAGCGAGGACGTGACCGAGAAGGTGAGAAAGACACGGGAATTGAAGGAAACGAAGAACAGGCTGTCGGAGATAATAGAGGGGGTCTCCGTGCCAATTTTTGTCATCGATAAAGATCATAATGTTACACACTGGAACAGGGCCCTTGAAGAACTCAGCGGTCTTCCCCATGATGAAATGATAGGGACAAAAGACCCATGGAGAGCTTTCTACAAAGAAGAGAGACCCGTTTTAGCGGATATAGTGGTAGAAGGAGGCTCGAAAGAGAAGGTGGAAGATCATTATGGCGATAAGGCCCAGGAAGCTTCTCTCCTGCCGGATACCTATGAGGGTGAAGATTTATTCCCCGATATGGGTGAAGATGGAGTATGGATGTACTTCACCGCCACACCGATAAAGGATTCAGAAGGGAGGATAATCGGAGCTATAGAGACACTGCAGGATATAAGCGAGAGGAAGAGAACGGAGGAGAGGAGAAAAAAAGAGCACCGGAGGCTCAAAACACTGATGAGTAATATGCCGGGCATGGTCTATAGATGTGAGAACGACAGAGATTGGACCATGAGATTCATCAGCGAGGGCTGTTACGAACTCACGGGATATGAACCAGACGATGTCATCGATAACGAAGTCGTTTCTTATGGAGAACTCATTCATCCCGAGGACAGGAGTAGAGTATGGGAAGAGGTCCAGGAAGCGGTAGAAAAAGGAGAACCTTTCGAAACAGAATACAGGATAGAAACATCTTCGGGTGAAATAAAGTGGGTGTGGGAAAGAGGGAGAGTTGTCGAATCAAAGGACGAAGTGGGGAACCTTGAAGGCATGATAACAGATATCACCGAGAGGAAGGAGATGGAAGAAAAACTCAAACAAAGGATGTCGGCTGTCGAAGGTTCTATCGACGGGATCGGCATCCTCGATGAAGACGAGACCTATACATATTTGAACGAAACACACGCACACATCTACGGTTATGAATCCCCTGAAGAGCTGATCGGTGAAACTTGGAGGGCCCTTTACGATGAAGAAGAACAGAAAAGATTCGAGAACGAGATAATGCCTAAGGTACGTGAAGGGGGTGAATGGAGAGGAAAGGCCGTAGGTATGAAGAAGGACGGGACCAGATTCCCCCAGGAACTTTCTTTGACCGCTTTGGAAGATGGAGGGCTCATCTGCGTAGTCAGAGATATAACGGAAAGAAAGGAGGCCGAAAAACGTCTAGAGGTGAACAAAAACAAGATAGAGAGACTGCACGAGATAAGCGCCGAGCTCCAGACTTACGATTCAGAAGAGGACGTGTACTCTTTCGCCATAAAAGCAGCCGAGGATATACTCGACTTTGATATATGTGCGATAAACGCTCCAGAAGGCGACGAGATGAAAGCGATAGTGACATCCTCTAGATTTCCTAGAGAGGCCGCTTCAGGAGACAAGCCGTTACCGATCGATGATAGCCTGGCCGGGAGGACACATCTCGAAAAAAGATCATTCCTTGTCAAAGATAAAGAGAAAAACGATGACATAAACCCCACTTCCGAAGATTTTGAATCGGGGATCAGTGTTCCTATAGGAGAACACGCCGTATTTCAGGCGGTCTCTACAGAAGAAAGCGATTTCGATGAAGATGACCTGAACATGGCAGAACTTTTGATGAGCCATGTTTCTGAAGCTCTACAGAGAATTCAAATGAAAAAGAGAGAAGAGTTCCTTCACTCTCTGCTCAGGCACGATGTCGGGAACAAAA
Source organism: Thermoplasmatota archaeon (assembly GCA_018334755.1). Classification (GTDB taxonomy): domain Archaea; phylum Thermoplasmatota; class Thermoplasmata; order Halarchaeoplasmatales; family Halarchaeoplasmataceae; genus Natronoplasma. The sequence goes on from JAGXLI010000054.1 coordinate 13,397, forward strand.
ATCAGATCATCGATGGATACTTAGAACTGATGAAAGATCACGATCTCCCAGACGAGGTTAGAGATTTTGTTGGTAAAGCGGAGCAAGCAGTAGATGAGAGCAGGAATATCATCGATAAGATCAGGGAACTCAGGAAGGTCGAGGTGGAAGAAGATATCGATGAGATGGATCTGATGCCGATCATAGACGAAGTGTCGTCGGAACATGAAGATAAGCTAGAGGATAAAGAGATAAACATAGATGTAAAAGGTGTTGAATGTGAAGTGGAAGGCGGTTCTTTGTTGAAAGAGTTGTTCAACAATCTGATCGAAAATTCGATCCAACACTCGAACTGCAGCGAGATCAGGATAAATGTTCGAACTCGAGAGGATGAATGTGTGGTGACCGTAGAAGACGACGGTACTGGAATATCAGATGAGTTGAAAGAGAAGATATTCGAAAAGAGATTCAAAAGAGGAAAGAAGGCAGGAACCGGTTTGGGATTGTATATAGTCAAAGAGATCGCCGAAACATATGGTGGTGGTGTGGAAGTGATAGATTCCGAATTGGGCGGGGTAGGATTTGATGTCCATCTGAAAAAAGTCGGGTAGATACGTAAGGAATATTCTAGCGTTAAGAAGCTGATCTTCCAGAAGAGACAAGCAAAAGCTAAGTTGGGAACGTTTAGACGAAATTAAGAAAAAGTAACAAGAAAAATAAACTCCCACACTACCGTCTCCGAGCAATATTTAGAGAATCTAGATTCAATCTTCCGAGTACTTCTTCCAATCTCCGCTCTCGTACTTTCCCCTACCCTCGTGTAGAGCTTTCAGCATCTCCGTTATACCACTGATATCTTCCAGATCACCGGACCAGTCTTCGATATCCTCACCGTACCTTTCCTCTATATCAGCGACCAGATTTTTCATGCCCTCCAAGGCCGATTTCGGCTCCTCGCCAGATATGAAGACCGCCAAGATCACGCTGTCACCTTTGTGAACGAGGACTTTTTTCTCGCCGTACTCCATCCTCTTCAAGACCTCGTCTTCCTCTTCGGCGAAGGCATCGTCCACAAAATTCTGTACTGCGGTAAACATACCCGCCAGTATATCTTCGTCCCTCTCCGCTTTCAACGTTCGAGTGATGTGCTTTATCAATCCGCCGGAATCGTGGATGAGGAAGATATCTTCGATAGTATATTCTCTTCTCCGCAGGTAAAATAAAGCTGCGATCAACCCTATAGGTATCAAAACCAGCAAAAATATCAATTCGTTCCCGTACCAGGGTTCGCTCTCCGGTTCTTCGATATACACTTCGATGTTATATGAGGTTGTATCTACCCCGTCGCTCACCTTCACGGTAACGTTGTATTCTCCGGGTTCATCGTACTCGAAGATCAGCTTATGGCCGG
>JAGXLI010000008.1 GCA_018334755.1 Thermoplasmatota archaeon
TTTTTCGTCCATAAACCGGGTGTTGTTATCTTCTATCAGGCGATGCATCTTCACACCAAGTTGCCATTTTAGATTGGATATAAAAAGATTGCTAGCTAATGTTAAAAAAACGTTTTTCTCTCTAGAGTTAGTAATGCATTTTCCATTTAGAGTATAACGATCCACTGATTTCTTCGTCTTTCTCGGACCACAGCATTCCCAGTTCGTACAGGATCTTCCTTTTCTCTTTTCTGTCTCTTTTTCCGATCACGACAATTGATCTTCCTGAAGATTGTAGTGAGAGTGTTGAAAGAACAGTAATCCATATGTAGGGTCAGCATATTGGGAAGACGAGGTAAGACAGATGCATAAGTACGTCGCGCTGATCGACGGCAACTACTGGGACACGATGAACGGTCTGTGGGCCGTGATAAAAAAAGATATGTTCACTCCGGATATGATATATCTTCTAGCTGAAGAGAACGACGAAGAGATGGTGAACGCTCTTACAGAAGATTGTAAAAGTCTCTTAGACCAGTACGGTATAGAGTCAGAGATCCAAAGTCAGATCTTAGATAACGGCTTAGAAGAAGTCGAAAAGTTAATACAGGAGGATTCTAAAGCGGCTTTGGATATCAGCGGGGGAACGAAACATCTGACTGCTAGAGTGCTCGCTAACATCTCAACCTCCAGTTTTGATCACATATTCTGCCTCTCTATCGACAAGAATATAGATCCAAAAAGACCACTTCCCACGATCGATATGAAGAAAACAGTTTTAGAAGATCTCAAAGGCAAGCCAAAGGGGGATAGATGATGGAAGAAGTTCTGAATAAGCGAAACCTGGTAATGCTTTTGAATGAGATTGAAAACCAGGATATCGATGAGTTCGAAATTAGAGAACCGTACTTCAATAACCGCTTGTTAAAGGTAAAAATCAAAGATGAAGAATACGAGATCGAATTGTCCAGTAAAAAGAATCTAGAGGTACCAGTTTCAAAGGAGGAATACTGGGATGAAAAGGAGATACCAGGCTTCAACGAGTATAAGGAATGCCTGATCTCATCAGGTTTAGTCGATTTCCAGAACTGGAATGATTTTAAAGACTGGATACACTACTTTTACAAGAGTGAAAAAGAACCCGGACTTTCTAGCGAGTCCGTCTTCTTGACGATAGACACCAATATCGCTTATTACCGCCTCATATCAAGAAGATTTCCATTGAGGTATGACGGCACAAAGATCAGAAGTGAGGATTTCGACTATCTCCTTAGTTCTATAGTGGAGGGGGAGATAGACCATCACATCCGCGATAAGTACCACAAGTCGGACCTGAAGATGATGGGACTTCACTCGAAGATAGGCGATATCCGATACAAATTCAGGAATAGAGGAACATTAGAGACCAGAAAAGCAAAATTTGCTACAGAGGAATTGAACCACCTGAGAGGCGAGCTGAACGCGGCAAGGATCAAAGGCAACGCTTCTAAAACCGACTCCGAAAAGAACGATATAAGGATCGTCGAATCTCTAGAAAAATTCGGATGGGACAAGAACATCGACGTAGCTCTCATCTCTACCGACAGGAACATGGCCAATCATGCAGAAAATTCTGAGGTCCCGTTCTTCATCCTGGAGATGCCTCACAAGCTGCAGAGGAAAAATGTGGTCGGTGATGAAACGCTGTTGAACCTACTCCACGACCTGGCTTTGATGTTCGGAGCTGTACAGATACCGGAGCTGAGCACTACCTTGTTCGGTATCTGGGGCGGCAAAAAAGACTCTCATTATAGTCACGAGTGTGTCAAATTATGGATCAACCCGGGGTCTTCTCTAGAGAGTCCCCTAAAACGTGATGTCAAGGTAATAAATTCCTTATCTAAAGCTAAATCTCTCGACTGATCAATCCATGATGTGCCATCTAGATCCTTCTTCCGAGTCCTCGACCTCTATCCCCAACTCTCTTAGTTCATCTCTTATCCTGTCAGCGTTCTCATAGTCCTCCTTCTCTCTCAACGTTTTTCTGATCTCTAGAAGGAGTTCTATATACTCATCAGCTCCCTCCAAGGTCTCTTCTCCTTCCTCCAATTTTAGACCGAGGACACCAGCTAACTCTTTCAAAGTCTCTTTCGCCTTCTCCAGAACGGAACTTTCGCTGTCCAACTTCTTGTTTATCCTGCTGCTGAACTCCAGCAGTTTGCTCATCGCCAAAGGCGTGTTAAGATCGTCATCCATGGCCTTCCTGAAGTCTTCCTCTATCCAGTCTATATCTTCTTCTAGACCGGTCTTATCGCCGCCTTCACTCTCTTCTATCTTCCTGAGTGTAGTGTAAAATCTATCGAGCTTTTTACTCGCTTCCTCAAGAGCTTCAAAACTGAAATCGCTCTGGGACCTGTAATGGATGCTGGCGAAGAAAGTCCGAATGACTTCGGGGTCGAACTCTTCCAGCAGCTCGGAAACTGTGTAAAAATTGCCTTCACTTTTCGACATCTTTTCCCCCTCTACCGTTATATGTTCGCTGTGTAACCAAAATTTCACGGGTTCTTCGCTCATGTCTTCCATGGCCATGTCCTGGGCTCTTTCGTTAGGATGGTGGGGAAAGATGTGGTCTACGCCTCCAGTGTGGATATCGAATTCTTTGCCCAGATAATTGACGCCCATCACGCTGCACTCGAGATGCCAGCCCGGATATCCCAGACTCCAGGGAGACGGCCATTTCATTATATGGTTCGGGTCCGCTTTTATCCACAGGGCGAAATCAAGGGGCGATCTTTTCTCTTCCAGCTCCTCTTCAGAAACTCGGCCTCCCGCTCCCGTTTCCAGATCTTCTATCGTCCTTCCACCCAGCTTCGGATAGTCATGGTCCTTATCGAACTTTTTCACGTCGAAATAAACAGAGCCGTTCTTCTCGTAGGCGTACCCGTTCTCTATCATGTCTTTAACGGCTTCGATCATCTCGATCATGTGGCCCGTGGCTCTCGGATTGATGTTGTGCCTTTTCATGTTCAGTTCGTCCATCTCCCTGTACCACTTCCTCACCTGTTCCGTAACCAGTTCCCTCGGCTCGAGCCGTTTTTCCTTCGCTGCTTTTTCAACCTTGTCTTCGCCCTGGTCGGCGTCATCGGTAAGATGGCCCACGTCGGTTATATTCATCACGTGAAAAACGTCATAGCCCTTCCAGGTCAAGTATCGGTTCAAAATATCCCAGGCCGAATAGGTCTTGGCGTTGCCTACGTGCATGTCTTCGTAGATGGTCTGGCCGCAGGAGTAAATCTTTATCGCGCCTTCCTCCAACGGTTCAAATTTTTCTTTCTGATTCGTCAACGTGTTGTACAGCTTTAGGGTCATATAAAATCAAGACTTCGATGAATATATTTCAAATTTATGTACTATCACAGGAGAGGATATTCTCTCAATCTCTCTATATCGTTCCTGTAGCATTCCCTTATGTCTTCCCAGCCGAGCCGTAACATGACAAGTCTTTCCAGGCCTAGACCCCATGCTATGACCGGTTCTTCGATCCCGTGAGGTTCCAAAACTTCTCTTCTGAATAGACCGGCTCCTCCCATCTCCAGATACTGGTCCTTCCATTTAGCAAAGACTTCCAAGCTGGGTTCGGTGAAAGGGAAATATCCTGGTCTGACTTTAACGTCCTCGAAACCCATCTTTCTGTAAAATTCCTTCATAAAGCCGATAAGCATATTTAAACTGGCGTTTTCCTCCATCACGATACCCTCGATCTGGACGAACTCAGAAAGGTGTGTCGAGTCCGGTTTCTCGCTCCTGTAGTTCCAATCCACGGAAAACGCCTTGACCGGCGGCTCGTCATTTTCGGAAAGGTACCTGATACTCGCTGCCGTGGTGTGCGTTCTAAGGACCGCTTTCCGCGCCTCCTCTTCGCTCCAGTCGTACTGCCACCCTTTGGACCTGGTATCCCCGCCGTTCTTGTGGATATTTTTTACTCTCTCCGCTATCTCTTCATCTATATCCAACTCGCCCGGCCTTTCCAAGTAAAAGGTATCCTGAAGATCTCTTGCAGGATGATCTTGAGGTGAAAACAGTGCGTCGAAGTTCCAAAAAGCGGGCTGTATCACATCGGACTTCATCTCGGTGAAGCCCATCTCCAAAAAGACCTGTCTGACCTTCTCCATCTCCCTTTTGATAGGATGTCTTTTTCCGCCGTATTCTTTAGGAGCGTAAGCTTTCACATCATAAGGTCTTATCCTGGCGTCCTTCCACGCCCCGGTTCTGATTATCTCGGGTGTCAGCTGATTGATCTGGGGTCTGAGTTCTAACCCCTTTTCCAGTTCCTCTTTTCCTTTTTCCGTCAGCTTGACCGTCCTTAGTACTTCCTTGTCCTCCTCAAGGATCTCCTTTCTCGATAGGAGATTATTGATCGTATACTCGTCGAGTTCTTCTTCGGGCAGCTTTCCCTCCTTGCCCAACCTCCTGATGAGTTTTTCATCTCTCCCTTTTTCTTTCAACGCTTCTCTACCTTTTTTGGTGATCTGGAGGTAGGATCCTCCCTTCTCCTTCACGATCTCGGCCCAACCCTTATCCTTGAGCCAGCCTAAGGCGATGCCCGCTTTTTTCTTACCCAGATCGCTTTTTTCTTGAAGTTCTGAAACGCTGCATCTCCCACCTTCCTTATCTAAAAATTTTAGAGCCTTTCTTTCGGGCAGATCCTTCTTGGCCAAACTTTTCTTGGCCAGTGAATAATAATGCTTGACCTCCTCTTCGACGAAGACCAGTTCTTTAGAATTGAGCCAGGAGACGGCGTTCATCACTTTGACTTCCTCGTCGGCTTCACCGTGCTCCGCTATCTCTTCGGGTGAAGCCTCTCCGTCCAATTCTTGTAAAGCTAACAGAGTGCTCTTCTCGAGATAGCTGAGCTCACCCGTTTCTTCGGCTTTTCCTTCTTCTGAAGAGTTCCCAGACATCTTATGCCCCGAAAGGTGAACTTGTAAATATATATTTTGTATCTATCATTCCAACGATCCTATCTCGCTCTCCACTTTCTCCACGATCTTTCCGCTCTTGATCAGATCACTCATTTTCTCTATATCTTCATGGAGTGACCGATCCCCGTCCAAGGGTTCGACCCGCTCTCTTATGAAATCATACGCAACCATAACACCTTCCCCGGGCGATAGATCATGATACTCCAGCCCTTCAGCGGCCGCCAACAGTTCTATCGACACTGTTTTCTGAACGTTCTTCAGTATCTCTCTAGCATGCCGAGCGGAGATAGAGCCCATGCTGACGTGGTCCTCCTGTCCAGCGGAAGTGGGAATCGAATCGACGCTGGCCGGGTGAGATAGGACCTTGTTCTCAGATACCAAGGACGCGGCAGTATATTGGGCTATCATGAAACCGGAATTCAATCCGCTCTCTTCGGTCAAGAATCGAGGTAAACCGCTCTCTTCGCGATACATCAATTTATCCGTCGTTCTTTCAGATATATCTCCTATCTCCGATATAGCGGAAGCGAAGAAGTCCATCGCTAGAGCTATCGGTTGACCGTGGAAATTCCCTCCAGAAATCACGTCTCCGTTCGGGAACACCAATGGATTATCGGTCGCCGAGTTCATCTCGATGGTGAGCACTTTTTCAAGGTAATCGAAAGCGTCCTCCGCGGCACCATAGACCTGGGGCATACATCTCAAGGTGTATGGATCTTGAACTCTATCGCAGTCCTTGTGTGAATCGATTATCTCGCTGTCAGCGGTTATCTTCTTAAGGTTCCTAGCACATTTTTTCTGCCCAGGGTGCGGTCTCGATTCATGTATCCGGTCATCGAAGACCGCGTCTGTTCCTCTGAGTGCCTCTAAACTCATCCCGCTGGCTATCTGGGCCGCTTTCAACAATTGTCTTCCATCGTGTAGAGCCAAGGCTCCGATGGCTGTCATGACCTGTGTCCCGTTCAGAAGGGCTAAACCCTCTTTGGCCTTCAACGTCAAGGGCTTGAAACCGGCTCTATCTAGGACTTCTTCCCCTGACATTTTTTTCCCACTGAATTCAGCTTCACCTTCTCCGATCAAGACAAGACTCATATGAGCTAACGGAGCGAGATCACCAGACGCTCCTACGCTGCCTTTGGAAGGTATCACAGGATGGACTTCAGAGTTCAACAATTCGAGTAATCTTTCTATGACCTTTAATCGAACGCCGCTGTAACCTTTGGCTAATGTGTTCGCTCTCAGAAGCATCGTAGCCCTGACCACCTCTTCATCGAGGGGGTCTCCGACTCCGCTGGCATGACTTCGGACCAGGTTCTCCTGCAGTGCTTTCATCTTCTCTTTTTCGATCTTCACGTTGGCGAGATCACCGAAGCCAGTATTTATACCATAGATGTCTTCGTCGCCCTCCAACTTTTCTTCAACCACTCCTCTAGACTCCTTTATCTTTTCTATACAGTTCTCGGCTAACTCGACCTTCTCATAGTTTCTAGCTACGTCGTGAAGGTCTTGAATGCTGAGTTCCTCTCCATCGATCTTTACAGACATATTATCCTCTTTTTCAAAGCGTAACGCCTTCTTGACCTTGATAATTTCCTGATCTTTCAGAGTATCCTTTCTCGCTCTCCTCGGTCAGAAGGTTGAACGTCATCTGGGCAAAGGTCTCCCCGATCGGGATCTCCAGGTCCTTATAGGTGTTGTAGGCACTCAAAGTCAGATCGCCCTCAAAGCCGGCATCTATAAGTCCGAAAGAGGAGATGACTCCTTTTCTAGCCCATGTCGTCCTTATCCATAGCTCTCCCACTATGTAGGGAGGAAATTTTACGTATTCCTCGGTAGAAACGGCGAACCAAGTCTCAGCGGGTATGACAGATTCGCCCTTCTTCTGAGGTCTTCTCTCCTCTACGGCCACTTCGGCTATGGTCAAATCATACCCGTTCGGAGTCAAATTATCTTCATCAAAATTCTTGATCTCCAGTTCGTCTTTTTCCATCAAATCTTTTATCTGAGCATCCGAGAGTATCATCTTATCACGATCACCTATAGCAATTTATCTCAGATAGTCCTACCACATATTTAGAATTTAGGTCAAATATTCTCTTTCAAGTTCTAAAATGACCATCATTCCAAAAACTCTTTCTGGAATCTCTTTATATCCCGTTTGATCGCCCTATAAAATGACGGGAAGTATATCACTGTGGCCAAAAGTGCTATCACTCCCACGGCTATGTAGAAAACTTCTCTGTCGGCCTTGTAAGGTTCCATCCCCTCGATTATGAACCCCAGTTCGTCCACTATCAAGCCGAGTCCAGACCCATAGAGGATCGAACTTATCCTCGCTATAGATCTGCTCCAGTAGTTTATAGCTAACCAAGATGATATGGCCAGCAGAACGACCCCGTACGTTATATGATGTACGTGGTAACCTCCTAAAACAACATTTCTTCCTACACTGTAGGACACTTCAGAACTCACGGGGGCATCGGCTTTCAGGAAGACCACCCAGAGTCGGGCGGCGATAAAAGTGATAAGGAAAGAGATCGAGATGAGAAAGGGTGTAGATCTTCTCCGCTTGTAGATCTCTTTTTTTAGGAGATCGGGGATGTACTTTGAACCAGCTATAACCTTATCCTTTTTCGGCATCTTAACCCAGAACTAATGAGGGGATTTTATTCAATTAAAATTTTCGGTCGGATAAAGTTCCCCTCGTGAGATAAACATCACATTCTTCCGAACCATAGACCCGGTAAAGATTTTCTTCGTAACCATCTTTCAAATCCTGATTCAAAGGTTTCGGGTTCTGTCCCGGATCGGTGGCCGTCCCTTCCAACATCTCCTCATCCCACGCTATATAACTGACATTATTCTCTTTTAGGTCAAGCAAAGCTATAGAGAGATTCGAACTGAAGTACATCTCTTCCCCTTCAGTCCAGGTAAGATTTTTATTGCCTACGGAGAAGGCCGCCGCACTCATCCGATGATCCGTACCTATCTTACCGGTGGTAGAACTCTTCAACCAGAAAACAGTCTCCATGTCTTCACTCTCCACCCCCTCGGTATAACCTCCGGCTCTTTCCTGGGAAGGAAAGGAGGCTGGAACTACCGAGGCTACGAGCAAAAAGATCGCCAGAGAAAGAGCTACCGTTTTTATTTTTTCATCGGCTGGATTGAACATCATCAGGAAGTAAAAAAGCCCTATGCCGAAAAATATAGAAACGACGAAAAGAAGAAAGGTGGCGTGTCTTATACCGAGTAGAGAATTGCTGTTGAAGAGAGCCCCGATACCTAAAGAGATCAGTATGAAAGCGAGCCACCCGATTATCGAAGGACCCTCCTGCAGTGCTTTGATCACCTTCCTGGTCGGTACGCCGAAGGCGCTCAGAGCTATGATCGGCGAGTAAAAGAAAAGCGCTGTACCCAATCTTATATCTTTTACCGGCATCCCCGTGAAGGCGATATGGATGAAGATCGGCACTACTATGATCGCCATGATAGCGACAAATCTTAGAAAAGATCGATAGTCCTGTTTATGGAAGTTTATCGGAACATAGAACTCATGATTCCTTCTAACTCGGACGAGCAATTCGATGACGATAAGAACTAGGAACGGAACAGCCAAGATAGAATAAGATGGGAACACGAGAGCACCTTCCAGCCGATTCCCTCCGAAGGGTCCTGCGAAGTACACCCAGTATATCAAAGTCATCAGAGTGAAGAGTATATATAAAATCGTTCTATCTTTGTCCAGTTCCCACTCTCTATTTCTCCATAACCTTGAAACGAAGAGACCGCCCAACAGCATGAGTAAAAAGAAATACATAGAAAGATGGTGGGTGACCACAAGCGAGATCACAGAGAAGACCATCAGTCCGGCCACTTTCTTTTTATGCTCCTTTAACAGGGTCACATTTAGAGCTAGAATTAAAGCCATCAGGAAAAAACCGATTGTCTCGGGTCTCGGTTGAGAATAACTGTATATGATCGGAGGAAGAGCGGCGAAGAAAAACGTCGAAAGTATAGCGGGCCTCCAGTCATCCATCAATTTGTGAACGATCAGAAAAACGAAAAGGGGAGAAAATCCGGATATCAAAACCGGGATGAAAGTTGTAGAGATGATCAGATCGGTGCCGGTAAGTAAGTGGAAACTTCCGCCCAATATGAACATGCCGGGAAAAAACGGATATGCGGTACCCCAGCCGTCTATGGAGCCATAGATCCGCCCGTTCTCGACCAGGCGGTGAGTATAATAGAGGTACTCCCCGCAGTCCATCCCCCATAGAGTGAAATCGTAAAGAGGGATGGTCCTGATCAAGATAGAGAAGCTGAGGATAGCTATCAGCGCGAACCATCCGGATTTTTTCATCGTATAACTATATTAACAAAAAAGTTATATTATTTTCCCAACATTCCCTCCAAAATTTTAATTATCGAGTAAAACATCCCTTCCATAGATATGGAGAGATATGCTAGGCAGCTCGTACTCCCCGAGATAGGCGAAGAGGGGCAGTCAAAGATCATCGAAGGTTCCGTAGCAGTTTTTGGTTTGGGAGCTCTAGGTTCTACCATCTCAGAGGCACTAGCTAGGACCGGTGTGGGAAAATTAAGACTCGTAGATAGAGATTTTGTAGAAGTCTCCAATCTCAACCATCAGATACTCTACAGCGAAAAAGATATCGGGATGCCGAAGGCGGAGGCCGCAGTCGACAGGATCAAAAAGATAAATTCTGATGTCGAAACTGAAGGTGAAGTGGTAGATATAAATCCCAACAACATTGAAAAGCTTATCGAAGATGTAGATATGGTATTAGACGGCACCGATAATATGGAAGTCAGGTACATTATCAACGACGCATGTGTTAAATATGAGGTGCCATGGATCTATACCGCCGTTCTCGGAACCTACGGGATGTCTTTGAACCTGATCCCTGAAAAGACTCCATGTCTTCGGTGTATAATCCCGGAAAAACCTTCCGCCGGTGAGATGGAAACTTGTGAAACCGCGGGAGTCCTATCCACGCTTCCACGGATCATGGCAAATATAGCGGCCACCGAGGCGATCAAATTTTTGACCGGAATATCGATGAGGAAGGAACTTCTTACCGTAGATATTTGGAACTCTGATTTTGAACTCACCGATGTCGAAAGAAGAGAAGGATGCAGGACCTGTGCCGATAGAGATTTTGAATTCCTCCAGAGTGAAGGAGCCATGACAACCGAGCTCTGTGGGAGAGGAGCTGTGCAGATAAATCCAGGGGAAAAGGTAGAACTTGACCTTACGACACTTGAGGAGAGGTTCGAGAGTTCAGAGCTGAAGGGCGAGAACCTGATAAAGGTCTATCTCGAAGATTATACGCTCAATATTTTTAAAGACGGACGAGGGATCATCGAAGGAACAGAGGACTCAAAAAAAGCCAAGAGTCTATATTCCCGGTATATAGGGAATTGAACCTTACCCCTCTATCTTTTTGAACTCTATCTGATCCATCAGGTCAGAGATATCTAATCTCTTTTCCTCATTTCTGATCTCAAAATCGTCGCTCCTTATTCTGGGTTCTTCGGGAGTCAGCATGCAGCATATACTCGGCTGTATGGATATCTCGTAAGTTCCTATCTTCTTTCCGATCTCTATGACCTCGTTCTTATCCATACCGATCAGAGGCCTGTGGATCGTGATCTCGAAATCCTTATCTATACTTTCAAGGTTACTTAAGGTCTGAGAGGCGACCTGACCTAGAGATTCACCGGTTCCGATAGCGTCGGCACCTATCTTTTCAGCCAGGGTTGAAGCCGCCCTGTACATCATCCTCCGGCACAGCAGGCATCTCATATGTTCGTCACATTCAGATGCTATATGCTTTTGAACGTGCCCGAACGTTCCCCTGTGATAACTTATATCTTCATGTCTCTCCTTGAGTTTTTCAACCAGCTGATCGACTATATTTAGGGTGCTTTCGTCCGTGAATGGCCTGTTATCCAAGCTGAGTAAACTCACCTCAGCCCCCTTCTCGGCCAAGAGATGTGCCGCGACCGGAGAATCGATACCTCCCGATATAAGAACGACCACTTTATAATCCATCTTCAGTTGTCACACTTCAGATTGGGGATATAAATATATCGACTATCGTTTAGTGAAAAAATGATCGTTCCACGAAGATCGCTGAGAGAGCTTTCAAGGAGAACTTTCACTTCCTTCGTCTTCAGCCGGTAGTAGTTCACACAGCAACAGAATAGTTCAACTGGGATTTTGGTGATTCTGTTTTAGGCTTCTTAGTTCCCATAAGTGAATCGGCGGTCTTTTATCTCTTGATGAAGAAGGAGTCAAACTCACCGGTGGGCTCTTCCTCCTCTATCTCAACACCATCCACTCTGGCATTGGGCTGTTTTTCTCTGCACCACTCGATCAGATCATCCACTTGCTCCTCAGGTCCTTCAAAGACCGCCTCGACCCTTCCATCTCTCAAATTTTTCACCCAGCCTTTGACTCCTCTCTTTCTAGCTTGTTCCCTCGTGTTAGCTCTGAAAAAAACGCCCTGGACCTTCCCGCTGAAGAAACAGTGCTTCCTTATCATGATATCTGTATCTAAATGTTTTCAAGAGGTTAAAAATTTTTTTATAGAGAAGAAAGTTCAATGGATAGCGGATCCACCGTTGACGCCGATCACTTCTCCGTTCACATATTCCCCCATGTCAGAAGCCAGGAATAAGGCGGCCTCCGCGATGTCCTCCGGTTCACCCAGTCTTTTAACGGGTATGTTCTGAGCTCTCCTCTTTCTTTTTTCTTCTGAATAACCCGAGATGATGTCAGTATCGATAGTTCCCGGTGCGATCCCGTTGACGGTGATGCCTTCAGGACCGAGTTCTAAAGCCAAAGCCCGTGTAAGACCGAGGAGAGCGGCTTTACTAACCACATAAGAAGTACCATGGTCCGATCCTTTGAACGCCAACTGGGAGGACATGTTTATTATCCTTCCGGCCTCTGCTTCCTTGAGATATGGTAGAGATATCTTACTCAGCATGAAAGGACCGCGGACGTTCACACCCATGGTTCTGTCAAAATCTTCGATACTGGTTTCCTCGATACTTTTCCTTTGATATATCCCCGCGTTGTTGATAAGGATATCTACACCATCAAATTTCTCCGTAAAGTTCGAGATGAACTCCCTGCACTCCTTTTCCCTGCTGACATCACCTTTCAGAAGTACACCTTCCGAGTATTCGTTCACGTTTTTGAGAACATCTTCGGCCTCTTCATCTTTAGAATGATAATTGATACCGACGTAAGCACCTTCTTCGGCAAATCTCTCTGCGATCCCTCGACCTATACCTCTTGAAGCTCCCGTGATCACGACCCTTTTATCCTCCAATTTCCCGCTCATATCGTTTTCAACAAAAGAGGAGACTAAAATTATTTTTGTCCTAACTCCGATGTGAACTACCCACAGCCAAGGCTGTGGGCTTCTATGCTCTCTACTGGAATTTGCTAGCAAATTCCATCGATTCACGGAACGAGTTCCGTGTAACTCCGGGCTTTCAACCCAGATTCATCCATAGTTCGGGCAAGTTCATCTATTGCCCCCGCCATGTTTTGCCAGAATGAATCCGGCTCAATGGACTTTACACGGAATCCAAGATTCCGTGAATCGAAGGAATGCTCCGCATTCCTGTATATATCACTGTGCCGGGATATACCCTTTGCAGCGATGTTGGCTGACGCATTGAACTCAGCGTCAACTTCATCATCACATCTGCTGCAGTATACTCGCTGAAAAGAGGAATTATGCGGTCTCTTGACCCGTTGATTACATTTATAATGAAGTCTTGAGGTATTCCATTCGTTTATCTTCTCGCCTTTATTACCGTTCTCATTTAGTTTCAATATGCACTGGTCGATTATCCTACTAAACGACCAGTGCTGTAGTAATTTTCTACCTACTTTATCACCGTTGCCCTTGTACTTATTGTACCGTATGTCTCTTGGATTCTACTGGAATTCTAAGGAATTCCATCGATATGAGGAATTTGATTCCTCAAATATACCGAAAAAGACTGTAGTACCGTCAGGTATCATCTCTGCAAACTGTTTAGCCAACTTTCTATCGAAGTCTTTTGCCACATTTTGTCGTTTGCTGCGCAGTTTCCTCAAAACCCCGTACTTCTCTTTTCTTCGCAAATGTGATATCCTGTCGTCGAGTTCCTTTAAACGCTCGGATTTACATGTTTGTAAGATGTTGAACCGTTCTATACCGTCTTCATCTATCAGCACGGCTGATAGGTCTCGCTCGATCCCAAGATCAACACCACAAACATGACTTGTCCGAGCTTCTGTAGATTCATATTCATAGGTTATATGGACCATATACTTACAACCTCTTTCCGGATGATGTACGATCTCAAAACTCTTGATCTTATCCGCCTCTTCTAGTTGCTCTTCATGCCAATCCGCCGGGTTTAGCAGCACGTCGATAGTCTCTCCTTTCTTCAGCGTGCTTATATGCATCATCCATCCGGTCAGATCAAGATCTTCTGTTCTCTGGATCTTGCCTGTTCGATAATCAAAAAACGTAGGTATCTTCTTGTTATACTTCTTTGGACCAGGCAGAGTCGGCTCTCTCTGCTCCAACTTCTTGCACCATCTGGTCCCTTCTCTTGCATTGCTCATCGCCCACTCCCACTTTTCGTGACTCCTTTTGTACTGCCTGTACATCCATAGAACTTTATCTTCAACTTGTTGGATGAAACCAGTACTCAGACCTGTTTCCTCCTCCAAATATTCAGAATAACGCCTAACCTCATAAGTATTGCCTGGAATGAAACCTTCTTCATTTATCTTCTCACAAAGTAAATGAACCGCATAAGTCAACCTCGCTGTTAGATTGTCAAGATAGGACATCTTCTTTTTAGTTGTCTCGAAATGGATTGGGACCTTAACAGTCTTTCGTACTTTCATGAGCATCTTATATATAACGCACTAGCCATTTGTAGGTGAACATGGGAGAGGTAAGTAAAAGTAGAGAGACAGGGACTATGTTCTCGTCTACCACGACATTCATCCCACACGCAAGCGTGTGGGTTTTCTGTCTATCATACGTTAATAAAAAAACTACTGCCCTATAAGATAAGAGAATATATGAAACATATATCCATGAAACGCGATCGATAGGCGAAAATAAAGAAAAGATTTATTATCTCACTAGACTTCCAGTATTAACGGAAGCGAAGATGAGATTGAAGAAAGAGATCAAAGAGGCACATCGGAATACATCCAGAAGCGAGAAAAAAGACTTGATCACGACCTGGACCGGGCAGGAATTTTACCCTGACAAGGATGAGCTAGCGGATGTATTCGCCTTGATCTTCAGAACTCGAGGATGTTCCTGGTCCTACGAATCGGGTTGCTCTATGTGCGGATATTACACCCAGACGAACCCAGAGATCGGCAAGAAGGAGCTAGAGATACAACTGGAGGAAGCCATCAAGAAGTACGAGGATCAAGAGATAGTGAAGATATATACTTCCGGAAGTTTTTTTGACTCTCAAGAGATGCCGGATGAACTTGCCGAAAAAATACTAGAGAGATTCGGGGCAAAGGCAGAAAAAATAATCGTTGAGAGTCGGCCCGAATATATCGAACAAAAAAGGGTTGAAGATTATTCTAGATACGTGAACACCTTAGAAGTCGCCATCGGTTTAGAGTCAGCAGATGACTTCATCCTAAAGAACTGTATAAACAAAGGTTTCACCTATGACGATTACAGAAAAAGCGCTGAAAAGATCTCGGACTATGCTTCCATAAGGACTTACTTACTGATGAAACCACCTTTTTTACTCGAAAAGGAAGCTATCGAGGAGATGATAAGGTCGATAGAGAAGATCTCTGAGATCACCGACATCATCTCAATCAATCCGGTCAACGTGCAAAATGGAACATTATTAGAAAAATTATGGCACGAAGGTACCTATCGTCCTCCGAGGCTGTGGTCGATAATAGAAGTCCTTTCTCGAGCCGAGAGTGAGAAACCCATCGTCGTGTCTCAAGCCGGCTTGGGCTCGGATAGGGGTGCACACAACTGCGGCGAATGTGACGAAGTCGTTTTGGAGAAAATAGAGAATTATAACAAAACGCAGAACGAGAGTAAATTTGATCCTCTTCCAGATTGTGGGTGCCGCGAGAGATGGAAAAAAGAGATGAAGATAGAACCTTTCTTGTTCTTCAGGGGCTCTACAAGGACGCTACGCGACCGATACACTGGATATCTCTGAGTGCCTCATCATTATCTTTCTCGCGATCGACAGATTCCTGCCGTTATTTCCTATAGCTCTAGCCTTGTTTTCCGGCGCGACTTCAACGGTACCGTGCATCACATCGTTCTTTTCCTCTATCGTCACATCCTTTACGTCATAACTGTAAAAGATATTTTCTAGTAATTCTTCCGGCTCCTCACTGTATTCTATAACATGGACGTTCCTCTCTATGGAGTCGCTGACTTTCGTTACGTTCTGGCCTCCTTTTCCTATCGCCTTTTCTATCTCTCCTTCAGCGACGAGGAAGATGACTTTCTCCGGGATATCCACACAGTCTACGACTTCTGCGTCGGTGATCTTTTCGAAAAGAGATATGTATCGAAGAGTTTTTTCATTAAAACTTACGTCCTCAACGCTCTCTGCCATATTCTATTCCGCCTTGAGAGAAAGTATGTTCGACTCTCCAGAATCCAAGATCGACATGATAGAGATAGCGAATGGTTTTCCTGCTGCTGAACCTAAAACTTGATTATTCCCTTCAAAATGATAGATGGAAACGCCTTCGAACTCATCATTCTCCTTCATCTGATCGTCAGGACAGTTAGAAGCAACTATCAGCAGATCGCAATCATCATCTTCGAGATTCTTATAGGCCTCTTTTAAGCCGAAGTCTACTTTACCTGTATTGACGGCCACTCTGATCTCTCTCTTTATTTCCATGCTCTTTCCTCCTTTATATACTCATCTCTTTCTTGTTCCATAAAACGCCTTCTATTTATGATTTTTTAAATGAGGCTTATTCCTCGTCCTTTTGGACCTCTTTTTCAGGATAACCTGTATACTTTACATCTACGGCCCCTGTACCCTGTGTAATAGGTTGACCGACTATCACATTTTCTGCGACCCCGTCCAATTGATCTTCTTCTCCGAGTATAGCAGCTCTCAGTAGGTGCTGACTCGTGATCTCGAAGGCTGCTCTAGCCAGTACGCTGGTCTTTCTACCAGAGACACCGTGTCTTCCTATGGCGTTGAGTTCCCCCTCGTTGGTCATTATGTCAGCTACGAGCATTATATGCCGTATATCAACTTCTAGACCCTGTTCGTTCAGCGTATCTTTAGCTTCCTGGATTATCGATTTGCGGGCGGCCTCTATACCGAGAACGTTGTAGATCTCCACCGGGCTGTTGGTGGTCGTCTTTTCTATGTCGACTTTGTCCATCTTCAGAACATCTTTTAAGTTCGAGCCCTCGGTATATATAACGAATTCGCCCTCGTCCTTTCTTATCACACCTCTGGTTATACCTTTTATACCTTTGATCTTCGCTTCTTTCGCCTCTTCCACGGTCTGATATAAGAGACTAAATTTTCCCTCTTCAACGTCGATATTGATCACTTCGTCAGACTGGGTGACCTCCCCTTCTACGTTTCTCTTCTTATTCAGGTCCTTGGCGATCTCGTCGATATCTAGATTTTCTTCTTCGAGTGTTTCCATATCCGGTTCGATAGTTATGCTGGTCTCGGCTATATTTATCTCAAAATCCGCGATATCTTTGAGGCGGGTGATCTCCAATCTCGAGGCAAGGTCCTTTGCCTCCTCTCTATCATCTTTGAATTCATCCTTGAGATGTACCTCCATCGATGGGGTACTCGGTTCCTTCCTGGCATCGACGATCTCGATCATCCTTGGTAAACCTTGAGTGACGCCTATCTCGGCGACACCGGCGTGGTGGAAAGTCCTCATGGTCATCTGCGTACCGGGCTCGCCGATAGATTGGGCGCCGACGATACCTACCGATTCTTTAGGATCTACCTTTCTATTTTGAACCCTTTCATTCACCATCTCAAGCACTTCTTCATAATCATCTTCGGAGATATCATGTTCCTTCACGCTCTCGGCGATATCCCTTATCAGGGCTCTAGGCAGGTAATATCCTTCCTTTTCTGAGAGAGACTTCAGTTCTTTTCCAGTTTCACTGAGAGCTTCAAATTTGTCTATTTCGATCTTTTCTTTTGACTTGGATTCCTCTTCTTCACTCTTTTCTTCACTCTTTTTCTTTTTGCTTTTACTCTTCTTCTTTCCCTTTTTGCCCACCTGATTCAGAACTTCCTCTGCTTTCTCTTCAGAAAGGTATTCCATGAGTTCTTCTTTCGAGGCGTCTTTAACGTCTCCGAGAAGAAAATCACCTTCTTTAACCAATTTTTTAGCAGACTCTTCATCGACCCCTCTTCTTTTCAAAGCGTTTATGGTGTCCTTCTTAGCCATGGTCATTCCCCCCTCTTTTTGAATTCACGGATGACGTCGTCCATGTTCACAGCGTCTCCTCTCTTACTCCGCATCGGGTCTATACCGTCTTCTCCATAATCGAATTGTATCACCTTATCAGCGGTGTTCCTCACAGTCCCGTCATCGGCCACCATCAGATCTTCTAAGGCATTTATCAAACGCCTCTGCATGTATCCCGACCTAGCGGTCCGAACGGCCGTATCGACCAGACCTTCTCTACCACCCATGCTGTGGAAGAAGTACTCAACCGGATTCAATCCATCTTTATAGGAAGATCTGACGAATCCTCTCGATTCTGCTCCCAGTTCCTTCCGCTTGAAGTGAGAAAGTGTCCTCTCCTCATATCCCCGGGAAGGTCTTTCTCCACGGATAGCCTGCTGTCCCAGCGCCCCAGCCATCTGGGTAAGATTCAACATGCTCGCTCGAGCACCGGTCCTTGCCATAACAACTGCATTATTGCTCAGCCCTAGGTGTTTGCTGGCTATCTTACCCGCGTCGTCCCTTGCCTTGCCGAGTTCTTTCATCACTTTAACTTCAAGGGTCTCCTTCTGACCTCTACCGGGAAGCTCTTCCAGCTCTCCGTCCTTGTAAGCTTCGATCAGATTTCTGACCTTGTTCTCGGCATCTGTCAAAACGGATTCGATCTGATTTTCCGCCTTATCCGGTATCTCTTCGTCTTCTATGGTGGTAGTGAAACCTCTCAGCGTGATAACAGCCAATGCTATCGTGGTGATCTGATCGATGAACTTTCTCCCCGCATCGGTACCATAATCTCTAGCTATCTTGTCGACGACTTCGCCGGCGAACGCACTCACAGCGTTTTCATCGATGGTCCCATGTTCCAGCTGTCCGTCTTCTATCTTAACATAAGCGTCGTTCTGACATTCCTCTTTATCACAAGTTTCACATTTCTGGCAGATAGAAG
Source organism: Thermoplasmatota archaeon (assembly GCA_018334755.1). Lineage (GTDB taxonomy): Archaea > Thermoplasmatota > Thermoplasmata > Halarchaeoplasmatales > Halarchaeoplasmataceae > Natronoplasma. The sequence goes on from JAGXLI010000008.1 coordinate 18,389, forward strand.
CTTTGAATTCCATATTGAGATCATCAGGAAGGAAGTAGCTGAAGATATCTTTTCCCTTCCAGATCTTATTACCGTCTTCTTCCACCGGCTCGGGGAACCTATCGGTCTCTAGGTTGGAGAAGATACTTACGACCTCTTCCCTGGTAAAAGTCGGATTATCATAGGTCAGGAAGAACAACCCGCTTATGTGATCCTGGATCGCGCCTATTATGGGCCCTCCAAATCTGGGTGAGAGTATATGTTCCTGAACTCTCATCAAGACCTTTGCTTCGGCCCTAGCCTCTTCGCTCTGGAGAACGTGTAAGTTCATCTCGTCTCCATCGAAGTCGGCGTTGTACGGCGGACAGACGGCGAGATTCAATCTGAATGTCTTTCCCGGTACCACCTTGACTTCATGGGCCATCATAGACATCCGATGGAGTGAAGGTTGACGATTGAAGAGTACTATGTCGCCATCTTTGAGTTCCCTCTCCAGAGTGAAGCCGGGTTCAGCTTTTTCCGCCACGGCCTCCGCGTTGGTTTCCGTTACTTTGATCCTTCTCCCGTCGGGTCTTATCATGTAATTGACCCCGGGTAAATACTCACCATCTTCTGTCGAGGGAGAAGGACCTCTCTTGATCAGTTCTTTAGCATAATCTAAATTCATAGGGGTGACTTTCAGGGGCACCGTGAGTTCCCGTGAGGCCCTCTCTGGGACTCCCACCTCGTTTATCGACAACCACGGATCCGGAGAGATCACCGTTCTGGCGGAGAAGTTAACTCTCTTACCGCTCAAGTTCTGCCTGAAGCGTCCTTCCTTACCTTTCAAACGTTGGATCAGGGTCTTGAGTGTCCTACCGCTCCTATGTCTGGCGGGAGGTATACCTGAAGTCTGATTGTCGAAGTAAGTCGTCGCGTGATATTGTAATAGGTCCCAGAGATCCTCAACGATCAACTGGGGAGAACCTACATCTCTGTTCTCTCTCAACCTTTGATTTATACGTAATATATCCACCAACTTATGAGTGAGATCATCTTCAGACCGATCTCCGGATTCAAGCGTGATGGATGGCCTCACAGTTACTGGAGGGACCAAAAGTACCTTCAAAACCATGTACTCGGGTCGGGTCACGTCGGGATTTATCCCCAGCGCCCATAGATCATTATCCGGTATCCTTTCTAATCTCGCCCGGACTTCCTTGGGAGTCAATTTTGTATTTTCTTCTCTAAACGTGGTGGGCTTATCCAATTTTATCTTCGGCTGATCCGTGTTACAGTGGGGGCATCTCCCCTTCTTTCGGGCGTCCTTTGAGATCTCCTTGGCAAGGTTCCGGATATCCAGCGGGCTTCCGCCCATCTCTCTCATCTCTTCCATCCTGTCCAGATATTCTGTAGTTTTCTCCTCCTCTAACAGTATTCGACCGCATTCACTGCAGGTGGAGCGGAGGAGCTTCTTTATCTCCTTAACGTACCCTATATGGATCACCGGCATGGCTAATTCTATGTGGCCGAAATGGCCAGAACATTCATCGACTCTTCCCCCACAGGTCTTACACCGCAGACCCGGCTCGATTACCCCAAGATGAGCGTCCATCAATCCCATCTCTATGGGAAAACCGTCATCGTCATAAGTATCGGGCGTTATTATCTTAGTCGCCGAGAGGTCTCTTTTTTCCTCCGGGGACATGTAAGCGAATTGGATGCTACCTATCCTTTTTGAGATACCTTTACTTTGATTCATCTTTGATCCTCCACATTTAGCCGCATGGTTATACCAAGTGATCTTAACTCATCCATCAACAATTTGAAGGCGAAGCTAGTCTGTATCTGATGGACATCGGACTTTTCTCCACAAACGGGGCACCTCAACTCTCCATTGCTGTCCAACATGGCTATATGTCCACAGTCTGGATTTCCACAGACGTATTCAGTCGTGCCGTCCGATTGATCCAGAAGCCTGTCTTTTATAACCATGGCCGCGCCGTGACCGATAAGACAGTCTCGTTCCATCTCTCCGAATCTCAGACCTCCTTTTCGAGAACGGCCTTCTGTCGGCTGCCTCGTCAGTATCTGTACGGGTCCCCTCGATCTCATATGGAGCTTGCCAGAAACCATGTGGTGCAGCTTTTGATAATAGATAACCCCGACGTATATCTCCGCTTCCAACATCTTACCCGTCTTTCCGTCGTAGAGTATCTCGGTCCCGTTCGGCTTGAATCCCGCCTTTTTCAGCGTGTCCTTGAGCGCGTCTTCACTTTCACCGCTGAAAGGTGTACCGTCGATGGTTCTACCCGCCAGTGAGCCCACTTTGCCTCCAAGCATCTCGAGCATATGGGCGACGGTCATCCTGGAAGGCATAGCATGGGGGTTGACGATCATATCAGGTACGACTCCATCCTCGGTGAAGGGCAGATCTTCAGGTTCCACCATCTTCCCTATCACTCCTTTCTGACCGTGTCTCGAAGTGAATTTATCTCCAAGCTCTGGAACTCTCTGGTCCCTTATCTTAGTCTTGACCAATCGACTACCTCCTTCCGATTCGGTCAGCATAACGGAGTCGATCCAACCTTCTTCACGGGGTCTTACAGTCTCCGAAGTTTCTCTCCTCTTCTGAGGAGCCATCAGATCGGTATCTTCCTCAAGGAATCTAGGCGGTGAAGTTTTACCGACTATGACTTCCTCTCCTTCAACTTTTGTCTCGGGATTGATGATACCGTCTTCGTCCAGTTTCCTGTACTGCTGGTCACTCCTAGCTCCTCGGACATCCGGATCCGGGATCTCAAATTTATCTTCCTGACCTCCGGGATATCTTCTCTCTTCAGTCGTATAAGTCCTGAAGAATGTAGAGCGAGCCAATGCTCTATCGACAGCTCCCCTGCTCATGATGAGAGCGTCCTCCATATTGTAACCGTGATAGGACATCACCGCCACGACGAAATTTTGTCCCGCCGGTCTATCATTATAATTGACGAGATCCATCGTCTCGGTCTGGAGGAGTGATTTTTGAGGGTAGTGTAAAAGATGTTCCCTCGTATCCGGCCTGTATCTATAATTGGAAGCATTAAGGCCAAGGGCCTGTTTCATCATGTTCGCGCCCATCGAACAGCGCGGAGCGGCGTTATGCTCAGCATAAGGTATGAGACCTGCTGAGCTGCCCAATATCAACAGCGGATCGACTTCCATGTGGGTATGGTCGTCAGTTATGTTCATCTCGGACTCCATCTCGCCCCCGCACTTTCTACATTCCAGCTCTGCGGTATCTTCACCTTCTCCGACATTAAGCCACCTCACGTCCGCTTCTGAGAGCGGCTGATCACATTCATCACATACTTCAGGAATCTCAAAGGGATATAGAGCCACGTAAACGTCCTCTTCTTCTTCGGCATCTACCCATTCGATGTAACCTTCGTCGAAGAGAGAGTCCATACTTCTCTTTCCTTCTTGAATTTCTTCCATTATCTCCGTAGTAAGATTGAGACTCCCGTCTTCGACTATGACCAACGGCCTCCGGACTCTACCTTCGTCCGAGTTGAGGATGACCTCTCCCATCTTCTCATCGTATCTCACGTTCACCTGATCGGATAGGTCACTTTTTCTTCTAGCATCCTTTAGCTTTTTATTGAATTTATCAGGCTCCTCTGTGACACCGATTAGAGCGCCGTTGAGATAAACTTTGGTGGGAGATTCAGTTTCCGACTCCATCTCTTTCAAGCCGAGTTCAAAAAGTTTATCCTCTATCTGCTTGGGTTCTATCCCCTTTGAAACGTTGATCATCAAAGAGGAGTTCTTGACCAGCCCACAGTTTTGACCCTCGGGTGTTTGACTGGGACAGAGTCTACCCCAGTGTGTCGGGTGTAACTCTCTAGCTTCAAAATGGGGCTGGCTCCTGGAGAGAGGTGATTTCACCCTTCTGAGATGGCTGATGGTGGCCATGTTTGACGTTCTATCCAGTAATTGAGATATACCCGTTCTTCCGCCTACCCAATTCCCAGTAGCCATCGCATGCTGTAATTTATTCGTCAACAGATCCGGCCTGATAGACGAGCGGATCCTCATATCTCCTTTCTTCCTATAATTTCTCTCTAATTGGTATTTCAGATCTTTTAGAAGGTTTACAACGGCGACTCTGAAAAGATCGGATAGAAGATCACCGGCAAGCTTGATCCTCTTGTTCGCATAATGATCTTTATCGTCAGTTTCCCTTTTATCCATCGACAGCTCGAGCACTTCCTTCGCCATCCTGCCGAGGAAATGTGCCTTCTTCATCCGATCCTCTTCTTTATCTCCTATGTGAGGGAGTAAGGACCTATCTAGGATAGATTCTATCTTTCTCTGCCTGTACTCTTCGGCTTGACCGGTCGCAAATTTTCTCTCGAGGTAAGCTAAAGCGTCCTGCTGGCTGTAAACGCCGTCAGGGGAGTATTCGTCCTCTTCCTGACACATCTCGATATTTGCATATACCACGCTGTTCATCTCGGGATCCGTGACTATCGAATCTCTTATCTCTTCGTCGCTCTCCATCCCGAGGGCTTTCATAAGTATAATTAGAGGTATATCTCCTTTAGCTGAAGGGACAGAGACGGCTATCAGTCCGTCTTTCTTCTTTTCCATCAGGGTCATCGCTCTGAACCCGTGGCGTTGGGAGAATATCTTCGCAACTTCCAGTTCCCTCCCATATTTTTCGTTTATCTCGCACATGACCCGGTTTGCAGCTAGATCCTCTACGGCCATCAAGCTCCTTTCTGTGCCTCCGACGATATAATATCCCTGGGGGTCTAGAGGGTCCTCTCCAAGGTCAGTTAACTTATCCTCATATGACTTTTCCATGTACTCTTTGCTCTCTATGTCCTCGTTCAGCACTTCTTCCATCGTATTATCGATGTTGTCGGGATGAAGGTTACAGATCTTGGAGCCTATCATCACGGGAATTTTTCCCACTGAGATCCACTCGGCTTCTTCTTCAACCCCTTCTCTTATCAGGCTGAATTTCATCTCTAGTTCGGCTTCGTAATGAAGGTCTCTCAGCCTAGCTTCCTGCGGTATCAGTTTGTGTTCCGACCCGCTGGCTTCTTTCACGGTGGGGCGCCTTATCCGTATCGTTGACTCTCTTTCATCTTCGATCTCTCCGTCTTCATCTCTCTTCCTGCCCACTCTGATCTGGATATCTTTACCGTCTACTTTTTCGGGGTCGAGTTTTAGCTTACCCCAACCACCTTCGTCGAATCCGATCCTCAAGTTATCGACGATCTTCTGGGCTTTACTCTCCGGGTTATCCTCTGTCGGAAGAAAATCGTTGTAAGATTCCATGTGATGTCCGACGATATTCGCTTCCTCAAAGAAGGCCTCTACTAACTCTCTCATAGTTCATGCTCCTTCAAATATTATTTCATTCTCGTTTGACTACCAAGCGGTAAGCCGTCGCGATGCCGGCCGTTCTGCTTTTCCTCTTTACCTCGACCACTCTACCCACGTTTATATCCCCATGGACCTTCTCCAGATGTTTAATAGCTGGATCCGACTTCAATATCTTTGGAAGATTTTCTTTCCCCACGTCGAGTTCTTCCAATGTCTCCTTTTCTTCTTCTCTAGATAAAAGTCGATGGTCTGGAACGAGCCCGTGCTTCAATACATTTATTTCTTCCTTTTCTGCGCTACCCATGTTTTATTCCCCGCGATTATTTCTTTTTTTTTACAGAGATACGATAGGCTGTTTTCCTTAAGAGGAGGGAGTCGGACGGGCCTGTGGGGATTTCCGATAACCGCCTTTCGGCAATTCATTTTCGAACCCCAGGCCACCTGGTTAAAAGCCAGGTGCTCTATCCAGGGAAAGAGCATAAGATCTCTTTCCTCCCTGGCTGAGCTACAGGCCCATCAAGAGCGATCTTCAAATAGCAAATACGCAGTTAATAGCATCATCTATTTAAATGTGTTCATGTCTCAGTTTTCTATCACAGATGGACGGAAGTGAGAAATTTTCGTTTAACGAGACTTGCACCTCCCGCACAAACCGACATAAAAGATAAAGGATATAATACTTTCGGGGATAAGTAAGGAATCCAAAAATAGTTATAGGATATGTAAATTTACCCTCTAACGATGGATGTTTTCGTAAGCAGAGAGATACCCGAACCCGGCTTGAAAAAGCTCAGGAAGAGGTATGAAGTTCAAGTGAGTAAAAAACCTCGGAATCTCACAAAAGAAGAGTTGGTGGAGAATGTTGCCGGTAAGGACGCTCTGCTCTGTCTGTTGACCGATACGATTGATCGGGATGTTATAAAGGCCGGAGATGAATTGAAGGTCATATCGAATTACGCAGTAGGTTACGACAACATAGACGTTAAAGCGGCCACGGAAAGAAACATCGCGGTCACGAATACACCTGGGGTTCTAACAGAAGCGACGGCTGAACTGGCCGTTTCTCTGATGCTTTCAGCGGCCAGAAACGTGGTCGAAGGAGATAAATTCGTGAGAGAGGACCGTTTCGAAGGATGGGACCCGACCTTGATGCTGGGGCACGAACTTCATGAAAAAACGTTGGGGATAATCGGTATGGGTAACATCGGGAGAAAAGTCGCCCAGATATGCAAAGGTTTTGAGATGGACATACTCTATCACAGCAGGACTAGAAAAGAAAAGGTGGAAGAAAAGATAGGGGCGGAGTACACCGATATAGAATCTCTTTTATCCAAGGCCGATTTTGTTTCACTACACGTCCCTTTGACCGATGAGACCGAAAAGATGATAGGACCGAAAGAATTGGAGATGATGAAGGAAGACGCCTATCTGATCAATACGGCTAGAGGCGGAGTCGTGGACGAGGAAGTTCTGATAGATTTTTTAGAAGAGGAAAAGATAGCCGGAGCTGGCATAGATGTTTATGCCGATGAACCTTCCAATGCAAATCCCGGTTACTATGATCTAAACAACGTGGTCTTGACACCACACCTCGGGAGCGCTACTCACAGAGCTAGAGAAGGTATGGCTACTATGGCTGCGGACAATCTGATAGATGTTTTAGAAGGAAGGAGACCGGACCATATCGTAAATCCGGAAGTACTAGATAATTGATTTTTGAGACTCCTGTAAAAACCAAAACCAAAAAAACAAAAAAGAGGACATATCATGTTTTCTGAAAGAGTTAGTAAAGTCGAACTGAGTGGGATAAGGAAATTCTTTGAGATGGCCGATGAGAATACGATCAACCTCGGGATAGGTCAGCCTGATTTTCAACCGCCAAGAAGTGCGATCGAAGCTTATCGAGACGCGATGTTGAACGGGCATAACGGGTATGGATCCACGTCGGGATTGGTAGAATTAAGAGAGGAGATAGCTAAGGAATATTCAAAGTACAGACCCGGCCTGACCAAAGACAACGTTTTGATACACACGGGAGCTACCCAGGGCTTGAAGATCATAACCGAATCTCTAGTCGATGATCATATAGAAGTCCTCTGTCCGCAGCCCGGATTCGTCCTCTACGAGGCGCAGGTCCGACTCGCCGGAGGGAACACCATCTCCTATCCCTTAAAGAAAGAAAATGATTTCATCCCCACTCTTGAAGATCTGGAGGAAAGAAGGACACCTAACACAAAGGCCATGATAGTCAACTCTCCTTCAAACCCCTCTGGAGCTGTTTATCCGGACGACAGGATAAAGGAGATGGTGGATTGGGCTAAAGAGCACGATATCGTGGTCATCTCCGACGAGGTATACGAAAAATTGGTCTATGGTGAAGACCACAAATCCTTCTTGGGAAAGGGCGACAATGTAGTGATGGTTAACTCATTTTCAAAGAGGTTCGCTATGACCGGATGGAGGATCGGATTTTCGATCGCTAGAGAAGACTGGATAAAGAAGTTAGGAAAGATCAATTATTACAACATCGCCTGTCCTCCTAACCCGACTCAGCATGCGGCACTTCATGCCTTGAGAAATGAAAGTGATTTCGTCGAAAAGATGTATGATACTTTCCTAAAAAGGAGAGATATTATCGTAGATCGTTTGAATCAGATCGAGGGATTCGATTGCATGATGCCTAAGGGAGCTTTCTATGTGTTCCCCAGATATAGTTTCGATATGGGAGCCGAGGAGCTGGCTAAGAAGATACTGGAAAACGGCGTTTTAGCAGTTCCAGGGACCGCTTTCGGGCCCGCCGGAAAGGGACATATCCGCTTTTCATACGCAAATTCAAAAGAAAATATAAATAAAGCCTTGGATATCATCGAAGACGCTGCGGCAGATTGGAAGATTGACGATGGCTGATATCCTACAACTGTGTATAAGATATCCACCGGCCCCTGGAGGAGCGGAAACCCACGTCAGCTCTCTAACGAGTTCTCTTGTTGAACTAGGTCATTCTGTGTCAGTGTATACTTCAGATCTTTACAAAGAATTTCCCTTCACTAGACTTGAGGAGGAAGAGAAGAAAAAGATCCCAGTAAAAAGGCACCGCGCTTATTCCCTGAAAGGGGACCTCCACTACGTTTTTTTTCCTTCACTCTTGAGATCGCTGTTGAGTGAAGATTTCGATCTCTACCATGCTCATTCTTACGGTTACTTTCACATGAACGTCGCATCTTTTTATAAAAATCTGAAAGACAAACCGTTAGTCATCACGCCGCATTTTCATCCGGAATGGAGCATGTGGGGCGGAAAGAAAAGGAAGAAGATAAGAAAACTGTATGATTCCTGCATAGCTCAATCCGTCATGGATTCGGCCGAAAGGATCATAGGTGTAACAAGGAACGAGATAGACCTTCTCTCTGAAAGATTGGACATCCCTGAAGAGAAAGTAGAAATAATACCGAACGGGATCGATCCTGAAGATTTCGACCCTATGCCGGAGGGTTCGACCTTCAAACAGAGATATGATGTTGAGAGCCCAATGGTCCTTTACACCGGGAGACTCGCGAGTAACAAAGGTCTGATGGATCTCGTAGAGGCTATGCCGGCAGTTTTAAAGGAAGATCCAGACACCACTTTTGTACTCGTGGGTGAAGATGAAGGGATGAAAGAGCAGATCAAAAAAAGGGCACATGAACTCGACGTCGAGGACTCTTTGATCATCACCGGTTACATAGAGGATTACGATGTCTTCAAAGCAGCTTATGCGGCCGCTGACGTCTATGTATTACCTTCAGAATACGAGGCCTTCGGTATAGTGCTCCTCGAAGCCATGATGTGTGAAACGCCCTGTATAGGTACAGATGTCGGCGGCGTTCCCGAGGTGATAGATGAAGATGAGACCGGATTTATCGTAGAGTACGGCGATCCGAAAAAACTTTCCTCTAATATATTGACTTTGCTTCGGAATCCTCGGATGAGGAAGGAGATGGGGGAAAAGGGCAGAAAAAAAGTCTTGGAAAATTTCACCTGGAAGAAAGTGGCAGAGGAAGTCGAGAGAGTCTATGAGGAGTTGATATGATATTGTTTTAACTGTGGCTCTCCAAAGCTTTTTTGTAAACATCCACCAGCTTTTCGGTCGATTTTTTCCAAGTATATTCATCCAAGATCTTCTGTCTCGCCTTCTTACCCATGTCCTCGAGATCTCTTTTGAATGCCTCTGATGCATTTTCAGCAAGTATCTCTGGATCCCCTGGTTTGGATAATATGGCGGTATCTTCAGATAATATCTCTCTGAGGGACGGAAGATCGGAGGTCAAAACAGGTTTTTCACAGGCCATGTATTCAAACACCTTGAAAGGAGAGAACCCATAATCCACGTCCGGATATGGCGCTACACATATATCTGCCAGATTGATGTATTTCGGTACTTCCTTGTATGGAACCTTCCCGGTGAAAACTACCTCATCTCCTGCTTTTTTCCTATATCTCTTTACGTCTTTTTGGTCACCACCGACTATAACCGCTTTAAAATCAGGATATTCTTTTTTGATCACCGGTGTAGCCTTCAATAACGTATCTACCCCATGCCAAGGACCCAGTTTCCCAACGAAAACCATAGTTTTTCCTTGTAGATCGTATTTCCCTTTCAAAAGATCATCTTCATCCATGGGCTTGAATCTTTCCGGATCGACCCCGTTTGGAACCACATCTATTCTCGTGGGATCACCGCCCCAAGATTCCGCTATTATTTTTTTTAACGTCTCTGAAACTGTGAAACTCCTGTCAGTTTTATCGATCAGTTCTCTACAGAACCTTTTAGAATGGCTATGTAAAAAGGGTAATTTCAGATAATTAGAATGCCTGTGTTCCATCTCTATCCAATCATCATCTATCTGTAAAACCACTGGTAAGTCGTATTTGTCTGCCAATTTTGTAGCGATGCCGCCGAATAGGTATCCCCTATCATGGACCACATCGTAATCATTATCCCTCAATAATCTTTTCAGTTTGGATCTGGAATCGATATTAAAAAATAGTCTAGCGAGGGGGACTTCTTTGGAAAATACCTTTTCAATATCGATATCCGTTTTGCCCTTCCCCTCCCTGGCCAATATATCGACCTGATGCCCCATCTCGATCAAATTTTCATAAAACTCCATCTGATGGATGCTTTGGGCCATCTTTGCCGGTATACGGACACTCGGACAGGACATCAGAATTCTCATCACTGCCCCATATCACCAGATAGAAATTAAAGTTTTTGTTGACTATTATATTTTTCATAGATGTACCCATAATGGGTGAGAGCTTCTCGATCCATTTCATGCAAATCATCCCAATTTTTTCTGTAAATTTATTTCCTTTAGCTTTACTTTTTATATGCTTTATAATTTTCAGGCGGTGGGATCTAGTATTTGAGATTTAGGATATACCTCTTCTAATCATTATATCTCTTTGGATAGTTTTGAGTTAATAAATAAATACAATCGCATCTCTAGAGCGATGAAAAACAGTGATATCCCTTACAAAAGACTGATGATATCCATTTCCATAAACACTGTCTTCGAACCCTCAATCGCCACTTGAAATCAAGTTTTGATTGAAACAAAGTTTTTCTAATTAGGGAAAGCTCAGATTTCATTTTCTAAATTCAAGAGCAGGATTTTTATATATGAGAGGTTTTCTAATAATCCAACTAAAAAGGACTGAGATCGATCTGATCGGGCGGAAGTTCATAAATGATGGTAACAGAGGTGAGAAAAGATCAAGTTTTCCCTATTAGAACTCAAGGATGAAGAGGTCCTATCACTTTACCTAATAACCTCTATCCCTATCGTATTGGCGGTCATATTTTTGTTTCCAGAAGTATTTTATCTCTTTTCGAGAGACATAGCCTATACTCTAGTAGCTCTGGGAACGGTTCTGATTGTACCCCTCATCTTTCGATACAGGGAGGAAATATTCGAGGAAATTGAAAATAATACCTGTGAACCGATGGATAATAAGACAATGCCTTATGCCTTCCTGGTGGTTCTTTCCGCTGCTATACTGATCAGGTTCTTACTCGGTCCTCTAAAAACCGGGGCTTACATCGACGAATTCTATCATCTTTTCTCCGGCCTGCATATCATGGAACACGGGACCACCGCCCAGGTATACAGGGGAAGCGGGGGATACTATAGAGGGCTTTATGTTTCTTACCTAGTCGCTTTTTTCTTTAACTCATTCGGCAAGAGCATATTCGTGGCTAGACTTGTACCTTTTTTAGTAGGGATGATGAATTTATTACTTCTATATGTGCTTGCGAGAAGGATAACCGACCGGATCATCGCCTCTTTCGCCCTACTGATATTTTCCCTGGAACCCTTGATGATCTTCATCCATACCTATATCCGGGAATATGTGTTCATCCAGTTCTTTGCTATTTTGTCTTTACTGATACTGTTTTATCTTCGAAGAAGGTATTTACAAGATGGGTATTTCTCCCTAAATAAAAAAAATATCTTATCGATAGCGGGTCTTATCTTCTTCAACGGGATCTGCTTAGCATTCACAAACAGTCTCAATAAGTACAGTGCTATCTTAGTGGTCGTCCTTTTCGTCATCCTCTTTCTTCTAGAGATAAACTACGATAGATTGACTTCCTTGACTCACAGAAAAAAATTTGCCATTCTTATATCCCTTTTAGTGTTGGCAGTCATAACTGCCTTCACCTTCAGAGATATACAGAAAGTGATTTTGGGTGGGGTCTTCGTACACGGTATGTCTTTAAAACCCGGACCCTTCAGTTTTACTGGCCGTTTGTTGTACACCTACGGTCCATTCTTGATCCTTTTCATCATAGGCGGATCGATGGCCTGGAAAGAGAAGGATAAAGAGCTATTATACCTGACTAGCATATTCCTCATCATCTACCTACTATACGAATTCTCCAACATCAATTGGACGATAGAGGGGAGATTCATAGCATTTAGTTTACCCATCTTTTTTATAGTTGCTAGTAAAGGTATCCCGGTACTTTTCGAAGGTCTTAATCGATTCTTAGAAAGGTTTACTGGGCCAACAAAGTTCCCCAGCAACCAGCTATTTTCAGGTTTTGTACTGATGATCGTTCTGATAGCGGCTCTTTTCTCGGCCTATCCGGCTCCAGAATCAGATGATGCCCCTAGTCTGCCAGGACCTCCTTACAAGGACTGGGGTGAAGCTACTAGTTATCTACGTCAGCACGTTCGAAGGAACGACACGGTCATATCCATCCCAGCGCACGGTGCCGAATTCAGTGGGCCGAAACCAGACTATACCATAATGACCGGAGATTGGGATTACGCCAACAGGACTAGGGGCTACAGAGATGGTCAACTTGTCTATCTGATGACCGGCACTCCGGTCCTCAATTCTACGGAAGAATTGAATAAAGTTTTCAATGAGAGTGACAGGATCTGGATAATCTACTCGGCCGATTATCTTTCTAAGTGGAGCAACGATAGGATAGTTGACTTCGTGAAAAATAGAACCACGAGGGTTAAACGATCGAAGAACTGGGTTCGGGTTCAAGTACTAGTCTATCAGAAGTGAAAAACCGATAATCACTTTTCTTCTTTTCCTTTTCTCAGATTAGACCATAGGAACAATATCAAGTGAGAGATCAACTTGATCAACAGTACTTTGACCCTCTCGGACGGTTCGGTCTGCGACCTTATATTAGGGGGTTCGTAATCCTCGGCGAATTCGTAAAGCTGAGGGTACTGTTCTATAAGGAGATCCTTCTGTTCGCTCTGTCTTAAGGTCTTTCTCGTCAGGTATTCTCTAAATCCAGAGATATAATCGTGATATATGATCACCTTCGGATAATAGATTATCCTATCTTTCTCGACCCCGTTCTTCACTAACCGATAAGTGACCTCGGTACCCTCGTGTCCTCCGGATCCTGCTAGTTCCTCGTTGAACCCCCCTATATCTAGGAGATATTCTTTTTTAAATGATGAATTTCCTTCGGTGTCTATGAGATAGGGATGCGGTTCATCTCCTAAGTCGTAGTGAGGAGCTAGTCTACTGAATATATCGTCACCTTTGGGGATGATCTTTCCTCTCAATGCTACTATGTCGTACTTTCTATGAGCTTTAAGATTCTCTTCGACGAAATCCTTCCTCGGGATCCCGTCGTCATCCAAGAAGATCAGTATATCACCTTGAGCCATATTCGCCCCTATATTCCTACCTATAGTGAGGCCGTAATTTTTCTTCATGACGACGTATCTGGTGACACTTTTATGCCTCTGAAGCATCTCTTTTACGGGCCAGTCCGTGCCGTTATCTATTATTATCGTTTCAAACCTCTTTACCGTCTGATCATCGAGAGAATTCAATAGTTCTCTAAGGTCGTCCTTTTCGGGTTCGTAGATGACGGTAACGAGGGTAGCCTTGATTCTAGGTCCCGGCTCATGTAGATCATATATTTTTTCTATCTCTTCTGAGTACTTATCTCCTAACTCCATCTTTCTCCTCTAGTATATATGATTCAAAATTGTGCCCATATCTCCTTAATGTTATTTATGGGTTTCCAGGACGTTTTTTTGTCTGCTAAGAATGCCAAACCAAGATAAATCATGGCTCCTATAATGATTTCGTACAGCAGGAAGAAAATATCGTATCTCTGGATGAATATCTTTGATATCCATATGCCGGCGACCATCGTTCCAGAGATCAGGATAGGTATCATTATGTACTTGAAGAGCTTCTTCTTTTTCAACTTAGTTTCCGTCGTTATATAGTACGCGGTTATCAGATTGGCTAGAGATATACTTATGACCAAAGCTGTGCTGATCCCCACGATACCGCGCCAGAGGGAGAACGGATATATCAGAATCACTATGAATATTAACTCTACAATGTGTATCCTTGTGGAGATATGAGGTTTACCTATTGCCTTGAAGACCGGGCCGGCTGTGGATGCAAGGGCCCTGATAAGCCCCCAGATGCTCAGTATCTGCATGGGTAATATTATGGCCTCCCATTTTTCTCCTAGGATCACGATGGTGAACTCTGGCGCTATCGCGATAATGCCAAAAGAGATAGGAAATGTAATGAAAGAGATGACGAAGAATACTTTTTTGAATGCGACCTTCAATTTCTTTATATTATCTTGTATCTTGGAATAAGCAGGGAAAAGTACCCTTGTTATAGTATGGCTGATCTCGGTAGCGGGGGCATTCGAGATACGATAAGCGAGTTGATAGAAACCCAGCGCGGTCACACCTAGGATCCTACCGACGAATATATCGTCACCCTGGGTCAGGAAGAACGTTATGATGCTGCTGGCCATTATCCATTTGCCGAATGTGAACATTTCTGAAATTTTGTCTATCTTGAATTCCAGACTCGGTTGATGTGGATGTATGAAATATGACATCACCATAGATATCAGGGCCCCTGAAACTGTTCCATAAACAAGGGCCCAAACGTTCTGAAGTAGGTAAGCTAGTGAGACAGTGATGACAAATGCAGGTAGCACTTTACTCAGATCTAAAACAAATTTCTTTTTGAACTGTAATTCTTTCCTGAAGAAGACGACACCTATGTTTCTCATACCTCTGAAGATCAAGACCAGGCCAAAAACCCTCAAGATATCAACGGCCCTCGGTTCATTGAAAAAGGCGGCGATCAGCGGTGCAACCGCGAAGAGGACCAGATACAGAGCGAAACCCCGAAGCACCAAAACTGTCCAGGCTGAATTAAGGTGTTCTTTAACATCCTCTTTTTTCTGTATTATAGACTCTTGAAATCCGGTTTTGGTAAAAACTTTGAGGATCTCTATAGTGAGTAGAGATATACCTAGAAGTCCAAAATCTTTTGGGACTAGGATACGAGCGATTATGATTATCTGAAGGAATGAAAGCCCTCGGGTAGATATCCGGCTGATTAGACTCCAAATCCCACTTCTAACGGTTTTCTGAGGTATAGAACCGCCGGATCCGCGTAGACTCTTGAGTTTTTCTTTGATCATCAGCACTAAACGGTAAATTAAATCTTTTATTTATAATTACCATCCTTTAACTACATCTTTCATCGAGTTCTTTGAATAATCTTTTAAACTTATCTTCCATGACAAACATGTAGATCATCCATAGTATCAATAAGGACGATACACTCGAGAATAGAAAAGCGCTGTAAGTCGTTAATGGATCGGGATATGACGGTAATGCTCTGAGAGCTCTAGCAAAAGACAGAGACAAGATGACTCCAATGTAGATCGAAAATACCCTTTTATCCCTAACAGCATAAAACAGGAAAGTCGGGAGCAGAATAAGATAATACTCCCAATGTATTTTGGGATACATGATGAGAAAGAAAGCCAAGGTAGAAGTGAAAATCAGCATAATATCCCAATCTTTCTTATAACCGGTGTATAAGATCCCTAATTCCACTATCCCTATGAAAGCCAATATGATATTATGATCGATGATAGATTCTGATATCAACGGTGTCGAGGATAAAGTTACCCATATCGAAACTCCTCCTAATGTGGTTTTTGATGCAGATCCGCCGTAAAAACTGATGAACCAGAGTGACTTCGGGCCCCATAAAAAGTAAAAGAAAGACATCAGCGATAACGCAACCGCTGCAGAGATCCCTACATGCCGAAGCCTTTCATTGAATCTATTATCCCTGTCAAACAACTGAGCCGGGATCAAAAAACCGGTCCATACTTTAGTTATCGAGCCCAGACCGATAGAGATGGCCCCCAATTTTTTTCTTCTTTTGATGAGCAATAACAGGGACAAGATGACCGTAAAAGCAATTATCCCTTCATCTTGAAACAGGGTATAGATTGATATCGGGTTCGCTATGAACAGTAATGATGAAAAGAACGCCTTATTTTCGTCCCAATCTCTGAACATATAAAATAATAGAAGAGCGTCCACTAATATGAAAAGTGCAAAGTAGATATAAAAGGAAAGGAAATAGCCCCCGAATTCCGCCGAGGGAGCGAGAACCGTCGGAGGTATGAAAAAGAAATGGATCAAAGGAGGTGGACCCGTCCTGACCTCTTCGTAAACATTGCCCCCTTCTATTATGACCGACGCCCTTTTGTAGAACCTCGGAAGATCTGATTTATCTACTCTAAAATAGAAGTGTATTTTTCCATTTCTTTCGAACGTTTTATTGGCTTTCCATGTTTCGTCGTCGCCTTCGCTTTCCTGCGCAGAATGATGTAGGCGCACCAGATCTTGGGTGCCCCAGCTCGTATTGTAATAAACGGTCACCTGACCGACATGGACCCTGGCAGTGTAATTTTCGGCTTTCCACTTGAAGTTCAATGGTTTTCCCTCTTCCACCTCTCTCACGTATCTACCTTGAGTGATATTAGCTTCTGGATAGACAGTAACGTTCCAATCTTCTCTATCCGCATCGATAGGAGATGAAGATTCAGGATAGTAAGAAAACTGGGTCCTGCGATGGATAGAAGTATAGACAGCTATCGAAGGTATGAATATGAGGGCCCAGACCACGATCAATACGAAAATCTTTTTTTTGGTGGACCATCCCTCTACGGCCTTCAAGATCCCCGTGTACAGATCTTTAATATTTTTCATCCATAATCCTAATTTTCACTTCGCTTATATCTTTTTGGCTATCTGTCTTTAAAATCGATATCGGAGATGTTCCCACCTTCCTTATAAATACTGACTAAGACATAGATGAAGGAAGCAGCCAAAAGTAAAGAGGCGAAGAACGCTAGGATGACCGGAACGCTGTCAGACCTGAGAAGAAGCATCGTGATGGAAGACAATGCCGTTATGATATAAAACAAGATCAGATACCTTTGCTCTTCAGTTGCTAGTATACTCAAAAATGGTAGAACGAGCAGGACATATTCCCAGTGAATTTTTGGGTAAAAAGCCAAGAAGATGATGATGAAGGAAACGAGAGCCGAAACTGGTCTCCAGTTTCTCTTCCAGGCCAGCCACCATATCAAGAGTTCTGCCAAAAGTATGCCGAGCAAGATCATACTGGTTGGAAGGACCTCAGCGTTTACCTTGAATAGCTTCAGTCCAAGATTCCAGATAGATATACCGCCGAGGTTTTTCTTGCCCGCCGTCCCCCCATAGAAGGTCAGGAACCAAAGGACTTTTTCACCCCACATGAATACGAAGAGCAAAAAGATAGATAGTCCCGATAGTATCATCGTCAGTAGAGTTTTGATCTCTCTCAAACCCTCATATAAAAAGAATATCGGTATCCAAAACGCAGTCCAGACCTTGGCAACGGTTCCAAGTCCGACGGCTGCAGAGGAAAGATACTTTTTCCCTCTGAGTATCAAGAATAACGGTAAGATCATCAAAAACACGATGATCGGCTCGTCCTGGTGTACCGTAAATACTGTTATAGGATTCAAAATAAATATCATGGACGATAGAAATGCCTTGGATTCATCGAATTCCCTCAGACTGAAGAATAAAAGGAAAGCACTGAGAAGCACGAACAGGGAGAAATAAATATTGAAGGAGAGAAAGGCCCCGCCGAGTGCGACCGGGGCCGATAATACAGTGGGAGGGATGAATAAGAAGTGGATCAGCGGAGGTGGGCCCGTTCGAGCTTCCTCATAAGGATTTTCACCCTCTAAGATGAGGGATGCTCTCCTTTCGAAGGTGGGTATGTCAGTCCTACCCACTCTAAAATAGTATCTTATCCCTTTATCTTCATCAAAGGTTACGTTCTTACCCCAGACCTCTTCAGTCGAATTTTCGTGTTCTTTTCTCAACCTGATCGTTTTTAATTCACTCGAGCCGTTCTCTTCGTATAAGATATCCACGGCACCGATATGAGAAGACTTTTCTGGACTTTTCTTCCAGATCCATTCAAATCCTATTTCATCCCCCGCCGTGGCGTTGAGAAGAAACCACCCCCGGTCAGTTTGCTCTTCCATAGATAAAGGTCTAGTCCTAACGTCCCAGTCCGGCGGATCATAATCCTCCGGGCCTCTTTTTACAGGATAGAAATGGTAATGTTCATCCCTCTGCATGTAAGAATGGTCGACCGTCAAAGGAACAAATATGATCATCCAGATTAAGAGCAAAACGATGATCTTTTGCTTTGAAGATAAACTGTTGAGTTTTTCCAATATATTTTTCAGAGAGAGATCTTCAGGTGAGATCATTTTCAAGCTTCTACCTCCTTTCGACCCCAGATCTCATCCAGCTCCATCCTATAAATCTTTTTATCTCTCATGAACAGGAATACATGGTACAAAAGAAGGAAAAGTACCAAAGTGTTCAAAAGCGCCATCAGGATCGAAGGTACAAAAAAGGAAGTGGATGCAAAGAACATCATCAGGTATATAGTCGAAACGATACTGACGAAGGCGAAGAACAGCCGTTTATCCCTCACGGTAAAATATAATAGGAAAGGGAAGAGGATTATATAATAATCCCAGTGGATCTTTACGTATAATCCGAAAAAGACACACAAGAGAGAAGTCAAAGTCATCAGTGGCGGCCGATCCTTTTTATATGCCAGGTAAAGGATGAGCAACTCGAGCGCCCCTATACACACTAAAATGGATGTCCGGGGGAGGTCCTGTGAACTCATGGAAAAGACGTCTAACCAGCGGCCCCAGAAGGAAAGAGGACCCAGACCCATGACTTCAGTGGTGCCGGAATACTGGCTTAAAAACCAGATACTATTGGAGCCCCAGAGAAGATAGAAAAACAGGAATATAGAGGAAGTTACCAAAACGCCGGAAAAGACGTGCTTTAAACGCTTTTTTAAGCCCAGTTCTTTTCTGAGCAGATATATCGGGAAGATGAAACCTCCCCATATCTTCACTGGTATAGAGATACCCGCAAGTATCGAAGATATTTTATCCCGCTTTTTTATCAAGAACAGCAGGGGTAAGAGCATCGTGAAAGCCACTATGGCCTCATCCTGGTGGATGTTGAAGATGGTGACTGGGTTTACCATGAACAACAGGGACATCAAGAATGCTTTTGACTTTCCGAATTCTTTGAAACCTGAGAAGAGCAGTAAAGAATCAAAGAGTATGAAGATAGAAAAATAAAGGATGAACGAGAGATAGGCGCCTCCGGCTTCGGGAGACAGTGTCATCAAAGTGGGGGGTATGAAGAACAGATGGATCAGCGGCGGCGGACCCGTCCTGACTTCTTCGTATATGTTTTTTCCTTCTAGAAGCACGGAGGTGCGCCTATGAAATATAGATATGTCGTCCTTATCCACGCGGTAGTAATATTTCAAGGTCCCTTCATCCTTAAAGGTCTTTTCAGCAGCCCATGACGTCACATCCCCGGCCCGATGAACGTTTTTTAGTCGTATCACTCCTTCCGTTCCGTTCAATTCGTAGTACACGTTTATCCTGCCGATGTGTCTGGAAGAATCATAGTCCCAAGCGGTCCAGTTGAACTCGACAGTTGTCCGATTCTGGATCGGTTTTACAAAACGTTCTCCGGCTGCCTCCTCCATAGATTGCGGCAGTGTGGTCACGTTGTAATCCTTGTTATCAAAATCCATGGGATTAGCGGCTTCAGGATAATAGGCGTAGTACTCCTCAGACTGGCCAATAGATAAAAAGAAGGTAGCGGGTAAGTAAAGTAGAAGCCATACTATGATCAAGATCAAGATGAGTTTTTTGAACGATAGAGATTCTAACCTTGAAGTTAGGCTCTCGAACAAAGATCGTAACTTTTCCCAACTTCTTTCCATCTCGCCCTTCGAACTGGTTTAATTTATATAGGTTTTATCTTCACTCAAAATTGAGAGAAAGAATCACCCATAATTAAATACCTCTCCTTCAATCAAGGTTCGAATCATGAAAGAGAAGTCTAAAGAAAGGATTAAGACCGTCTTAAAGATCATGGTCAGCGTCGGATTGATATCCTATATCATCTACAACGCCGGCCCCTACAAGATCTGGTCCCATATACAGAGAACGAACAAGATATTTTTCTTCATAGTTCTACTGATGGCGATCGTTAAAGTTGCAATAAGCGCTAAAAAGTGGCAGATATTGCTGAAAGCGAAGGATGAGATAAACAATTTTTTCTACGTTTGGAAGGTCTACTACATCGGGACTTTCTTCAACATGTTCCTTCCGACTAACGTGGGAGGCGATGTGGTGAAGGCGCACAAGATGTCAAAGGTTTCAGAGAACACCATCGAAGCCTATTCTTCCGTCTTCATGGAAAGGTTCACCGGTATCATAGCGATCCTCAGCCTTGCCACTGTTTCTACAACGTTTTACCTGAGCGAGTTACCCTTCGAAATAATACTGACGATCTACGGAGTTTTCCTCCCTCTGATAGTCATCTCGTTTATCATGATATCTACGAAAAGATCCGTAAGATTATTGCGGGGTCTATTCGAAAAGGTCTTCAGCAGGTTCAATCCTTTCTCGATAAAAGAAAAATTGATCAAACTACTGAGATCCATAAATCTTTACACGAAAAAGAAAAAAGCCCTTGGTTATTCTATATTCATATCGTTCATCTTTCACACCCTCTTGATCCTGAGCAATTATATACTCGCTCTCTCGATCGGATTAGATATCTCTTTGCATTATTTCTTCATCTTCATCCCTATAAGTGCTATACTTCTTTTCTTACCGATATCGATCAGGGGCTTCGGCGTGAGAGAAGTTTTATACGTATACTTCTTCACCCCGGTAGGAGCTACGGCGGCTCAAGCTGTTTCCCTCTCTTTTCTGGTCCAATTGGTGAGTATAATCAGTTCGCTGATCGGGGGATCCGTTTATCTCGCCTCCCAGAGAGAGAATGTGTGAAGGAACACAGGTAATGTGTCTATTCCTCGATCACGAACCACGGGACCTCGTTCAGAACGGGATGTTCTGGAAGATATGAATGACCGTAGAATCCTTCCTCTCCTAGATACTCGCCGTGGTCAGCGCTTATCACCGTTTTTCCGCTCAACTCTCCGGTCACTTCGCTCAGAGCTTCAAGCACGATCTCGAGATTGTTCGTGTACGCTTCAATCAATCCCTCGTGGCCGACCTTCCTTAAAGTCTCATCCATGGGGTTTATCGGAGGTAGTTTCAAGGCGCGAATCAGCCTTCGGGTCATCCCGCCGCCGAGTGTTCTCCTCACCCTTGAGCCCAAAAAATTTCTCATCTTCCTCTTCAGGTTGTCGTGAGATGAAGGTTCTTTGTCCTTCGGATTGAACGGATTTTCCAGAGAAAGGTATGGGAAGTGAGGCTGCATGTAGTGAGCGATGATCTTCTTGTCAGGGTACTTGTTCCTTGCCTTCAACACGGCTTCGTTGACTTTCTCGGGCATCACCGTGCCCTTCTCGTCGTTCCATCCAGAATTCCAAACATCCATCACCTTCCAGAAATGATCCGAGGCCTTGAAACCGTTGACCTCGGAGAAAGAGTTCACGTGCGGAGTGGTGGAAACATAAACAACGTCTTCGTACTCCTCGGTGAAAACGGCTTTACACCACTCTGAAGTAGCTACGCCTTCTTTGCAGTTAACTGGAGAACGGGCCTTCTTCAGCCCCCCTTTTAATAACCCCTCATAATTATCCACAAAAAAATCGTACCTGCAGGCATCTAGGATGATAAGACAATCCCAGTCTCTCTTTTCGATCTCGGCTTTCTGATCCAGCAAATCAATCCCCCTCCAGCACGAACCACGGTACCATCTCAAGTTCATCGAACCCTTCGAACTCGTGTCCATATCTTCCCTTTTCTCCCAAAAGTTCACCGTGATCCGCCGTTATGACCATCTTACCTTCCAATTCTTCTATCAAAGTTCTTACCGTTTCTAAAGCAATGAGCAGATTTTCTTTGTAGGCCTCTTTGACCCCTTCTTCTCCGACCTTTCTCAGGGCGTCGTCCATCGGGCTCAAAGGCGGCAGACCGAGCATCGCCATCAGATCTACGGCTTTTTTGTCTCCTATGAATGTTCTCGCCTTCTTGACCGCAAAATTCCTCACTCTCCTGGTAAAAGAGGTCCTCGATCCCGGCTCCCTTTTCTTCTTTGTACTCGGAGGATCAAGGGTGAGATAAGGGGTGTGGGGCTGCATGTAATGGAAGATGAATCTTTTCTCGGGATTTTTCTTTACCGTCTTCAAACCTTCTTTCGTTACGGTTTCTGGTAAAACGGTCCCGTATTCCTCGTTCCAGCCGGTATCCCAGACATCTATGACTTTGTGAAAATGTTCAAAGCCCTTGAAACCTTCTACCTCCATCATCGAATTTACCCTCGGGTGAGACGAGATATGGATCACATCGTCATATCTCTTATCAAATACGTTCCTGTACCAGACCGAGGTGGGAGCTCCCGTCCCATTGAAAGCCGGCGAACGAACTTTTTTCAATTGTCCATCGAACTCACAGTACTTTTTAAAATAATCATACCTGCATGCATCTAATACCACGAGGTATTTCCACTGAGAATCATTTACTAGTTCCTTCTGATCAACAGGTCTATCCATCTCGATCTCACTCTCATCTACAGTCCTTTCTTCTCCTCCACCACATAGGGCTTCCTTTCCTCGTAGTAGGTTTTAGCAAGCATCTCAGCCAAAATACCGAACATGAAGAGGAGGAAACCGAAGAGGAGCAGGCCGACCGCTAATAAAAGTTGAGCTAGATGTGGAAGTACAGGTACTCCGAAGGCATACTTCATTATCACCCTGTAAAGTCCTATAAAGAAACCGACCGACATGAACACGGTCCCTATCCCGCCCAAGAAGTGGAGCGGTCTTACGGAGAACTGATTCCAAAAATAGCTGAATATGAGATCATAGAAGCCCCTGAAGAGTCTACCGGTCCCGTACTTGGTTCTGCCGTGCTTTCTAGGTCGATGATTGACCTCCATCTCGGTTATTTTGTAACCGCTTTTGTACAATTTTGCCGGGATGTACCTGTGTCCTTCACCGTAAAGATTTATATCCTTCACAGCCTCTTTCCGGTAAGCTTTCAGGGTGCATCCGAAGTCATGGATGTCCGGGCCTGTCCTCATCGAAAGATGGGTCTGCACCCAGCTGGAGAAGCGTTTCCCGATAGAATCCTTCCTGTTCTTTCTCCATCCCGATACGCAGTCGTACCCTTCTTTCAACTTATCGACCAATTTTGGTATATCTTTGGGGTCGTTCTGGAGGTCGGCATCCATAGAAACCACTACGTCACCCTCAGCGTGGTCGAATCCGGCCATCAGAGCCGCGCTCTGACCGAAATTTCTCCTGAACTTTATGACTTTTACGTGATCGTCATCTTCGCTCAATTTTTCCAATACCCTATAACTATTATCTTCCGAGCCGTCTTCTACATATATCTCTTCCCACTCTTCAAAATTGTTTTTCAGAACCTCCCGCGTCTCTTCATGAAGTTTTTTGAGATTTTTAGCTTCGTTATACACTGGGAATACTACTGATATCTCCATATTAATCCCTTCTGAGCTTTTTAAGGATGATGTTATATATTTATCCTAGGGACGTTTTTTCGGTCTTAACTACTTGGTCATCATATAATTGATGCTTATCTCCGAGATGTCCGTGGCATAGGACCCCGTTCTAGACAGACTCTCTAAAATATACGAAAGAGGGGTGACGTTTTCCTTGTCTTTCTCTTTAATCTTCTTTATCAAAGATGCATCCATCTCGGCTAGTTCTTCCTTCATCTCTATAGCGTGGTTCGCCTGTGAGAGGTCCTCTTCAAAGTAAGCTTCCGCTGACTCATCGAGTATCTCTAAAGCCAATTCACTCTTCTCCTCTATATCCTTAACCAGTTCTCCATCGAAACCTTCCTTTAACTTTTTAGAATTCTCGGCGATCCTCACCGCGTGGTCCCCTATCCGTTCCATCGCTCTAGAGACCAACATATAACTCAGACTTCTCTCCTTCGAGATCTGCATGCTTTCGATCAACCTGGGATTCGCTTGGAGCATGTTATAATGCTTGGTTATCATCCAGTATAGCCTATCAATGTCCCCGTCCCTTTCGATAACATCCCTTGCCAGTTCCATGTTGCCGGTCTTCAATGTTTTGACCGCATCCTCGTGCATCTTTTTGACTATAAGATACATCCTTCTAAGTCCTTTTCTCTGGGAGAATTCCGAGGGGTCTATCATATCTTTTAGTATGATCCTTTTTTCAGATTCTTGGATAACTTCAGGTCCTATCACCATCCTGGTAAACTCCATTATCGTTCTTCTCAATTCAGATTTGATCTCATCTTTAGCTTTCAACTCTATCTTGGTATAACCGGCTATATAGATACCTATGAGTTCTCTTATCAGGGACTCTTGATCCTTATCGGTTATATCGACTACCCTGTGATTTGCCTTTTTTTCGTATTCCCTCTCAGGATTGACTATTATAGACCCATCCTTTCGCTGAGAAAGTACCAAAGAATCTCCAGCCTCTATCTCCTTCTCTTTCACCCAACTTTTGGGGAGAGAAACTATATAAGTGGAACCGCCGGTGATCTGAACTTTTCTAGACTCGGGCATATTTTAAGCGAAACGATAGGATATATTTAGACCTTGTTCTAATTATCTAAAGGATATGATTGATATATAGGTATTCATCTCATTTAGATTCAAGATTAGAATCTATCATATCTCCAACGTTCTCCGCATGGTCAGCTATAGAGTCCATCCTATCTACCACTTTTAAAAGGTGGACCGCCGTCAAGGGCTCTTTATCATAATTGAACAGTTTTTTAGAGATACTCTTTTCGATCTTATCGGCTTCGTGTTCTCTTTCACTCAATTCTACCTGTAATTCTCTAGCCTTCTCTTTAGATTTTTTACTGAACGAAGATTCCAACAGCTCTGAAAAAATTTTCATCATCTCGTCGAACTGTTTTACGGACTCGAATACCTTCTTTGAGAACTTCTTGAAATCTTCAGTCACCGATTCCGGTATCTCTTCTTCCCTCATAGGCAGCAAAACGGCCACGTCTTCTGCATAATCCAGTATAGCGTCAGCTTCTTTTAAAAGCGTAAGAAAATCATCCCTCGTGATAGGCATGAATATGAACCGTGGTAAATTTTCTCTTATCTGTACCTTTATCTTATCTGCTTCATGTTCTAATTTTGAAACTCTTTCAAATTTTTCCTCCGCTTTTTCAAATTCACATTCGCTGTAAAAATGAACTCCTCTCTGGAACTCCTTTATCGCTCTTTTGATCAGATCCGAATGCTTTTTCAACCCATCGAACGGGGAATCGAATAGAGCGTCTTCCAACGTCGACCTTCTAAATTTCGCACTCATATTATCACCAATCTCTTTTCTTAAATTTTAAACTTGTGCTTTTTTATTATGTCTTCATCATTCAGATGAATTGGGCCATCCCTAAATATATGAATACACAGGTTATCCCCGCTATAGGGACCGTGATCAGCCAGGAGATAACTATCTTCTTGATAACGGAAAGATCGACCGCTTCCAGTCCTCTTGCCATCCCAACGCCGAAAACGGCTCCGACCACGGTATGACTTGTAGATATAGGCATGCCCAATTTGCTAGCGACCAGTATGGTGGTCGCGGCTCCAAAATCGACAGAAAAACCACGAGTATTCGTCAATTTAGTAACTTTGAAGCCGACGGTCTTGATCACCTTGTATCCCCATGTGGAGAGTCCGACCGCTATCCCGAGACCTCCCATGAGTAAAAGATAATCAGTTCCCATGAAGAACGGCAGGCTTTTATTGACGGAATTTTCCACGACCAACATGACCGGACCGATTGCGTTTGCCACATCATTAGCGCCGTGAGAAAAAGCGACAAAACAGGAAGTCAGAACTTGAAGATTTCTAAATATGTTCTCTACCTCCCCTATGCCGTTGTCACCGTCAGCATATCTCAAAACTATGAACTTCCCTGCATATCCCAATACGCTTCCCACAACCAGAGCCATGCCCAGCCCTTCCAACATAGTCGGCTGTCTGCCGAAGAGCTTGAGAGAAAGAGCGGTTTCGTATAACAAAGATAGAGTGATTATGAAGAGAGCGGCCCCGAGAAAGAAGGGAGTCGTTTTCTTTGCCGTTCTTTCAGGATCTTCCGAATCAAATATCAACTTGACGATGATCTTGAAGATGATAAAGGCCAAAATGGCTCCGAAGATCGGAGACGTGATCCAACTGAGGATGACTTCACCTAAAGTTATCCAAGAGATTATCTCAGGGCCCCCAGCTACCAGCCCAAATCCCAGCATCCCTCCTATTATCGAATGAGATGTCGAGATGGGCAAGCTTTTCCATGTTGCGATAGTGACCCAGATCGCCGCGGCCGTAACAGAAGCCAAACCACCTAATGCTAGATGAGTACTGTCTACAGCCTCAGGATCGAATATCCCCCCTTTTACGGTCGCGGTTACATGTCCGCCCACTAGAACTGCGCCGGCGACCGTTAAAATAGACGCGATAACGATGGCCTGTTTGTAAGTTATGGCTTTGGCACCCACCGCTGTTGACATGGAATTAGCGACATCGTTCGCTCCTATATTCCATGCCATGTAAAGCCCTGCGGCGAGCCCCGCTAGGAGCATAGTAGTGCTAAAAGGTGAAAGACCAAACATCTCGGACCTGAGAATTGGGGATGAGTATATTAGATTTATCTTTATAATCTATGTAGTCTATATAGACAATGTATTTTGTGTGACCTACAATTATCCCGGATCAAAACAGAATATTGGGGGTTCCTATGATTATCCTTTGGTATCAGATAGAAAAAGAATTGTAAAACGATTCATCTAGTTATCTTGCTGCCATCGAATTCTTCGTCCTGTATAGCGCTCTTCAGGGTCGAAAGATCTCTACCATCTACTATGTAAGTCATGATGTTCGCCCTCTTGATTATCCTAGCCGCCAGGGGATCAAATACCACATTCGGTCCCGCACCGCTTTCTCCTTCGGAAACTATCTCTATTAGTTCCTCATAGGTGAGTTGCTTCAATCTTTCGGCTTCCCCATCTTTTTTCGGGTCCGCAGTATATACTCCATCCACGGAGGTCGCATTGATCAGCCTATCTGCTCCTAACTTTTCCGCCAGCATCGCAGCGACCGCGTCCGTGGTGTGTCCTGGGTGTGTACCTCCCATCGTTACAATTGAGTGGTTATTTCCAGCCGAGATCGCCTCGTTGAAATTTTTGGCAGGGACGGGATAAACATCCCCCTCTAGAGCTAGGATCAACAGTCTAGCGTTCAATCGTGAGGTCTCTATCCCTAATTCATCTAGGGTCGCTTCATCAGCCCCCAATTCTCGACCCCAGTTGATGTACTCTCTAGCTATTCGTCCCCCTCCTACTACGAGGTAAATGTTTCTTTTTCCGCGGTTCTTTTCAAGAATTTTCGCTAGAGAGGATAGCCTCTCAATGTCTTCATCCTCGGGCAGGAGTATGGAACCTCCGATAGATATGACCAGGTCTTCAGTTTCTCTATTCATCTTCATCCATCTGTCCATAAACATCAAACGATATATAAGGATAGGTATTCGATTTTGCAATAACTGCCCAAAATTATTAATCTCACTTTTCCTACTGCCTTAAACATGTATGATATACTCGTGATTGGTACAGGACCGGCGGGTTATACCAGCGCTCTTTACAGCGCCAGGTACAACCTGGATGTGATCCAAGTAGGAGAGATGCCTGGAGGTTTGATATCTGAAGCTCCTGAGGTCTGCAATTATCCTGGTTTTGACAGCATAAGCGGTATGGAACTCGGGGACCGCATGGAAGAGCAGGTCAAAGACATAGGGGCGGAGGTGGTTTACGACAAAGTCGAAAAGATAGAGGGCGATGATCAAGATTTTACTGTAAAAACGAGTAGAGACGAATACAGAGCTAAAAAGGTCATCCTCGCCACGGGACAAGAGAGAAGAAGGTTGGGCCTGGAGAGGGAAAACGAATTCAAAGGTAAAGGTGTCAGTTACTGCGCCACATGTGACGCTGCCTTCTATGAAGATAAGAGGGTAGGAATCGTCGGTGGTGGAGACGCGGCTTTAGCTTCAGCCCTTCTTCTTTCCGACCACGCCGAAAAGGTCTATATATTATACCGGCGGGAAGAATTCTTCAGGCCGGAACCGATCAGAGTAGAAGAGATAGAACAGGAAGAGAAGATCAAACCAGTTTTTGAGGTCAACGTTAAGAGGCTGATAGGCGAGGATAAACTCGAAGCCGTAGAGTTGGACAATTCAGAGACCTTAGAAGTCGACGGCCTTTTCATAGAGATCGGCTCGACACCCAATTCAGATTTGGCCGAAGACATCGGCGTTGAACTTAGCGAAGGAGGCTACGTAAAGACCGACGAAGACCGACGGACGAACATACCTGGGGTCTTCGCCGCGGGCGACGTTATAGACTCCCCGTTGAAGCAGGCGATCACCGCCGCTGGACAAGGCGCCGAGGCCGCCAGCACCGCTTACGAGGATTTGAAAAAGGAAGAGGTCAGATAGGAAAGGTAACTTCAAATACCAGGAGGACCGTGGATAGGTCCGTGAACGTACAAAAAGGCGCCCTGGTAGGAGCCGTCTGGGTAATCATCCTCGTGGCAGCGATAATCACCGGTTCTTTTTTCCCACCTCTAGTAAAAGAAAATTTTGATCTCTACAATTCTTACGAATACTCTCAGATGTATCTGGAGGATGAACCTTACTCCGATCTGGTGATCGAATATGATTACGTGTGGGAATACGGTCCTACTGAAAGAGGCATAGGAGAACTTGAAGAAAAAGTAGATAATTACACCGAAAAGGAGAAAATCAGAACAGAAGTGGACGATGTGATAGATCCTATAGATACCACAAATCCATACGATGAAGAAGATCTAAAGGACTTGATGGAGGATTACAAAGATCATGAAAGAAAAGACAACACTATATCGATCCACGTCCTCTATCTGAATGGATACTGGAAAGAAAGTAGAAGAACATTGGGACTATCAAAGAAACCTTACAATATCGTCATCTTCAAGGAAGCTTTGATCTCTTTTACTTCCGGGACTCAAGATCTAGCGCCAGAAGATATAGAGCCGTCGGTCCTGGTACACGAATTCGGACATCTTCTATCGCTCGTTGGAGACGGATATGAGAGCGATCATGAAGACGAGGAAAATGATTATCACTGCAATGAGGAGGGGGGTGAATGTGTGATGGACGCCTCGGTGGAGATCAAAAATAACACGGAGCAGGGTCCGCCGCCCACAGATCTCTGCGAACTCTGTAAAGAAGATCTAGAAGAGATAAAGAATATGGATAGACCTTTCAGTTTTGTAGACTTGATGACCTATGGCATCATAGGAGTGGAAGCTATCCTTGGTATCGGTGCAAGTATAGCTATAATCTCAAAGGATAAAAAGAGAGAACCGCCGGAATATGCGTACTGAACGTTTGATATTTTTTCTAACTTCCCTCATATTCGAATGAAAAGCTGACCTCGGTATTGTTTCCATCTCTCTCTTTATGAACTTCTTTATGAACTTCCGAGGAGGACTCTTCTTCCTGTATATCCGAGAGTCTCAACACTTCAAGGTCTTTTCCTTTTAACTCCTTTTTCATCCCCGGAACATGACCGTCTCCCACCACGGCGACCACGTTTCCAAAACGATCCTCAAGTTCTCTTAGATTCTTTGCCATGAAGTCGTTCCTCTCATCTATAAGGATGCGTTTGATAGCGGGCATCTGGACCGTCATCATCTTCGATTGTTTGGCTTCTCCGGATTGAAATCTTTTTACCTCTTTTTCCAGTCTTTTTTTACTCACGAAGAAGCCGAGGAATCCACCTATCACTAGGGATATCTTTTCTTTTAAGCTCATCTCGTCCAGCAGCTTGTTCAGGAACTGCTCCGCGGGCAGGTCTATGAAGGCGACTCCCGCGTTCAGTTCCTCCGCAGTTTCGACCGCGGTCAGCATCTCATCGCCGACCTCCACATCGTATTTTTTAGCTAGATGTTTCTGGACCTTATTGAGTAAGCGGTAGATAAACGGGCCTTCGTTTCCCCTCTCCCTACTCTTCAACGCTCTATATCGATTTTTATCCAGTTCGACCGCAACAACAGGCGGGTTTCTAGCTTTGATCTCCTTTTCGATCCTGTCTGATATATCGAAGACATGGGCCGACCCGATTAATGTTATCATCGCCCTTCAATCCAGCCTCAGTGTATAAAAAAGTATTGATGACGACTGCTCTTCCTCAGTTCAACCCCTTATATCTTCCATGACTTTCGAGAGCTGCTGAACTCCCTGGACCACGGACTGAAAATCCTTACCGAAGGTCAACCTGATGTGTGAGTCATAATCGTCATCTCGAGAAAAGTAACTTCCCGGGGCAACGAGGACCCCGGATCTTTTCGCTTCCTTTGCGAATTCCTCCGAAGACATCTCGATATCCAACTTAGGAAATGAGATAATACCTTGAGACGGTTCTATCCACTCTATCTCTGAGGTGCCCTTTATCC
>JAGXLI010000096.1 GCA_018334755.1 Thermoplasmatota archaeon
CGTTCCGTTTCAAGAGTTTGGTCATGCAAATCTCGTGTTTATCTTTAATATCCATATGCGTCATTATCGGCACTTTGATGCCGCCGTGCCGTTGTTTTGACGGTATCTTGAAAAAGTAGTCCGCAAGCTCGGATCCACAGTCTCTCAACTCGATCAGGTCCTTACGGAGAAAGACGGGATACGCTTTGCCGTCCTTCAGGTCATCTGTATCAAGATTCCGTTCGGCCTGTTGCCTGTGTGCGCTGTACACCTCGCTGGCTCCTTCACCTGTATGAAGCCAGCGCTGATAGTTCGACCACATCCGTTCGAGCTGTTTCCGCTTTACATTGGTCAATTCGACAACGGCCGACTTGACTGTCTTTTCGGCCTTCATCTCCTTGTATGTCCAGCACATTTGTATTATTTAAATGTCCATTCGGGGGGTCAGTGAAAGTGAGTTCGCTGTCTGTATCCTCTCCCTGAAGGAAGAGGCCTTAGACAGCATTTAGGTAAAAATATCCCAGGATAAGAGGTAATAAGACAGTAGCGTCACCTTTTACAGTGCAGTGATCCGCTTCCGTGTTGATTTTGCCCCACGAGACTGCTTCTTCAGCTCTAGCTCCAGATAGAGACCCGTCATATTCGACCGCAGTAGTCACATATACTGCTCGGTCAAGGCCACCTTTAAACTGATTCCACCATATCGTATGGTGCTTAGATATTCCACCACCCACTACTAAAGCTCCGCTCTTCTCCGCGGGAAATACTTTGTCGGCCAATTCTTGCTGATCTTTCATCATATCGATACTAAAATTTCTGTTGTTCTGCCAATGCATCCATAACTGCGATCCAAAAGCGCCATCAGTTATCCCTGGAACGTAGATCGGGATTTGATTTTCTGCGGCCCAATATATGATCGAGTCCTCATCATCTATTCGCTTTCCGAATTCCCATATTATTTCCCTAGTACCAAAAGATTCGCCTTTCTCCTCGACAATCTCATCTAGCAGGGGCTGCATCTTTTTTTCTAGGACCTCCCCGTAGGAAGAGTTCGGTATGAATATGTTTCCCAATCTATTGACATTCCTTTGATGCAGCTCAGAATCATCCGCTTCGAATGTTCCGTGATAGTAGTCTTCCCAAGTCCTCGCAAGATCATGATCCAATGTTCCACAGGTAGTTATCACCACGTCGAACAGTTCTCTTTTTACTGCTTCCTTCAAGATCCCTCTAGTTCCTGTAGAAACAATACACGCAGGGAAAGAAAGGAAATTGAGATATTCACCAGAAAACATGTCTTCTAGGATTTGTACGGCTAGACCTACATTTTTAGCGACGAAACCGCCAGAATCGTACATATTGGAGACCAACTCTGATATGTTTGTTCCTGTGCCTATATCAAGATCTTCAACTTTCTTTTTCATAAGTCTCGTTAGAGCAATCGAGATTGTCAAATAAAAAAGTTGTGTGGAGATTTCGTCTGACGAAAGCGCATATATGTCAGACAAAAGTCGGCTTATTCCACAGAATGTTATTTTGATAAGACGCACAAAAAGAGGGGGCCAGATACCAAGAGGTGTTTGTCGTACTAAAAAGACAATACTTAAATAGGGGATTGTATTTGTATGAAACAAGATGGATGGGATTCTATATGGAATCGATTGTTAATGAAGCTTTAAGCAAACACGAAGAAGGTAAAGAAAAGCCAAAAATAGATAAGGAAAATGCTCCAGAGGATGAGGAGCTCCGAAATCTTGTAGATCAACTGGAGGTTCAGATAAAGATATTCGGCGCAGGCGGCGGGGGTAGCAACACCCTTGATCGTCTGACACAAGAGGGGCTGAGCGGTGGAGAATTGATAGCTTTGAATACCGACGCTAAACATCTTCTCCACACCCATTCCCAGAAAAAGATACTGCTCGGAAAGGAAATTACAGACGGATTAGGTGCCGGAGCAAGACCCGAGGTAGGAGAAAAATGTGCAAGAAACTCTAGTGATGAAATAGAAAAACATCTTGAAGGCGCAGATATTGTCTTCCTCACCGCAGGAATGGGAGGAGGAACCGGAACAGGAACCGCCCCGGTCGTTGCGGAAAAAGCGAAAGAAGAAGGTGCTCTCGTGATGGGAGTTGTCACTTTACCCTTTGAAGCCGAGGGCGAGGAAAGGATGAGAAACGCAAAAAGAGGTCTTTCTAAGTTGGAGAGACACTGTCATACCACTGTGGTTATACCGAACGACAGGCTGCTAGACCTGGTGCCTGATCTTCCCCTAAATGCGGCTTTCAAAGTCGCTGATGAAATATTGATGGAATCCATAAAGGGGATGACCGAGATAATAACCAAGCCCGGCTTGGTCAATATCGATTACAACGATATGAGAACTATAATGGATAACGGCGAACTAGCGATGATAGGAATCGGTGAGTCCGACGATGCGAACAACAAAGTCGAAAATGCAGTCGAAGAAGCTTTAGGTTCACCGCTTCTTGGAAACATCGATACCAGCGAGTCGAAAGGAGCCATGATCAGAGTGATGGGAGGACCCGGCATGACGGTACAGGAGGCTGAAAGAGCCGCTGAGATGGTGAACGAAAGGATCAGCAAAGATGCAAGGATCATCTGGGGATGTAACGTGGATGAGGACCTGGGTAACAAGATAAAGATCCTTTTAGTGGTCACCAACGTGCATACCGAAAGTGATGAATTCGCGGACCAGGTAGTAGGAACTTCAGATGGAAATATTGACCAGGTAGCTTAAAAACAAAATTAATTTAACCCCCTACTCTTTTAATTTTTATATGTTTGCAGATGGAGGAAAAACGCTAATTCTTTTGTCTCTTGGATTATTGCTATCTTTGGTTCTATTCTATCACTTTATATATTCTAGTTTAATCATTCTTATTCTCGGAACTATTCAGTTGCTATCTATCCTCTATTTTTTTAGAGACCCTGAAAGAGATATAGCTGATAAGATCTGCTCCCCTGCAGACGGTAAAATTCAATCGATCGATACTGATAATAACTGCATAGAGATATTCATGAATATCTGGGACGTCCACGTCAACAGGACTCCATGCCCAGGTTTGATAGAAGAGATAAAACATATGAAAGGTAAACATTCACCAGCTTTTAGCAAAAATGCACGTGATAACGAGCGTCAACTTTTAGTGTTATCGACCGACCACGGCAAGGTGAAGATATGGCAAATAGCAGGGATGATAGCTAGGCGTATCGTCCCCTATGTGGAAGAGGGCGAGGTCATCGAGAAGGGAGAGAGGCTGGGCATGATCAGGTTCGGTTCAAAAGTTAAAGTAGAGTTCGCCGAAGGTGTTGAATTTTCTGTTGAGGAGGGACAAAAAGTAAAGGCCGGGAAAACTTCGTTGGGTGAGTGGAATGAATAAAAAAACATCTTTAACAATACCGGATTTTTTAACTGTCTCGAATGCATCTATAGGTTTTCTTTCTATAACCTACATCATAGACGGCAAGCTTTGGATGGCATCCATATTGATCATCGTCTGCGTGGCTTTAGATGGAATAGATGGTGCATTGGCACGATATCTGAGTGTCGAACACGAACTAGGCGCTTATCTTGATTTCTTTTCAGATATCATATCCTTCTGCTTTGCCCCGGCTCTGCTGCTTTATTATACCTATTATGACAAAACGTTGGGAAGAGGATGGGAATCTCCACAGAACGCTTTAGCCACTCTAGTTCCCCTCTTGATCGTTTTTCTTGGGACCATGAGATTGGCAAGGTTTGCGGACAAAAATTCCGAAGCCGTGACCTATAACGGATTACCGACCCCTTGCTTAGCTCTGATAATCATACATATTTCATACCTCGTGGG
>JAGXLI010000055.1 GCA_018334755.1 Thermoplasmatota archaeon
GGAGGGAATTCTTTCTTCGATAGTTCTCGACCTAAATTCTCTTCCGCCCTCTGTTTATGCTGGCTGACGAATTTTTCATATTGTTTCCTCATCCTCTCGGTGTAATCCTCTACTTCTTCACCGGTTTTTATGAACTCAGCCCCACATTCTGGGCAGTTATCGGAGGTCGCGGGTATCCATTCTCCACATTCACTGCATTTCACCGTTTCCATGTCAAATTCGACTCCACATTTCGGACAAGTGGTGGAATCTGCCGGTATACTCGCACCGCAGTTTCCACACTCGACGACTTCGCCAGGGCCAAAGAATTTGAGATAAGCGAACAAGGAGCCAACACTGCCCGCTGCTGCGATAACGATGACGATCAGTATCCACCAAGGTATGCCAAGGAGTCCCTGCTGTGATTCTTCGCCGACGTTGATACTTTCTTCCACTGTCTGTCTATCTGCCGTCTGTGGTTCGAAAACTACCGTATATTCTCCTGCTTCGTCGGGCATCGTAATTTGGGCTCCAAACTCTCCCTGATCATTAGTTGTGCGCTCTATTGATTTGACTTCATCCCCTCCGGAGTCTACAAAGGCTATCCTTACATCGGTGTTTCCGAGCAATTTTCCGTCGGATTCGCGCTGCAAAACTCCTCCAAAGAAATAAGTTTCTCCGGGTTTCGGATTCTCCGGCATATCTCGATCCGTGATCCTTATACTCAAAGGCTGAATATTTATCTCTCTCGTGACTTCTTGGTGAATCGTTGCCGTATCAAGCCCAGATGATTTTATCCGGATCATCAAGTCCTGGCTTTCTTCTTCATTTATCTCCGCTTCCCAATCCACCTCTACATATACGCTTTCTCCTGGCGCTACGTCGATGGAGACATTATTTCTCGTACCGTCAGGGAAAGTGAACTGTACCATAGCGTCCCGTATGGCGGTCTCCCCACTGTTCTTTACCGTTCCATTGAAGGTCAATAGGTCCTTCTCTTCAAGTTCTAAAGTTTCATTTTCAGTCTCTTCTCCCTCGACCAACCACTTTTGAGAACCGGAAACGAATCCGAGCTCGGGTCTGGATTTGACTAAAACTGATACCTCCACCACATCATTGTCGGTGAAAACATCCTCCTGTTCTGGTGTAGTTTCCGAGATCTCCAATTTAAGGGTTCTATCCTCTTCTGCGAGATCTTCCGTCATTTCAGCTTCCCATTCAAACTCCATCGTGGTGTTGCTACCCGGGCTCAAATAATTGTAATCATCATCTATCTTTTCGCCGTCGACATAGAAAGAAAGCGTGAAATTTTCTGCATACACCTCTCCTAGGTTTCTCACTATTGAGGTTATAGATACATTATATCCTTCGGTGACAACCATGGGTTCGAAAGTTACATCTTCCCGGGCGATGCCGAGATCAAACACTTTCTCCACAGTTAGCGGGGGTGAAGTCCTTGTCTCACTCGGACTCTCTTTTCCCACTTCCTTCACGGTTACGCTTATCTCTCTATCCTGACTATCCTGGTCTAGGCTCTCATGGATCTCAGCGGTCCATTCGACCGTCAGAGTGTTGCTTGTTTCTCCTCCTTCGATCCCTTGTATCGTCACGGACTCGATCAGCTCTTCGGTAGCTTTGTTGTGGTCAACATAGAAGGACACTTCGATCTGTCCAGAAGGCCATCCTCCTTGATTGTTGACCGAAGTTCCGATGGTAACAGTATCTCCTACCCAAACCGGGTCCGATTCAGCTGTAACATCAAAGGTTTCTATACCTACATCTGGACTCGAAACGACCTCGACGTCCTTAGTAAGCAGATTATTTGTCGTCTCTGATTCGTCCACTTGATCTTCTGGATCTATCTCCGATTCTACCGTGTATTCACCGACTGCGGGGACTTCCCACAAAATGCGAGAGGTTTGCTTACCTTGGCCCGCCTCTAAATTCACAGTGTCAGAACCGATCTCGCCGCCGTCATATGTGATCTTTACCTCGGCACCATCAACAGCACTTTGACCTCTGTTAGCTACCTCAGCATAAACTTCGACCTCTTCACCTTCTTTAACTTCCGTGCCGCGGGCAAATTCACCTTCAAACAGGATGTCGTCTACCACCAGATCGGGTCTTTGCTGTATCTCTACTGTGAGAGATTCTTCATGATTTTCCCTATCCCGTTCTTCTATCTTATTATATGGATCGACCGTGACCGTCAAAGTTTTCATTCCCGTATCATCTTTTTCTGGGGCCCAGTCGAATTCAAAATAGCCTTCTCCCGCTTCCGGGACCTCATCGATCGATGCATTCTTCACCGGTTCTCCTCCGAGATCGAACTCTAATTCTACATCTTCGGCCTTACTCTCTCCCTCGTTCTTTACCGTTAAATTTATCCTAGACGTTTTGTTCACCACTAATTGAACAGGTCCAGTATCTCCGTCGACCGTCAGGTCGCCTTCATAAACGTTCAGATCGGGAAGTGGATACTCCATACCAAATCTCAAATGAAATTCCTGATTGTTAGCTCGAGTGGTTAGGTTCGGAAAAGAACTCAATCCGATATATTCTGAAGTTGTAAATACGTCACCATTCTCTGCCTCATACGATCCATCTAGTTTGTAGCTTCCTGTGTACTGTCCGTTCGGCCAATAGGAAGGATAGTTAAGCTGATCACTTTTCAATATCATCCTCGCTATCCCTTTTTCTCCCGTTACATATCTATCTTCAGAGGATATATATTCTCCCGGGTAATGGGCGTCTCTATATTCTAGAGCCTCTTCATGATCTGTTGGGTTTATGTTATAATCACTTTCGATATCCGCTCCCTCGATGGGTTTCTCGGTTTCATCTAAGGCTACAACCTTAGCCCAACGATATATCTCACTCGTCGAACTACCCGCTTCAACTATACAGGGGTCTCCATCGGCGGGAGGTTCCCCAGTGACTTCTAAACCGTATGCCTTGAAATTTGAATCGTAAACTCTGATAGCTCGATGCTCCGGATTAGAGTCCTGCAGGTAAGTGTCAGGAGCTGTGGCTTCGGTATCCGCTCTAGGATCGACATCAGCCGGTCGGAAATCAACATCGATATAACTGTTTATCACGGTCATATCGGAATTCTCTATCCTCATATCATTCTCATGAGCCGAAGTGAGTCTGACCCTATCAAAATCAACCGTGGAATTGGCTCCAGTATCCCCATTTTCAAATCTCAATTCAAGATCATATATGAACTCGTCCGCTGCCTCATCTCTACTGAACTCCTCTAGATCGAGCTTCCAGATGCTCTGTTCGATCCTTTCGGCCTCGCCATCTATAGTTTCCGCTGTTTCCCAAGTGCCTCCCGGAACTCTATATGATAGATCAGACGCTGCCCCGTAATCCTGACCCGTTCTATACGAAACCTCTAGATACAAGGCGGTGATCTTGTCGATGGGATTAAGGTAAGGATAGTCTTGTGCTGGAAAGTCCATCTGTTCTTCGGCTAGTGCCCATTCATCAAAATGCATCACTTCTGAGGTGTTAACACTGTAGTACTGTCCATCTTCCTCCCGTAGATCCGAGAACTCATTATCTGCCGTGTTATCCTGGGCACCTCTTTCCGACGCATACCAGTCCATCCTACTCAAAGCGGTGTTGGTATAATAATCATTTATCTCTGAATCTATCATCACTACCTCAGAATTCTGCTTCGCGATCAACATCGGGCAGTCATCGTTATCTCGATAACCGGTGATCTGATCCCCATATCCCCACGTATAATCGAAGTCGGGGATATTATCTAAAGATTCGAAACTCGAATCCTCCATACGAAGATTCGAATTATATAGATACACCCATCCAGGGAACTTGAAAGAAGATCCTCCCATCAGTTCGATAGATGATTCAGACTCAGCGACCACCTTCGTTTTTAGGAAAGGTCTCAATTGAGTATCGTCTGGTTGTGTCCTGATGACACTGTTCCACAATTGCAGCTCTCCTCCATTTGTAAGAGTTATATTCCAGGTCTGGAAACCATCTATCAGAAGTGTGAGAGTCGCATTATTTATCTCCAATTTACCTCCATCTATCAGTATATTTTTATCCAACGAGAACTCATCTTTTTCCGTACCATTAAGGTACTCCGTGCCCTCGATGTGCCAGGTATCACCCTGCTGAATACCGTCCATCTCCATGTCTTCACTTAAGTCCGTCCCTCGATCAGCCTTCCCTAAAGCTCCAGATAATGGAGAGAACATCCCGATCAATAGAAAGATGCCTATCGAAAGACTTACCAATTTTTGGAGAGATTCATTTTTATTTATCATTTTTTTCCTCCTTCAAATATAACTCATTTATAGCTATATAGTGTTCTTTTTTCCTAAACCAATCGACGATATAAAACATTTTGCCTTTCTATCAACCTCTAAGAAACAAATGTTTATTAATCCTCTTTTCTTTTTCTCAAGTCACAATTGGAGGATAAAAGATGGATACTTATGAAACCTTAAAAGAACGAAGGAGTATAAGAAGATATAAAGATAAAGAGGTTCCAAAAGCGGTACTAAAGAAATGCATCAACGCCGCGAGGTTATCTCCAAGTGCGGCTAACCTTCAACCATTAAGATTCATAACCATCAGGAGAGACCTCTCTGATATATTCGAATGTACTGCCTGGGCCGGTTATCTCGACTGGGAGCCGACAGAAGAAGAGATGCCTAGAGCCTACATCGCTATATTAAAAGAGAAAGAAACGGGATGGGAGATGGACGCCGGTATAGCGGCACAGAGTATCTGTTTGACGGCAAAAAATGAAGGACTAGGCAGCTGTATACTAGGGGCTATTGACAAAGAAGGATTGAAAGATCTTTTATCTATACCAGAGGGATTCGAACTAAAATTGTTGGTCGGTATGGGATATCCGGATGAAAAGAGCGAAGTGATAGAGGACAGTGAAGATGTAGAATATTATTATGAGGACGACGTTCTCAAAGTTCCTAAAAAACCATTAGATGAAGTTTGGATCGAGCATGGATAAAGAAGATCAAGGAAGTCAAATCTCTTCCTTAATCTAGTACGGCCGCGACCTCTTTGTTCATGGACTCTAGAAATCTATCGATCTTATCTTTTTTTATCCGGGCTCCGGCCGCTATATCATGCCCCCCACCGGTTCCTCCAACCCTCTCTGATATCTTGCTACAAAGTTCTCCCAGATCTAGTCCTTTGTTAACCATCTCTCGGGTCGCTCTAGCCGAGATATCTATCTCGTCATCGACTTTTACCAAACCAAAAACGGGTTTATCTAATGGTAATAGATACAACATCCCCAATCCGGCCAATTCTCCTTTTCTCGTCTTTTCTTCTTCATAAAAATACTGTATATGGTCGTAGGTCTCCATCTTTTCTTCCAGGTCATCCAGCTTTTCTACCATCTCGGTTCTATATCCATCTCTTATCTCTTTAGCTTCTTCTAGGGCGTTCTCATCACCGAGACAAAGCGACAATCCTAGACCGGGTCTATTGTTCCTTGCACAGGAGTTCAGAATTTTGTAGAGTCGATCTGTATCTAGACTATGATATCTAGACCTGTAGTGAACACCCCTGATAGATTCGACCAGTTCAGCCGGTCTTCTCTTCTTCAAGAGTGACAGGACCAATAAACTCGCGAGCTCTCTTTTTTTTTCTTGACCTATAGACTTTAGATTAGATTCTGGATCTATATCTAGATCTTTGAGTATACTTTTTATCTCTTTTCTTTCTCCAGATATGCCGGGAAAATAGGGATCACAGGCCTTCATGAGAGCTTCCTTTATCCCTTTCCCATCTATGAAAAGATCGGTTCTTTCCTCCAAATATCCCTCTTCAGCAGCCTTCTCGGCCAACTTTTTATTCAGTCCAGTGAAACCGTCTACCGCCTGTTTGTCGGCCGCGGCCCCGGCTAGCCCATACACCGCTTCTTCCCAATTGACGTTATCGAACCACACGGCCAAAAGTAAAGCCAACGTTCCTCCGCTGACCTCTTGAGCTCCATCTATTCCATACTCATGTGGATTGATGACTATCTTCTTTTCGTCTTCGATCTCTCTCTTTTTGTCTGACTTTATATCATGATGATCTAGAACGATCACGTCTTCCTCGACCCGCGAGATCTGGTCCAGGTGGCTGTTTCCTATATCAGTAAAAAGTAAAGGTAGTCCTTCAGGGATATTTTCTGGAAATGATTCGACAAAACTGGTATGGAAGCCGGCTTGGACCTTCATTAGAGACCTGGTCAATACGGCACTAGCTGAGATCCCATCGGCGTCATAATGGGTGATGATCCTGAATTTATCATTAGATTCTAAAATAGTCGATGCTCTGTTCAATTTCTCTTCTAGTCCTTCGGGGAATTCAAACAAGAGCCTTCCTCTCCGATCTCACCTTTCTTATTATTGGGTCAGCATCTCCGCTTTGCTCATAGTGTACTTCCAATCTTCGTCGAGTTTCCCTTCTTCCTTGTAATATTCCACAAGCCTTCGAATCTTAGATTCGATCAACTGCAATCCTCTTCTGTTCGATTTATCTTTAGAATTTTCATCTAGATGTTCTTTAAGATTCACGGCCTTCTCCATCAAAGCGGTGAGGTCTTCCGGTATTTCAGGGCTTATATCATTTTCTTCAAGCACTTCTGTAATACTTTTACCCAGTGAAAGTTTTACATCGGGAACACCGTACTGATCCCTCAAGATCACGCCTATCTCGCTGGCCGTTCTACCCTGCTTTCGAAGGTCGATTATCAGCTTTTCGATCTCCTCTTCATCATGAGGTACCCAATCTGGATTCTCCTCTATATTTGGTCGGTTAGACCCTGATCGTCCTCTCTTAGAGCTATGCATCCTTGACATGTTTTTTCCTCCATGACCATATTTGTATCTACTGGACACGGTTCAGATTTTGCTTGGATTTGATTCATATACCTTCTCATACTTAAAAGTGACTATTGTTAGGCAGTTTCGAATTCTTATAGATACCTGACCATCTTGAATCCATCTTCTCCGTCGGTATAAAAATCCTCCAACCGGCCCGCCAGCTGGAATCCCCTTTTCTGATAAAATGTGATCACCGATTCGCTGCTGACTCTAACTTCCAGAGTGACTTTACTTAGACCCCTGTTGGAACTAACTTCTATAAAATTTTTTAAAATTTCTCCTCCCAGACCTCGATTTCTGTAAAAGGGATGCACCGCCAACATCAATATCCGGGAGGTCTTAGAATTTTCTACTACACCACAGATAAATCCGACCACTTCATTACTGATCTCCACCACCAAGAAACCCTGATTCCACAACTCCTGTATAGATATAAAAAGCTCTCTGGGATACTCCTCTTTGAGAGATATGTCACTAATCCTGTAAACTTTTTCAAGGTCGGCTTTCTTGAATCTTCTTATCAAAGGCATCCGTATCGGCATTGCCTGTTTAGAAATATATCTTACTGTTGTAGATTTTAGTATTTTATGATATTTATAGAAAACCGAAAGGTTTATTTACAGTTGCACACATATGCATATGTAGTACCCTACATAGAGGGGTCTACCAATGTTAGATAAGGAGACAGTCACCAGCCAGGGGATATATGAGGATGAACCCGAGCTGGAGGATGAGGCATTCTTTGAATGCCTCCACAGAGCAAGAGAGCACATTGAGAGTGAACATTTGATCGAATGCTTCGATAGGGTTATGGAAATAAAAAAAGAATGATCAGATATCAAAACTCACGATAATCACCCTCCCTCCCTTTTTTTATTAAGGCCTTTAGGCCCTTCAAGACGACTTCTTCTCCCAGACTGCATTTTTCTATATTTGGAAGATCATTTATGCTATTTTTTCTTATCTTTTCTTCACTGGAGGGAATGATGAGATCAAATTGATTCAAGCCGACACTTCCCCCGATAGAGATATGTTCTGGATTGTATAAGTTTATGAGGTTCGAGATCGCCGCGGCATTATACTCCTTCACTTTTTCTATCAGAGGTTCCAATTTCTCGTTTCCTTCTCTATATCTATCAAATATCTGTTCAGCCTTATCGAACCTCTCTCCTACCA
This sequence comes from Thermoplasmatota archaeon, assembly GCA_018334755.1. Classification (GTDB taxonomy): domain Archaea; phylum Thermoplasmatota; class Thermoplasmata; order Halarchaeoplasmatales; family Halarchaeoplasmataceae; genus Natronoplasma. The sequence goes on from JAGXLI010000055.1 coordinate 8,037, forward strand.
TGCTCTCCGCGATCTTCGGTAAATTCTTTCCAGAACATAGAGCTTCCCAGTGTCCTACTGCTCCACAGCCGCATTCTCCATGGTCGCTTATCTTCATGTGGCCGACTTCAGCGAAGTTACCGTTCCAGCCTTGGACCAGTTCTCCCTCGTCTATCACACCGGCTCCAATACCCGTACTCATGGTAAGATAAACGAGATGTTCCGTCTTTGCCGAACCATAGACATATTCACCTAGGGCTCCCGCGTGGCAGTCATTTATCACCTCGACCTTATCGAAAAATTCCTGGAACTCTTCTCCGATGGGTATCTCATCCTGAGGGAGATTCGGAGGCCTTATTGTTCTTCCTTCCTCACCGATCGGCCCGGCGGTAGCCACTGCGACCTCGTCGAAATTTTCTATTTGACTCCATTCTCTGATCTTTTCCTCTCTATCCCTTAAAAAATTCTTCGTCTCTATCTCTTCGATGGACTTAAATTCCTCCTCCAGTATCCCTACTAAAGTTTTCGTTGCCCCTATATCTAAGCAGAGATAAGCCATGATAAAATTATCGATCCGTCAGATTAGAATCTTTTGGCTTAAAGATTTTCTTCTATCTCTTTCAGTCTTTTTATATATCCTTCGGTTAGGCCGTGTTTTCGCGCGCCTAAGATTATTGTATTTAGGTACTCTCTTGACGGTTTCAGATCAACCTGTCTTTTATGTTCTACGGTTCGATTTACTACATAGGTCAATACAGTCTTCCACTTTTCGTTGACTTTTACCGGGATATACTGCCTCCTATACATGCCTCTCTCCATGTCGTTCAAGACTTGCCGACCTTCGTATCGGTCTAAATTCTCGAGACTCTCTTCATCGATAGTATAAACTACGCCCTCCACTTTTTTTCCGGGCCTTGGGATTATATCAGCCACGCCTCCTTCCCAAGATTCAGAATATATGGTGAATGCGAGCCTCCATCCTGGTAAGTTCGCGTTTTTTGTTCCTACCACTTTGATCCCTCTCTCTTCCATCTGGTCCGGGTTGAGATTGCTCCCGTAAGCGAAATATTCCACTTCTTCATCCATCTTTACTCAGATAATGGTCACTTCTAATATTATTTTTGAGTGGATGGGCAGGTATTATTAAGGTAATCTGTTTTTAGAGGAGTCGATGAAGATACTGCATCAGGACAAGAGAGAAGGGAAGATAAAGATCCGTATCGATAATCTAGATGATCTTTGGCATTTAAAGAACATCATCAATCCGGGCGACGTAGTTTCAGCCATAACTTTCAGGAGAGAAGAGACCCAAAGAGATAAGATCAGGTCGGAGAGAGGGGAAAAAAAGAAGATGAGGCTGGACATCGAGGTGGAGAAGGTGGAATTTCACGAGTTCACGGACCGGTTGAGGGTCTTAGGCGTCATAATCGAAGGTCCCCAGGACCACGGTTCCTATCACACCTTGAACCTGACCGACGGAGACGAATTGACAATAATAAAGGAATGGAAAGACCACGAGCTGGACAGGCTGGAGGAAGCCGTTGAACGAAGCGAAGAACCGATGATCACTTTTGTAGCCCTGGAAGAGGATGACGCTACGATCGCGATAATGAGACAGTACGGCGTCAAGGAGATGGCCACGCTTTCGCCCAACAGAGGGGGCAAGATGTATGATTCAGAGCAGATGAGTAGAGAAGACTTTTTTGACGAGATAATAAAAAAGTTGAAGACTATAATCGACCCCGGCGAACCTCTGGTCATCTTGGGACCAGGCTTCACGAAAGAGGACTTTTTCGAATACTGTAAACGGCACGAGCCCGAGCTGGTGAAACATGCAGAAGTGGTCCCGGCCGGCGAGGGAGGTCTGACCGGAGTGAACGAGGTACTCAAAAAGGGGAGGGAAAGAGAGACTTTAGACGGACAGCGGATGTCGTACGAGACCGAAAAGGTGGAGGATCTTCTGAGAGAGATCAAAAGTGACGGCGCTTATTCCTATGGGTTCGAAGAGGTAAAAAGGGCCGTGAATATAGGTGCCGTCAACACCTTATTGATATTGGATACGAAGGTGAGGGAAGAAGAAGGAGAAAAGTTGATGGAGGAGACCGAAGACCTCGGGGGCGAAGTGATCGTTATAAGCAATACTCATGAAGGAGGAGAGAAACTTGAAGCGCTGGGTGGGGTAGGAGCACTTTTGAGGTACAAGATCGAATGAAGATAGTTTATAAAAATTGGTCGAAGCTCTCTTTTAACCGACCGTAATCTACTTATCTCCTTTCCTATTACGGCCTAAATGGGGAAAAACCATGACCGCAAAAGTAGGAATAAATGGATATGGAACGGTAGGTAAGAGAGTGGCCGACGCCGTATCTCAGCAGGACGATATGGAGTTGGTCGGCGTAGCGAAGAGAAGTCCGACCTACGAGGCCGAGATGGCCGTAGAAAAAGGTTATCCCTTCTACGCCTCCTCGGACAAATATCTAGACGGCTTTGAAGAAAAAGATATTCCCGTAGAGGGGATGCTGGATGACCTTCTTGAAAGGGCGGACATAATAATAGATGGGACTCCTAAAAAGTCTGGTTATAAACCCAGATATGAAAAGGCTGGTGTAAAAGCCATATGGCAGGGTGGCGAAGACCACGAACTCACAGGGCTATCGTTCAATTCGATGGCAAATTACGAAGAAGCTTACGGGGCCGATTATGTTAGAGTTGTTTCATGCAACACTACTGGGCTTCTGAGGACCCTTTATCCCCTTTACAGAGATATAGGGATAGATAACAGTAAGGCGGTCATGATAAGAAGAGGGGCCGACCCCTGGGACACGTCTAGAGGGCCCATAAATTCGATCAACCCTGTTTTAGATATACCCTCACATCACGGACCCGATGTTAAAAGCGTCGAGCCCGGTATCGATATACAAACTACGGCCGTCAAGGTCCCTACGACTATAATGCATCTTCACAGCAATATAGTCGAGCTGGAAGAAGAAAAAAGTACACAGGAGATAATAGATATGTGGGAAGAAACCCCGCGGGTTAAATTCTTCGACGCCTCTCAAGGTGTAGATTCTACCGCCAAAATAATGGAGTTCGCACGGGATAGGAGCAACCCAAGAGGAGACCTGAACGAGATAGCCGTTTGGAAGGATGCGATAAAAGTCGAAGGTTCCACGTTATATTACTACCAGGCCATACATCAAGAGAGCGATATAGTACCGGAAAATATAGACGCCATCCGGGCCATGACGGAACTCGAAGAAGACAATATGAAAAGTATAAAGCGGACCAATAACGCTATGGGTATCGAATAGAGGATCATAAGATGTTAGTTTGTCCACTGGATTACAGGTACGGCAGAGAAGAGATGAAAAGCGTCCTCAGTAAAGAAAATAAAACTCAGAAACTGCTGGATGTCGAGGCGGCTCTGGCTAGAGCCCACGCGGAAGTGGGAAACATCCCTGAAGAGGCGGCCGAAGTCATATCTGAAAATGCGAACATCGATAAAGTCGATTGGAGAGAAGTCGAGAGGGTGGAGAAAGAAGAAACAAAACATGACATAATGGCGCTGGTCAGGGTCCTAGGCAGGTATTGTGACGAGGCCGAGAAGTACATACATCTCGGGGCTACGTCCAATGATATAATCGATACCGGCATGGCCTTACAATTGAAAGAAGCTATCCAGGTGATCAAAGAAGACTTGAGAGATCTGAGGTCTACACTGGGAGAAAGAGCTAAAGAACATAGAGATACCGTCATGATCGGTAGAACTCACGGTCAGCACGCGGTGCCGATGACTTTCGGCTTGAAGCTGGCCGCTTATACGTCTGAAATCGACAGGCATATCGAAAGGGTCGAACAGGCCGAAGAAAGGATCACCGTGGGGAAGATGAGCGGAGCCGTCGGAACCGGTGCCGCTCTGGGTGAAAACGCCGAAGAGATCCAGAGATCGGTAATGGACGACCTTGGCCTCGGTATCGAGAAAGCTACCGGTCAGATAGTCGGCAGAGATAGATACGCGGAACTGATCTCTATCGTAGCTAGTATATCCGCTTCGCTCCAGAAATTCGCTACTGAGATAAGGAATCTGCAGAGACCCGAGTTGATGGAAGCTGCGGAAGCGTTCGATACTGAGAAACAGGTAGGGAGCTCGACGATGGCCCACAAGAAGAATCCTATCCTGGCTGAAAACATAAGTGGGTTAGCTAGGACTTTAAGAGGTCTCGTTCAGCCGACTTTTGAAAATATGATACTTTGGCATGAAAGAGATCTGAGCAACTCATCTTCTGAGAGGCTCACGCTTTCACATTCTTTAGTACTTATAGATGACATTCTAGCAAAATCCGAGAAGTTGTTTAAAAACGTGGAAGTCTTCCCGGATAACATGCGAGAAAATATCGAGATGAGTGACGGCCTGATCATGGGTGAGGCAGTCATGATGCATCTGGCGGACAAAGGTATGAGTCGGCAGGACGCCCACGAGATCATAAGAGAATCCGCTATGCTCTCCAGAGCGGAAGAGAGACATCTGAAAGAGGTCTTGAAAGAACGTGAGGACGTCATGTCGGTAACTACTGAAGAAGAACTGGACGAGGTATTCAAACCCGAAGAGTATGTCGGCAGAGCGGGCGAGATAGTCGATGAAATAGTCGACTGACACCTTCCTAAAATGAAAAATTGCGATTCGCGGTTACTCAGATATCTAAGATATCGAGCTCTTCTAAGGTCTCTTCCTTCGGCTTTCCCTCCACGTCCCAGCCCATGACTTCATAATAATCATCCAGCATCTCTTCCATATCGAAGACGTTATCGGAAGATGCTCCTTCTTTCAGCGGTTGACTAAATCTCTCTGGAAGTCTATCGTCTTCCCTGTCAAAACCAGCTTTGACATTGAACTTCCTCTCCAGATTGTAGATCCTCTCCCCGATCCGGTGTAGTTCGGCTACCGTGAAATCTTTTCCCGTGACGGCACTCAAAAATCGGGAATAATATTCTTCGTCCAGAGCGAAAGCGCTGAACTTGCAGGTTATAAGAGAATCCAGATATGCGTTCCTCTCCTGCGATCTTTTGACCACTTGAGCTTTTCCGCTGGTCTTGAACCTGTCAAAAAGTTTTGGCACTCCAAATATCTCCTCACCGATCATGTATCCTCGAAGGTGGCAGCCCCCTCTGTTCGACGTTGCAAAGGAAAGAGCCTGCCCAGCTGCACCTCTGGGATCGTAGGCCGGTAGTTCCATCCCCTTTACCGTCATGGAGAAGTCGCAGTCGTACTTTTCACAGAGTCGTTCTGAGCCCTCTGCGAGTTCGTTACCAACTCCTTCCCGGTACGCTATCTTATCTAAAAGGTCTTTAACAAGACTTCCGAATCCGTCGATCTTAGACCAGATTTCTTTTTCACTCATCTCCATCGCACAAGCCAGGGTCCCGCCGGTAGAGATAGTATCCAGTCCCAATTCGTTGCACCGGTAGTTAAGTTCCGTCGTCTCCTCCAGATCGAAATTTCCAAGGTTCGCTCCTAAAGCCCAGACGCTTTCGTACTCAGGACCTTTTCCCTCTTTTTCATCCGTACTCGTCTTCAGGCCGCACCTAATGGGGCAGGCGTAACAGCCTTCGTGCTCCTCGACTATCTCTTCCCTCATCTTCTCGCCTGAAAGAGCATCAGCCTCTTCTTCACTGGAGGACTCTCTGTAATTCTTTTTCGAGTACATACCGAGCCACGTTATAAGATTGACCAGTATCGGAGTTCCAAATTTTTTGAGTCCCCTAGACGTTACGGGAGAAGAGTCGATCTTTGAAGCCGCTTTAACCACGTAATTTTTGAGAGCGTCTTCGTCAGCGACGGGAACGTCCTTCGAGCCGGATACGGATATCGCCTTGAGGTTCTTACAACCCATGACCGCACCTAAGCCGCCCCTTCCAAAAACACGATGACCATTTACCACGATAGAGGCGTACCTGACTTCATTTTCTCCGGCCGGACCGATGACCGCGCTCTTTCCCTCAAGTCTATCCAAAGCTTCGCCGGTTTCAAGTCCCCAGAGCTCTGTTTCTATGATCTTTATGTTGTCTTCCGTGATCTCCAAACGGACCGGCTTTTCTGCTTTTCCCTGGACGACGAGTGCATCTAGACCCGCCTTTTTGAACTCACTCCCGAAAAAGCCGCCGACGTTGGAATCCGCTATCGTACCGGTCAAAGGAGATTTGGATGAAACGGAAAAACGTCCTGAAGTTAGTACTGAAGTTCCAGTG
>JAGXLI010000097.1 GCA_018334755.1 Thermoplasmatota archaeon
GTTCTGAAGAAGGGGAGGATAGTCGAGAGGGGAAAACATGATGAACTTCTAGAAAAAGAGGATGGTTTCTACAGGAAGATCTACCAGCAGGTGTTGAAGGAAGAAGGAGGTGATTCTTGATGAGAGGGGGATTCGGACGCAGGATTAGATCTGATAATGAGGAAGATTTTTCACTGAAACAGTTGGATAAAAGGGCGTTGAAATTTATTCTCAAATACCTGAAAGAACACAAGGTAAAGATGATCTTGGCGATACTCTCAATGCTCATGATGACTCTTGCCAGTCTGGCCGGGCCTTTCCTGATAAAGATAGCGATAGACGAGTATATTATGGTAGGTGATCTTGAAGGCCTTACATTTATATTTTTCATGATGGTGGGTGCCTATGGGGCCTATTGGCTATTTTCGTACTTTCAAACCTATCTTTCAAACTGGATCGGTCACACTATAGTCGGTGATATCAGAGAAGACCTGTATGAACACCTTCAGGGTTTACCGATAGATTTCTACAACAAACACAGTACTGGTGACATGATGGCTAGGGTTACACATGACGTGAATGCATTATCCGACCTGGTTTCGACGGGATTTGTACACTTGTTGAGTGATTTTTTCGTCATGATAGGTATTGTAGTTATCATGTTATATCTGAATGTCGAATTGGCATTAGTGAGTTTCATCGTCATACCTTTCATCTTCTTTGTAGTTTATTATCTCGGTAAGAAAATGCGGATGGCGTATCGTGATGTCAGAGAAAGACTTGCAGAGCTCAACGCCGATGTTGAGCAGAACTTATCAGGCATAAGATTGGTCCAGGCGTTGAATAGAGAGAACATCAACACCGGGAAATTCAGCAAATTGAGCTGGAAGAACTTGAAGGCTAATCTAAAAGCTGCTACGTACTTCTCTTTGTTGTTTCCCATAATGACGTTGAGCAAGGTTTTCGGAGAAGCACTGGTTCTAGGTTACGGGGGCTGGGGGATCGTCCAGGGGGCTGTCAGTTTAGGCGTACTTATAGCCTTCATGGATTATGTGCGCAGATTCTTCGGACCTTTAGCAGACATGAGTCAGGTTTACAATACTTATCAGTCCGCCGGAGCTTCCTTAGACCGCATATACGAATACATATCTGAAGAAAGCGAGATAAAGGAAGCGGAAAAGACAGAATCTCCTGAAAAGATCGAAGGGAAAATTGAATTCCAGAATGTGAGTTTCAGTTATGATGAGGAAATGATAATAGACGAACTAGATCTGAAAATAAAATCTAGTGAGATATTCGCACTAGTGGGTCAGACCGGCGCAGGAAAAACAACCATCGTGAACATCTTAACTCGACTTTATGACGTGGACGAGGGTCGTATCACCGTAGACGGCATCGACCTTAGAAACTATCCTAAAAAGCGATTGAGAGAGATCATCTCTGTTGTACCGCAGGATATATTCCTCTTTGACACCTCCATAAAAGAGAACATCCGATTTGGAAGGCCTAAAGCGTCGGATGAGGAAATAGTCGAGGTGGCGAAGAAAGTTCACGCTCACGACTTTATCGAAGGTCTGCCCGAAAGCTATGAAACGAGAGTAGGTGAAGGCGGCGTGAAACTATCTGGCGGTCAAAAACAACTGGTCTCTTTTGCGAGAGCTATGCTGGCGGATCCAAAGATATTGATCCTCGATGAAGCCACTTCAAGTGTTGACGCCTATACAGAGGTGTTAATCCAGGATGCGATGGAAAAATTGCTGGAAGGACGTACCGTTCTTATGATAGCTCACCGCTTCGCCACTTTGGATAGAGCTGACCGCATAGGCATCTTGAAAGAAGGTAGATTGATAGATACGGGCAGTCATGAGGAACTTATGGAGAGTAATGAGACCTACAGGAGATTATACGAAAAGCAGAAAGGAAGATGAGTGGGTAAATCGAGTGGAAAAGCTATAAATATGGTTGTAATACTTTAGTTATTTACTGCAATATTGGAGTTGATATATATGAGTGTGGAAGAAATCAAAGCAAATAAGGAAGAGATCGTAGAAAAAGCATGGCAGAACGATAAAAAGTTCATAGAGATGACCGTAGATATAGTTCTAGACTACTTGGAAGAAAATCCAGAAGGGTGTTCTTCCGGAAAATTCTGTCCAGAGGCCTTAGTCGATCGCTGTGCAGGTATGCCTTTCGTGACCGAAGATAGAATAAAGATGGTCGTAGACATGATGTACAGGGAAGGTTATCTGGAAAGAGACATACCAGAGGGAACCGGAACGCCGCATTATTCTATTAAATAAAACCTTTTATTTTCCTTTATCAGGAGATAATCAAAATGTGCCCGCAGAAAAAAGAATGCTGTGATAAGCCAAAAGAAAGAGCCGAAAAACGGATCAGTAAGCTTCAGGGTCTAGCTAAGGCGCTGCACTGCCCTACAAGATGGGATATAATCGATATTATAGGGACTGGTACAGCCAAAACCAAAGAGATCAAGAAAGGAATGAAAGAGAAAGGCTATGATATCACACAATCCGGTCTGTATTATCACCTGTCAGAACTTCGAGAAGCAGGCATAATCGAAGTCGATAAATTTTTAGAAGAGGGGCGTGGTGCACCTGAAAAGATCTGGAAACTGTCAAAGAAAAAGATAGAGATAGAGCTGGTAGTTGAGGAGGAATAGTTGATGACGGTAGCTGTCGAGGCTAGCAACCTAAGTAAGACTTTTGGTGATGTAGAAGCAGTAAAAGACGTTAGTTTCACAGTCGAAAAGGGAGAGTTCTTCGGCTTCTTAGGTCCCAACGGAGCGGGAAAAACCACAACCATCAGGATGCTTACTGGATTGATAACTCCAGACTCTGGGAAGGCATTGATAGATGGTATTGATCCCCAGAAAGATCCTATACACGCGAAGATGAAGATGGGAGTTATTCCTGAATTCGGCAACATATATGTAGACTTGACTGCGAAGGAGAATCTGCATCTAGCAGGAAAATTCTACGGCATGTCGAAGAAGGAAAGGGAAGATAGAGCCACTGAGATACTACATATGATGGAATTAAAGGGGCGAGAGAACGACGCAGTAAGAAACTTTTCCAAAGGCATGAAACAGAGAGTAAATATAGGATGTGCTATCATACATGAACCCCCCGTTCTTTTCCTAGACGAACCTACCTCCGGTCTAGATGTGCAGAGTAAAAGACTCGTAGTCGAGATCGTGACTAAGATGAAAGAGAAAGGTAGCACGATATTCTTGACAACGCATAATATACAGGAGGCTAACGAACTCTGTGAACGTGTAGGGATCATCCATAAAGGAGATCTAGTCGCAATTGATAGACCTGAAAAATTGAGAAATACTTTCGATAAAACACAATCGATCGAAGTTTCTATAGAAGGAGAATTCGACATCGATATGCTGCACAATAATCACGTTAACAAGATAGAAAGATCAGGAGATAAATTGACTCTCTTTACCGATCATCCTGATATCACCGTAAAAAGATTGGTGAAACTGACTGATGAGGAGGACTTAAAGATATTATCTTTAAGAACACAAGGTCCGAGCCTTGAAGAAGCCTTTGTCAGATTAACTGGTGGTAACAAATGAGATATTCAGAATTCTTCAGAGGCGTAATCACTACCGCTGAAAAGGATATAAAGATCTACTACAAGAAGCCGCCGGTGATTATATTCGGTCTTTTGTTCCCGTTCCTTATGTTCCTAGCTTTCTATATCGGCAGGAAAGTGGAATTGAGTCTTTTCTTCCCGGGGTTTTTGGCGATGACGCTGTTTTTCACTTCTTCCTCAGTAGGTC
>JAGXLI010000056.1 GCA_018334755.1 Thermoplasmatota archaeon
AACCAGAAGAACAACTAGAACAACAACCAGAAGAACAACCAGAAGAACAACTAGAACAACAACCAGAAGAACAACTAGAACAACAACCAGAAGAACAACTAGAAGAACAACTAGAAGAACAACCACCGCCCCCTGCTCAAGAGGAAGAAGGATCATCACTTCCTCCATTTTCCGAACAGGGACCCGAAGAAGAGGAAGGAGGTGAATAGATTGAAGGAGATCTCCGGCATCGAAAATATAGAGGAATTTGACTCGACAGTCCCGGTCTATCTCAGCTATGATGTGAAGCAAAAGCTGATCAAAACAGGTCCTCCCCACGGAAAAAAGGTGGGATTTCTAGTGGGAGACGTCTTTTGGGAAGAGGGATTGGAATACATAGTAGTGACAGACCTGATACAGGATATAGATGAGATGGTAGAGAAGGTAGACGATACAAGACTGGTAGTGGGCAGTTTCTTCCACGGAGATTCGCTGGAGGAGCATATAGATGATCTTCCTTACGGCTTGTCAGAGAAGAGTTACTTTACAGTCCTGAGGGCTAGTGCACCAGAAGAGGAAAAGGGCTATGAGATGGAGTTTGAAGCGTACAAAGTAGAAGACAACAGTCCGAGAGAGGTCTCTCATAAATTCACCTATCTTGTTGAGGAAGAGGAAATAGATGATCCTATCTATATACAGAGGGAGATGTCCTTATTTCGACAATCCGAAAAGATGTTGAGCTTCCTTTTCCTCGGCGTTTTCGCGTCCTTGTTCGGTATATTCGGTGGGATAGCAGGCTTTCTTCTATCCAAGGACTTCTCTCAGAAGAAAAGACTTTTTCTGCTCGGGATCGGAGTGGTCTCAACTTTCTTCTGGCTGGGTTTGACTTCACTCATTTGAATGGAGTCTTTACTCCTTGCTTCCCTCTTCGTCCCTTTCTTTCCCGCCCTCTGCAGCTTTCCCTGACGAATCGAGCTTGTCGTCGATATCCTTTATTTTGTCTGAAAGTAAACGTGTAAGAGTGATCTGAACCAGGTCTTGTGCCCTCCTGTATCTACCTTCTTCTAGCATCTCTCTCGTATCATCTACTCGGCGTGAAAATTCCTCCTCCTTCCCCTCGGGGAAGGTAGTATCTTCCAGTAAGTCAAGTGTCTCATTGATGGTTTCTTTTCTCGCTCGGAAATAGTCCCGTACCTGAGATTTCAACTCGTCCTTGACGTCCTCGACTTTCTGTGTAGAATCGGCTTCGTAGATCTTTGAAAGAGTGGACATTGCGAGAGAAAACTCGTTTTTACCCCACTCTTCATCTACCTCTGAAGCTATCTCCTCAAAGGCCTGTTCTTTTTCCCTCTCGATCTTCTTCCTTCTTTCCTCTTCCTCAGCGGTCCTAGCTTCAGAAAAAGCTTCTTTGATTTGATCTACTTTCTCCTTGTCTAACAAGATCGAAATCTGTTTTAAAAAATTCCTCATGTGCTTCACGCACGCCGGATACTCTCTTTCCTCGTAACGCTCTACGGCCTCGTTATATTCCTTCTCTATATCTTCGATATCTATATCGAGAGTGGACAGATAGTCAAGTAGATCTTCTGCCGATTCTAGGAACTCGGAAAGATTTTTTACGTACTCTTCTTCCGCTATCTCTTCTTCTAAAACCTTCTTAGCTCTCCACGCCACTCCCTCTGAAGATACGTAGTCTCCTTCTAGTCGCTTTTGTTTAGCTTCCTCGATCAGTTCCAACCCTTCGGATCCCTCCTCTTCAAAATCCAAGATAGACTTTGCGTTCTCTGCCTTTTCTTCCGTTCTTTCCAAGTTCTGCTCGGAAAGGAGCACCCTTAAACGGCTGCGATCTCTAGCGTTCAGCTTTTTCTTCACCTCTCTTTTGGCACGCTTTGCCAGTGCCTCGGAGCTAATATCTGAACTGGAAGGTAATGAACAAGCTAATTTAGCCTCTTTCAATATTTCCTCGGCTTTACTGGTGTCGACCCCAAGTGAGTCAGCCTTTGAGATCAATCTTTCGCAGTCCTCTATGTGGGATGATGACTCTCCCTCTTCGATATCAGTATTTTCTATCTCATTTAGCTTCTCCTTTGCTCTTTCAAGTAAATCCATTATATTACCCACCTTGTCTATGATGTAAACTTTAATGTGACTATTTAAGAATTGCTGTTAAAATGGTTTGTCAAAGATAGAGATCTCTCGTATTTTATGTTAATCTAAAGCGATCGTGTTCGAATATGTGAGATCACTAAAAATTGACCCTCCTAAATAGGTAAGATTTTTGTAGAAGGTAGAGTATAGCCAAGACCAAAGACCATGGGAGATAGGTTGGCGACACATCTGGAGGATATATTAGAAGCGGAGATCCCTCAGAGGGATTCTGAGAAAGACGAGGTAGGGATGAAAAGAGACCAGATAGCTCTCTGGGAGGAAAGCAGCACATATGGGAAGAACACGTCTCAACAGATCATCGAGTACCTCACCGAGCTGGAACTACAGGCCAAGGCGATAGAAAGAAGATTTGATATCGATCTGCCGGTCTCTGAGACGGTTATAGGAATAGAACAAAATATAGGTAAAAGGAGTGCGCATCAACTTTTAAGCAAGATCGATGACATAGAGAACCTTTTAGAACAGATCCAAAAATTATTGAGAGCGGATCCTAAAGAAACAGAGCTAGAAGACATCATAGACTCCTCTGAGGATCTAGAAGAAGTGAAGGATGGGATAGATGAAGAGATCTATGAGTTGGCACAGGAGTTTGAAGATTATCTATCCTACTGTGAAAGGTTAGGATTGAATACTAAAAACCTGGTAGAAAAGAAAAATATGGCATTTAACTGGATGGAAGATTCAGAGTACAAAAAGGCTTTAGATAATTTGAGAGAGGGGATAAAACTAGCATTTGACTCTACTGTCGAGAAAGTAGAGGAATTCAAGGAGGAAGTACAGAGAAGGAAGGAGGAAGGGGTTAGGGTGAAAAGAGCAGAGGAAGATTTAGAGTCGATACAGGGATCGTTAGATAAAAGAAAGTTAGAAGCGACGCTTCAAAGATCAATAGAATTGAAAGATCGTTTGATAGAATTAGACGATGCGCATGAAAGATTTGTCGAAGAGCTCTCCAACATTCGATCAGATGTAGAGGAGTTAGAAAGCAAAGGTCTAGATGTTGGAGATATGAAAGAAAAAATAAACGATATCCAAGAACTAGATGATACCTATGAAGAGAAGATAGAGAGGTTGAGCGAGATAAAAGAGCATCTAAGAGCTAGAGAGGAAGATTCGTTATCTGTAGTGCAGAGGATGGAGTATATGTCAAACAAAAATCCCTTCCTCTCGAATTTAATATCTAGGTCGGGAATACTGGAGCGGATGAAGGAGTTGAATGAGAGAGATAAGTGGGGAGGATTGCAGGAGCTGGGCCCTAAGCATCATGATAGATTAGAAAGTTTAAATTCTAGATATGAAGAATTAAGAGACCTCGAGAAAGAAGTTAATTCTGATCTACTCAACCTGAAAGAAACGGCAGGAGTAGATACAACCAATCTTGCACAGGTCAATGAAAGCGAAAGGATCGCTTCGATGTTGAGAGAGGTAGATTTGCAAGCGGCTAACTTTGACTATCACAGCAAGTTAGCTGACCTCTTCGAGAGTTGGGAGGAAGCTTTGGAATCCTTAAGAGAGAATTACAAGGAAATCGAGGAAAAAATTGAGGTTCTAGATGAAGAGAGAGAAGAAGAAATTGAGAAGGCTCTCTCGAGGTTAGAATTCATCGGGGAAGAAGACGGATGGCTCGATGATAAAGTTGAAAAAGTTGAGCAAATCAGAAAAACGTTAGAGAGAGAAGTAAAAGATAGGAGGGAAGAACTCTATTCTGAGATCGAAGAGTTAAAGGAGAAAAATAAGAAGGCTATAAATAAAGGGATAAGGACTCAACTGGTCAATAACGAATTTCATTCGAAAGCTGAGAACTTGATCGAAAAAGATGAATTCGAAGAAGCGGTAAAAGTTATAAGAGATTTTGATGAGACACTCCAAAGAAAAATCGAGGGGCATAATAAGATAGTTGTCAAGTTCGAAGAGTTAAAAGAAAAGCTCAAAGAGGGCCAAGAATACGGGATGGATATTCAAAAATACCAAGACCGGCTACCTTCCCTAAAGAAGATCACCGATTATGAGGAAACCCTAGATGAGATCAAGGTACTTGAGAGGGAAATCGAGGAGGTGAGAAGTAGAAAAATAGAAGAGGCAGAAGAAAAACTTAGCAACGTGAAGAAAAAAATCAGTTCTTTTGAGGGGAGAGACATAAGTATAGGGAACTTAAACAGAGAAATAAATAAGATGGAGACATATATTGATGAGGGAAGTCTCGGTGCTGCTTTTTCCATCTATAAAGAGATCCAAGAGAAGATCAGGCTGCAAGAAAAGTTATTTAAAAAAATAAAAAGGCTAGAGGAGGATTTAAACGAGGCAAAGAAGCTCGAGTTAGATATATCTAAAATAGAAAACGAATTGAAAGAGATCGACCAGGCCGAGGATCTCAGTGAAGGGCTAAATAAGGTTAAGAGCTTACATAAGGAACTCATGACCACGTTTGAAAAAGAAAGAGGAAGGTTTGAGACAAAATTATCCGAACTTGAAGAGAAATATCAAGTATATATGGATAAGGGAGCATTACTCGAGACCGATCTTAAAGGTATTCCAGAAAGAGCACGTAAAGCTTTGGATGAAGGAAACCTGCAAGAGATGATAGATTCATTCTCTGAATTTGAAAAGAAATTGCAGGAAGGATTTGAGAATTATAAAGAATTTATGAAGAAAGTATCTAAATTTAAAACGAAGCTAGATGAATCTGAAAGCTACGGGATAGATACTAGATATTTTGAGAAGCAGATCGTTGACCCTAAATCACTAGAGGACTACGAGAGGGGTTACTCAAAGATAGAAGAACTTGAATCCGAGCTGGAGGAGAAAAAGAAGGAGAAAATAGAAGAAGCAGAGGAAAAAGTGGACCAGATAAAAGATCAAATAGAGAAGATTAGGTCTGAGGGTCTCAAACCCGAAGGGCTGATAGAACAAAAAAATAAGATAAGAGAGAAGATCAACAGAGGAGATTTAGTCGGTGCCTCTTCAGTTTATGAGAGGGCTTTAGATGAAATAAAAGAGATAGAAAAGAAGAAAGAGAAAGTGCAGGAAAAGAGGGAAGAATTGGAAGATGAGATAAAAAGAGCACAAAAAGTAGGGATCGATGTTAACGAGATCAGAAGGCGGTTAGAAGAGAATAGAAGGGATGAAACGCCAAAAGAAAAAATAAAAACACTCACTGAGATCGATTCGAAATTGCAAAATAAATTTGAGAATAAAAAGGAAGAGATCAAAAAAGATCTAGAAAAGTTATCCGACAAGCACCAAAAAACTCTCGAAAAAGGTATCATGTTAGATATAACTATAGATGGTATGCCAACTGAAGTAAAACAGAACCTTGAAAATGACGATCTGCTGAGAGCCGAAGAAAATTTAAACGAATTCAAAGAAAAATTGAAGGAAGCGATACAGAAGTACGAGGTATTTATAGCTAACAGAAATAAGATTCTCAGCCTTCTTGACAGTTTAGAGGTAGATGAGGAAAAAAGGAAAGAATTGTTGCAATCAGTGCCGGAACCTGAGGAAGTGATTGATTACGATGCGGCTCTTGAACAGCTGCAAGGGGTTAGAAAAAAAATAAAAATGGAAGAGAGTGAGCCCCCTCCAACTTGAAGACAGAAGGTCTCTGTCTCCCCCATCTGGAAATTATAGATCCCTCAAAAAATTACTTTTTTCTTCTCCCACTATCATAATCGATGTCAGCGAAAATATCATCAGAAAACAAAAATACTTTATCCTTTGCTGACTTTATAAGGGCAACTGAGATTTGACCGTTGTAAAGACGGGTACTGTCTGCCTGACTCGATAGAGGTGAAGATGGTATGAGAAACTCAGATACAAGGTTATTAGTTCTCCTCGCCGTCCTTGCTCTGCAGCTTGCACCCCTGAGTAGTACCGTGTCCCCCCAGCGACCCGACCTCACTTTAGATGAAAAAAAGATAAAAAGTCCTTCAGAGGATATCCTGGTAGTTGAGGGGTATTATCATACCAATCTGGCCTATGAACCTGAGGAATATATAGGGATATGCAACACTGGTGGAGAAGAGGTGAACCTGACCGGATGGAACCTGACTGACCTGGAAGGAACGATAACTTTCCCGGCGGATGTTAACACGACATTATATCCTGGGGAGTATTTTTATTTAACAAAAAATGCAACCGCCTTTTCAGAGGAGACTGGAGAAAAAGCGGATTTTGAGTATGATGTGGATTCTGATCCCTCGGTGCCACAGATGGATACCACTGGTTCCCTCGCTCTTGATAATGGTGGTGACGAGATAATCCTCAACAATCGAAGCAGGGTTATCGACGCGGTGGTTTATGCAGACAGTAATTATACTGGCAGAGGCTGGTCTGGAGAAGCCGTCGAAGGTGTATCAGAGGGATATCTGCTGAAAAGGAATAGGAATGAGACCACTGATAATTACGTAGACACGAACACGTCATCTGATTGGATGGATATCAGGAGGTATGGAGTCGGACAGTCGGACTTCTCATACCAGAGTTTCGATTTCAGCGGTAATACGACCGTTTTCAGCTCACCCGACAGCAGCTATCATACCCTGACGAGAGAACTGGAAAATGCTACATCGAGCATATTTTTGAATGTTTACGATTTTACCAACCCCTATCTATCTCGAGCTCTGGTCAATGCAAGTGATCGAGGTGTGGATGTCAGAGTTCTCTTAGAAGGAGGTCCTGTTGGCGGCATCGATGATAGTGAAAGATGGATAGCCAAGCAACTCTATGAGAACGGTACCGATGTCCGCTTCATGGTACATAATGAATCAAAGGAGATCTATGAAAGGTACAATTTTGACCATGCGAAATACTGCGTAGTGGACAATCAAACGGTCATCCTGACCTCGGAAAATTGGGGATATACGGGTATACCGGTAAATTCGACTTTCGGGAATAGGGGATGGGGGATCGCGGTAAGGAATAATAGCGTGTCAAAATATTTTGCCGAAGTGTTCTTCGAAGATTTTGATCCTACAAGAAAGGACAGTTATCCTTACACTCCGGGGGATCCAGAGTATGGAGAACCTAGTTCCGGATACGAGATGAACAAAACAATACCCACCGACGACTATCCAGAAGGTCTCTTCCCGGCAGAGACCATCGAAGGCAATTTCACGGTATCGCCTGTACTTTGCCCGGATACATCTACCTTGGAGAATAAAGGTATCATAGATATGATAGACAGCGCTCAATCCTCTGTTTACATACAACAGCTCTCCTGCAGGAAAAATTGGTCATGGTTCGGGGACTACCATTCTAATCTATACCTGGAAGCGGCGATCGATGCGGCCCGGCGGGGTTGTGAGGTCAGAGTTCTATTAGACAGTGCATACAATTGGACCGAAGACAGCACCAATTGGAAAACAGTGCAGTACCTCCGAAATATCAGCAGGGAAGAGGATTTAGACATCAAGGCAAAACTCGTGGACTTAGAGCGCCTGAAAGTCGATAAAGTACACAACAAGGGAGTGATCGTGGACGGGAACAAAACTTTGATCTCCAGCATCAACTGGGGCTACAACAGCGTTATCCACAACCGAGAAACCGGTGTGATAGTTGAGAATGAAGAGGTAGCCGATTTTTACACGGATATTTTCCTCTATGACTGGGGTGACGTAGTTTCTGTAAATATCACTTCGGGATGGAACCATATCTCTCTCCCATCTCAGGATACTTCAGTTTCAATAGAAGACGTTTTGTCTGGCGTCTCCTGGGATAAAGCTATGGTCTATTCAGATGAATGCTGGGCCTCTTATGTTCCCTCAAGATCTTCTCATTACAATAGTGATTTTCCAGAGATCAACAACACGATGGGGATCTGGGTTCATGCGACCGAAGCCGGAGTTCTGCATAGATTCACAGAGGAGATAGATCGAACGAACATCACTTTACAATCCGGCTGGAACATGGTCGGATATCCCTCAGGAGTCAAAAAATCGGCAAATAGGACTTTACCCTCTGAAGTAACGAAAATAGGTGTTTTCAATGCGAGTAGAAAATACAACATCGAATATTTCTATGATCTGTCAGACTGGATGATGAAACCAGGAAACGGATATTGGGTCTACAATAGTGCTGACTATGATGTAGCTTGGCGAATCGAAAACTGATATCTAGATGAATAATAAGACCAGGGAGGGACCTAGCCTAGTCTTCCTTCTTGAAGGAACTCATATCCGAGGACTTTCTCTTACGTGAACGTTTCCATCCTAAAGTAGATATAGAGTGAGATCATATCCGATCATGGTATGATGACTGAGAATGAACCCGTGATCTTGAATTCGGACGACGTAGAAGTAGAAAAAGTGGAAAAAGGAGATGAAGTTTTTATCCAGAGGTTGATCACTGATGGGGAAAATGCAGAGAACTGCTTCATGAGAAGATTCACAATGAAACCTGGCGCTTTTATGCCTTCACATAGACATGAAGACACCGATCACGTTCAGTACATATTGAATGGTAAGATGGAAGTGAATATAGATGGGGATAACAGGACCGTCAAAGAGGGAGATTCTCTTTACATACCAGTGGGTGTGCCTCATTCTTACGAGAATCCATTTGACGAAGAGATCAGATTTCTATGTATAGTACCTTCAGGAGGTATAGAGACTAAAGTGCTAGATTGACTGAACAAGTTGTCTTTTACCACAGAACTTATATATGGTTAGGTAAATAAGGAATACAGACTTGAAGATATAAGAGAGTAGAGTGTATAAAGAGAATATCAAGGAGGAGGAAAGAAAATGGCAGAAGAAGAAAGCGGAATGAACAAAGGAATGGCAGTTGCGGTTATAGGTATACTGATGATACTAGCGGTACTAGTGATTAAGTTCGTGGGACCTAGACCTTTTATGGGAATTACCAATCCAGAGAGCACTTATGGAGAATACTTCATGGCCGGAATTGGGATAGGCATCATAGTGATGATCATCGGTGGGGCTATGGCATCGACGACAAAAGAGCCCACTGAGGAGGAAGAGCTTGAAGAAGAGCTTGAAGAGGCCGAAGAAGGAATCTGTCCCACATGCGGCGCAGTGATCCCGATAGACTCAAAAGAGTGCCCAGAGTGCGGTGAAGAATTAGAACCACCAGAAGAAGAAGAGGAAGAAGAAGAAGAGGAAGAAGAAGAAGAGGAAGAACAGGAATGCCCGATCTGTGGCGCAGAGGTACCAGTAGACGCTGACGAATGCCCTGAATGCGGTGAACCATTAGGTGAAGAAGGCGAAGAAGAAGTATTTGACGATCTGTAAAGCCAAACACCTACCTAAAACCCTTTAATTTTTTAAAATTATATCACACACTCATCTGATCAGAATCTTTGTTTTATAAAAAAATTTCATTTTTCAGGGCGGGTCTCGTCACTTATCCAGACCAAGTAATTCAAATATCGCCTTTTCATATCTTTTAGCTAACCTTTTCCAGTCATATCGACTGACCACTGCAGGATTGATCGATTCTGTCAGACATTCCGCCAATTCTCCCAAAAATTCTCTCTCGTTGCCATAGCTATGAACCCCCTTTCCTTTCAACTTTTCTTCGGGTTCGGGCATGTTCTTACTTAAGACTGGAACGCCGCAGGCGAGATAAGTAAGAATTTTACTCCCCATCGTGAGTGTGTTCATCTTTAACGGTTTCCTGGGATTCAACCCAACATCCATTGCGGATATATAGGGTGACAAATCTTCATAATCTACCCTACCGGTGAAGACTATATCCTCTTCCGCTCCCACCGCTTTACTCAGACCTCTTAGATATTCAGAATAGTCAGTATGAAGGCTTGGCCCCACTATCAGGAGAGAGGCTTCAGGATATCTTTTCTTTATGGCGGGCATGAGTTCGATTATCCCTTCGAGGTCTATCCATCCTTCTAAAGAACCTACGTAACCGAGGACGGGATTTCCTAGAGAATATTCCTCTTTTATCTCTGATGGATCAGACGGGCCTATCTTTTCCAGGTCCAGACCGTTCGGTACTACTTTTATACTGTTATCAGTTTTACTTTCAAGATGTTCTTTAAATCTCGTGGTCGGAGTTATCAACCCCTCAGCCTTTTTTATGTTGAACAGCGTCAACCCTTTAACTACCTCTTTAGCAATCCGGCTTAAAGGTCTTTTATAATATGAGGCCGCGCTCTGAGGTAGATGGTCTAGATAATCTATGATGACGGGAGTTTCTTGGAGGCTGGCTATCGAGCTCGGTAATATGTTAGCTGAAACTATCGCATCGTAGTTTTCGCTGATCTCCGATATCTTGGAAGCATGTTCTCTAAAATTTTTAAGATAATAACTGCCTATCTCTTGTCTCTCTTCAGATTCCATCTCTATAAGGTTACATTCGGTCTCCCTTCTCTTTTCATCGAAGATCCTAAAATGACAGACGTCTATTTCATGCCTTGCGGCCAGGCGGTCAAAAATAAAATTGAGGCGATTTGGGACTGGATGGCCGACCCAATCCGTCGTAGGGATAACTAATAATCTCATCTTTTTATCTTTCCTTTTTTCTCAGATATAGACGGTCTGGAGATCATCGGCTGGAAGTGTCGGTGTACCGATATCTTTTTCTATCTTATCGGTTATCTCTTCAGCTCTTTCAGCGATCTCGGGATAGAAATGGGTCATTATAAATCTATCAACCTTAACGTCAGAAAATTTTGAGATAAAATCCTGGGGATTAGTATGTCCTTCTTTTCTTTCTAGAAAAGAAAGTTCATGTATGAGTAAGTCAACGTTCTTAGAGACCTCTGTGACGATCCGGCTTGGTTCCGTATCTCCGGTATATACCACGCTCTTTCCATCGATAGAAAGTTTGTATCCCTGGCTGATCTCGGTATGCTCGGTCTGGAAGGCTTCTATCGAAGCCGTTTCTTCTAGCTCTTCTCCGGGTTCTAGTGCCTCAAATTCTAGGTCGCTCCTTTCATACTCATCGACGGATCTCCAGAACTTCTTTAGTTTTTCCTCGAGACCTGGGGGCGTGATTATCTTGTAGTTGGCTGCATCCCTCCTCAGCCAGGACGCCTTGGTCAGAGATGGCAGGTCCTGGATATGATCGAGGTGTTCATGAGTTATACATACAATATCTATATCTTCTGCCATCACTCCTCTTTCCGCAGATCTCAACGGTATACCCATACCGCAGTCGAGTAAAATCTTATTCTCTGAAGTTTCTACCAATATACCAGATTGCGCTCTTCCAGTTATGGGTATTCCACCAGAGGTCCCGAGCAAAGTGATCTTCATATCTTTAACTAATCTATATCCCCTTTTTAGCGCTTTCGACCCTTATAACTTCCTAGCGCTTATAAGACTCTAAGAACCAGTCGATCGTTTCCTCTATACCTTCCTCTAGAGGTACCGCGGGAGAATAGTTCAATTTTTCCTCTGCTTTGCTTATATCTGCATAATTCCTGTAGATCTCGCCTTCTCTTTCATCTCCGTATTCTGGCTCAGGTACATCTATCCCCTTTTCTTCTAAGCTCCTTTCCAAAATCGAGTAGAGTTCATTTATAGAGGTCTCTTCTCCCGTAGCTATCTGGAACAGTTCGAAGTCTTCGTTTAAATCTTCAACGCAGGCTAGATGTAAACCCTGAGAGATATCTCGTGTATGGATAAAATCTCTGGTTTGTCCTCCATCTCCATATATAACGGGAGTTTCCCCCTTCAATATCTGTTTTATAAATTTAGCCACGACACTGCCCTTATGCCAGGATTTGGGGCCATAGACGTTAGAGAACCTCAAGGCGACTGTCTCCAGGCCGAAGCTGCCCGCATAAGCACTGCAGTATCCTTCACATGCGAGCTTGCTGGCGCCGTATGGAGCAAGCGGTTCAGGAACTTTGTCTTCATCTATCGGCATCTCCTGCTCTCCAAGTGGAGCTGCCGAAGAGGCCAATATGAACCTTTCTACATCCTCTCGGACGCCTGCTTCCAAGAGATTTATAGTCCCCATAATATTGATCTCAGCATCCCTTTCTGGATCATCTATAGAATCCATCACGCTTGTCTGGGCCGCCAGGTTTATCACATAGTCACATCCATCTATAGCTCTTTCAGCATCCTCCTCGTCTCTGATATCACCTTCAAAAAAGATTATCCGATCTTCTGAGTAATTGTCAATTTCCTCTAAATATTCGAGCTTTCCTTCACTCAGATTATCCAAGACGTTTATGTTCAAATCAGTCTTTTCGAGAAGGTACTCTATCAGATTGGTTCCTATGAAGCCGCAGCCGCCGGTGACGAGCACATCTTTCATTCTTTCACCAGATTCTTTACAATCTTAAATGCTCTAGGTATATCCATCTTTTCCTTAAATGAATACATTACTACATTGGAAAAAAGTAAAAATAGAAAAAATTAAATCTATATCTCTGCCTTTCCGTCTTCTTTTAGCATCTCCAGCATCTTCTTTCTTTCTTTCTCCAGTTTTTCCTCGTCCTCTAACTCTTTCCTGACTTTTTTGTTCTGCTCCAGCAGTTGTTTCCTTCGTTTTGCCTCTTCCTCTTTTTTCTTACGTTTCATCTCCAGGACTTTGTTCTTCATCTCCATGGCCCTTTCATGGTAGTGATCGGCCCTCTCTTTGACCTCTACGAACTTCTGGTGTAGGTTATCAGCTTCATCGGACAGTTCGTTCATCTCGTCGTAAAGTTCTTCGATCTCATCATGATACTCTTGGGATTCCTCTGAATATTTGACGACTTTTTCATGTTCTTGATCCGCTTCTTCGAAGAGCTCGTCGATCCTTTCATCTAACTCTTCCACTTTTTCTGATATGTCCTCCTGCTCCTTCAGAAGATCCTTTTTTTCCTCCAGCTCTTCCCTCTTCTCTTTCAGCTCTTCTAGGAGCTCATCTTCTTTCTGAACAGATAAAGCAGTGGTCTGCTGCCTCCTTTCCATCTCGTCTATATCTACCTTCAATTCCTCAACATTTTCAGAAAGATTATTTTCTATCTTGTCCTGTTTCTCCTTCTTAAAATCGATGAGTTCTTTAGCTTTGGATTGTAGCTCGTCTCTCTTGTTTTTATGCTCTTTTGCCTTATCCGTGAGAGCGTCTCTTTTCTCTTTTAACTCTTCCAGTTCCTCCTGCAGTTTATCCCTTTCTTCATGCAGTTTGTCCCTCTCATCCCGATAAAAATTGGACTCCTCGTTCAGCTCATTGCGCTTTTCGATCAGACCTCTAAATTTGTCCTCCGCACTTTCGATCTCCTGCGGATCTGGCCCCTCATCTTCGACCATCGCTTCTCAGCTTTGGAACAGCATTCTAAATAATAAGGTTTTCCCTTCAGATACATGTGCCAAAGAGTAAAAAAGAAATCAACACATCAACTTCTCAGATCTCTTTGAACCCGCGGTCTAGTCCTTCGAGATTCATCTCGGTGTACTTCTCGGCAAACTCCTCCTGAACGGTCTTTTTTAGCCCGCTTATCTCTATCTCTTCTGATACGCCTCCTAGAGAGCCCAGGAGGACGATATTGGCTATCTTTGAAGTCCCTAAGTCTTCGGCGATCCTTCCTGCGGGCACCTCAAACAGTTCTCCAGACGTCTCCGGTACTTTATCAACTCTAGAGCTGTCAACTATCAGGTTGTCTACCTTTTCAGCGGTATCACTCCATTCGTCCAGCGTGTCCTGATACAAAACCAAAAGGTAGTCCGGGACCTCGATCACTAACTCGTCCAGTTCGTCCTCGTCGGCTATGACGTCAGAGTAAGCTATTCCGCTCCTGACCGCGGCGGAATAAGAACGCTGCTGGACCACGTGATAGTTCTGTTCCAGGGCGAGGGACCTTCCCAGGATGGTCCCTCCCCTTACAGTGCCCTGACCAGCCCATCCCCCGATT
>JAGXLI010000057.1:0-5841 GCA_018334755.1 Thermoplasmatota archaeon
ATGCAATTTTAAAAAATCGATAATCTTTTATCATACGTCTTAATAGCGAATAACGAGGTGGAATAGATGAGCAAAATAACCTTTAGCATCATCAAGGCAGATGTAGGAGGCTACCCAGGGCATTCCAGGATACATGACGATCTTGCCGACGTAGCGGAGAAAAAATTGAGCAGATCGGACGAACTGATAGACTATTACGTGACAAACTGCGGCGATGACCTTGAACTGTTGATGACTCACGGGGAAGGAGCTGATTCTGAAAAGATCCATTCGTTGGCTTGGGATACATTCCAAGAAGCGACTGATAAAGCCAAAGAGCTTGGTCTTTACGGAGCGGGCCAAGACTTACTCTCCGACGCTTTCTCTGGTAACGTTAGAGGGATGGGCCCGGGGATAGCAGAGATGGAGTTCACGGAAAGAAAGGCCGAGCCGGTAGTCGCTTTCCTGATGGATAAAACAGAACCAGGCGCTTTCAACTATCCTATATTTAAGATGTTCGCCGATCCCTTCAATACTGCAGGTTTAGTGATCGATCCTTCATTGAACCCGGGTTTCAGATTTGAGATAATGGATATCAAGGAGAACAAAAGGATAATGATGGAAGCTCCAGAAGAGCTCTATGACATGCTCGCCTTATTGGGAGCAAAGGGAAGGTTCGTTATCAAAAGGGTCTATCCAAAAGAAGAAAGCAAATTGCCAACTGATGAACCGGTTGCCGCCGTTAGTACCGAGAAGTTGTATCAGGTAGCGGGTGAATACGTGGGCAAGGACGATCCTGTCGCGGTAGTCAGGGCTCAATCCGGTCTACCGGCTCTTGGTGAAGTCCTAGAACCTTTCTCAAATCCATATCTTGTTTCGGGATGGATGCGTGGAAGTCACAACGGACCGATAATGCCGGTTTCTCAAGAGGATGCAAAATGTACAAGATTTGACGGACCGCCGAGAGTGGTCAGTGTTGGTACGCAGGTGAAGAACGGAGAGTTCGACAAGCCGGCGGACCTGTTCGATGATCCGGCCTTCGATAACGTTAGAGAAAAATCGGCCGATGTGGCTGACTACATGAGAAGCCACGGTCCCTTCGAGCCCCACAGATTGCCGCTGGAGGAGATGGAATACACTACCCTGCCAGAAGTGATGGATGAGTTGGAAGGCAGGTTCGAAGAAGTAGATTGAGTGGAGTAGAAACGAGTAAAGAGAGGTCCAAACCTCTACCTTATCTTTTTTCTTTTTTCTATCAATCTTGATACAGGGTTACCAATTTCTCTATAATATCTTCCGGCATCAGACCCCATCTATAATCTTTGAAGGCTTTGTCTCCGGCTTCACAAGTCATATACGCCCCCAGTCTCGCGGCTTTGTAGGACCCTAAACCCTTACTCATCAATGCACCGACGACTCCCGCTAGGGTATCTCCTGTACCTCCGACGGTCATGGCCTCGTTTCCGAAGTCGTTCCATTTGTAGTTATCTCCATCAGTGATATAGTCCTTTTTACCCTTGACCAGCAGAGTGACCTGATGATCCTCAGCATATCTATCCGCTCTTTTGTGATAGCGCTCGTTTTCTTTAGGGTCGCTGAGCATCTCGAACTCCCCTCTATGAGGTGTCAGTAGAGCATCTGTATTGAATTCTATATCTTCTTTTTTACAGGCCTTCAGCCCGTCGGCGTCTATCAATAGCGGAGTGTCCGATCTCTTGATGATCTCTTTTACGGCATTCATAGTTCTGTCTTCTGAGCCCAGGCCAGGCCCTATTATAATGGTATCGCATCTCCTTGATAGTTCGATTATCTCATCCACGTGCTTTTCGCTCAATCTGTCACCTTTCAATGGATGCACTATGAAATTGGGAGAAAAACCAGCGACCACGTCAAATACACTTTCCGGAACCGCCAGATGGACCAGATCTGCCCCGGTACGGTAAGCCGCTTTAGCCGCCAGAACAGGGGCGCCCGTGTAAGGTCCTCCGCCGACTATCAGCAACTCGCCGTTTTCGCCTTTGTGAGACTCGCTGTCCGGTCTAGGATAAAGGAACATCTCGCCCGGCCCGGTATGATCTAGAGCTTTTTGAGGGACACCGATATCTTTGATAGCTATATCCCCCGAGTTCTCTTCAGACATGCCTTCCTTGATATCCTGGAAAGTTACGGTCACGTCCGGCTTTACGGAATAATCCGCCCCTAACCCGCTGGGAACGTCGACCGAGACCACGGGGTTCGAAGAACCATTTATCTTCTCCATCACACCTCTATAGGGCTCCCTGATCTCTCCTTTTATGCCGGTCCCTAAAAGGGCATCGACCAGGATGGTTCCTTCTTCAATACTAGACCGATCTATCTCCTCGACTATTTCACAATTCAGTTTTTCTAGATTTTCTCTCGCTATCTCGCTTCTAACGTTTTCTAGCCCTTTTATCAAATAAACTTTTACGTTTTTAGTATCCCACTTTTCGGATACATATCTTGCGGCGACATAGGCATCTCCACCGTTGTTGCCCGTACCGCAGATGAAAAGTATAGGTCTTTCGTCGTATCTCTCCATGATCTCTTCCGCCAGACCTCTACCGGCGTTCTCCATCAATTCTTTCGGAGGCTTTCCACGATATTCTGAATTTCTATCCATCACCGGAACTTCTTCGAAGGGCAGCATGAGTATCAACTAGAAAAGAAAAGAGTGGAATAAAAAAGGTTCGGAGATCGGTCTTTGTCAGATCCGGGGACCTATCATCTGCCACATCAGCATGAACAGTATACTCAAAGCTACTACCCAAGTTATTCCTGAGGAAACTTTTTCACTTTTATCATCATCGAAACCCAATTTTTTAACCAGCTCTTCAAGGCCATCGTTGAACATGTGCCCCCCGTCCAGCGGAATAGCTGGCAGGGAATTGAATAAACCTACCAAAAGATTCAACCAAAATACCCAGTAGAGAGAATTCGATATAGTCCAGAAAGCGTCATTTGGTAGTGCGGAAAGGGGACCATTTACAGTATAAAGTTCGGTGACTTCATCGGGCAGCGGAGACAAGCCTAAGAAGGGTAAAGCCATGTATTCCGCCGACCTCTGGAAATAATCTTGAATCCCTTCAGCTCCTTCGTAAGGGCTCGATAATAACTGCGGAACTTTCTCGACATCCCATGTGGTGATCCCGAGATAAGTCGGTCTGATCCCCATGAACGCTTCGCCGTTCCGTTCATCCAGTTCAAAGCTCACGGAGTCGTTTTCATAAGTTCCATTTTCCTTCCTGTGGAAGGTCACGTGGATAGTTTCACCCGGATCCTTCTTTTCCAGTATATCTGCAAATTTGGTGTAATTTTTTACCGCCTGGTCGTCCATACTAGTTATGATATCTCCGGTTTGCAGATCAGCTTTCTGGGCCACATGGTCTTCTACCAAGCCCCCCACAACCAATCCTGAAGTCACATTATGATAGTGATGGGTATCTCCTCTGCGTGTTTTGACCTCTACCTCTTCCATCGGAGTTATGTTCACCGTATTGAAATCCTCATTGCTCCGTATACGTTCATCACCTATCTTGAGTATCTGTTCGTTCTCCTGAAGGTCGCTCTCTGCGGCCGGAGTGCCATCTATGATCCTGCTTACCACCACCCCGTCCTCTTTAGCCGAGACGGCACCCATAAATAAAGTAGAGAATATCAGCACTACGACGATAGACAATACTATATTGGTGGTGGGTCCAGCTGCATACATCCTGCCCCTCTTTCTTTTGTCTACTTCTTCAAGCTCATCTTCGTCAGGTTCTGCAAATGCTCCGAGGGGCACCACTATAAAGATCAGACCGAGAGCTTTGAGCTTCACATCGAACACTCTAAATAAGATACCGTGAGAGAATTCATGAACTATTATCGCAATAGCTAGACCTAAGATACCATACCAGATAGGGATCAAGGGGTTAAGGCCCGGGATGGCGAGGACTTCAGAAGCCTCAGGCGCCTGACTAGAGGGTATAGATGTAGCGACGTAGGCCGACCAGGCCACTAGTAAAAAAATAATGACCATCGTGATGGAGACCACGATCAAGCCGAAATCGCCGTATTTTTTCCAAAAGCCTTTCTTTTGAGCTATACGATCTATCAGACCTCTTCCTTTTTCAGTTTTCCACATCAAAAAGGGGCCCGAAACCTCTAAATTATAGGGTTCTAACAGATTTAATCTGTCCAATATCAGGATTCCCCCTATGAAGGCAAAGATCACAATAAGTGCATAGATGATTCCTGTACCGATCATTGGTATCACCCACTGCTTAACTCTTTATTTAATTATTTTCCCATCAACTCAGTAGCGCCGCCATGATCATCGTCAGGGCGGTAGTGATCCCCATCGGTATGGTGATCCTCTTTGCCAAGCTGCTCGAGTAAGTCCTGGCAATGAATATCTTAGACAGGAAGCTGAGCCCGAAAGATAGAAGGACCGTCGATACAGCCGTGGTGGAAGTGACTTCACCGCTCGCGTACATGGATGCTATCGAAGCGGACACGGACGTCGTCGAGATCAAACCTCCTATCGAAACTATATACACGCCAAGTCCTCCGAACTGATTCTTCAGTATATAAGTCGAAGACCATATCAGACTGAAGATCAAAGCAAACTTTACTGCCGGTTTCAACGCAAAAGGGGTGTCCAATTCCAGTTCTACTGATTTGAAGATGCCTTTTTCCTTTTTCAATCGCATCAGATATAATGATAGAAACACAGTCGATACGAGTAATATCCCTATAGGCAGGGTGAATTTTGTCGCTAAAACAATGCCTCCTACCGTGAATATTATGATGAAATCTTTGATGAACATGGACGAGTTAGTTATAAGGATGCCAACAGCTGAAGTACCCTTCAGCTCGGGATATTTTTTACATCTTTCAGAGAGGGAAGCCGTAGCCGCTGCGGAGCTGACTAGACCTCCGACGAAGGCTGATATCTTCATACCTTTGTCGGCGCCGAAAAATTTTATCACCAGATAACTGGTAAAAGAGATGCTGGATACAAAAAGGACCATCGTCAAGCCTTTAAAGGGATCAAAAACTCTACCCGGACCTACAAGCGGATTTACAGGACCTATGGTATAGGCGATCGGTATCAATATGACCCCTACGGCCAAAAAGCGAAGGGCGCTCGAAAGTTCCTCGTCAGAAAGAATATGTGCGAACCTATGAAGGACTTTTTTACTAGATGTCAATCCGAGCGTGATAAGAGCGATCAATAATCCTCTAAGAGGAAAGCCTAGACCTATGATCATCCCGACGAGAAAGACGACCAAAAGCGTGAGAGAGGTCGTCATACCCGGTTCACCCTCAAAAACACGCAGTAAAGCTATGAGTAAAAATAGAAATGAGAATATGCCGATGACTATGATAAGATTCAGGTGACCGTCCTTAACGATCGAAGACAAGAAAAAACCCACGATAGACGCTATAGCAAAAGTCCGAACACCAGCTCCTTTAGTCGAGCCCTCCTTATCCGCTCGAGATGTTCTCTCGATCCCCGCTAATATACCTATCAAGATGACTAGGATGAAAGATAGTATGTCTATCGGCTCGATCATCATGCTTTGTTAGAACCGCAATCAAAGTATAATCTTTTTGCCTTTATCTAGTATTCAATCTTCTTTCTTCTTTTGGGCTATTTCCTCTCTAACTTCTTTTAGTCTCTCCATCTTCTTTTTAACATTAGACTTCTTTTCCTCTATCTTTTCTTCTCTTTCCGATAATTCGTTTTCTTTTTTAGCAAGTTTCTCTTCTTTTTTAGATAGTTCTTCTTTTTTCTCTGAAAGTTTCTTTTTCTTTTCTTTGAGTTTCTTTTTCTTATCAGAAAGTTTTTGTCTTTTC
>JAGXLI010000057.1:6120-9833 GCA_018334755.1 Thermoplasmatota archaeon
AGAGATTCCTCTTTAGATTCTGCCTTTTCCAGCTTTTCCTTAGAGAGATCTTCTCTTTCCTCCAGCTCTTCTTCTCGCTCTTCCAACCTTCTTTCCCTTTGCTCGAGTTCTTCCTCAAGTTCTTTCATCTCCTCGTTTCTCCTCTCATTTCTCTTTTTCTCATCTCTTACCTCTTCTCTTTCTTCTTCCAATCTTTCTTCTTCATCTTCTAAGTTAGTTTCCCACATCTTCAAGTCAGTCTTTTTATCATCTATCAGCTCTTTTTCTTTCTTTAGGTCCTCTTGCAATTCCTTCAGTTCCTCCTCCTTTTCTTCCACTTTCTGCTCTTTTCCAGAAAGTTCTTCTTTTCTCTTTTCAATATCCAGCTTTTCCTTTTCCAATTCTTCTTCTCTTTCATCCAACTCCTCGGCTTTACGTTCTAGTTCTTCTGACCTATCTTCAAGTTCGGCTTCACGTTCTTTTATCTCCTTTCTTTCCTCTTTTAGTTCGTCACCTTCTTCCTCCAGTCTATCTTCTTTATCTTGGAGTTTGCTCTCTTTCATCTCCAATTTAGCTTTTTTATCGCCGATCTTCTGCCGTTCATTCTTTAGATCCTCTCTTCTTTCATCGAGCTCTTTTTCTCGGCCGTCCAGTGTTTCTCCTTTCCCTTCTAATTCGTTTTCTAACTCCTCAAGTTCCCCTTTCCTTCTATCCAGTCTTCTCCTCCTGTTCTGTATATGGTTCTTTTCGTCCTCTATATCTTCTTTCCTTCTCTCTACTTTTTCTTCCTTTCTCTCTACTTCGCCATCCCATTCTTCTATCTCAGCCTCCCTTTTATCCAACTCTTTGGTCCTTTCAGCGATCTCTGCCTTTTTCTCCTCCATCTCTTCGGTCTGCTCTTCAAGTCGAGCTTCTTTTTCTGATAATTCCGACTCTAAATCGCGCAATTCAGTCTCTTTTTTTTCCAGTTCTTCTTCCCTCCGCCTCTGTTCTCTTTCTTTTTCTTCGAGTGCCTCATTTTTCTTTTCTACCTCTTTTTCCCTTTCCTCCAGTTCTTCCCTCTCCTCTTCTATCTCTTCTGCTTTTATCTCTAAATTTTTCTCCCGAGTGTCGAGCCTGTCCTCTCTATCGGAAAGTTCATTTTTTAATCTCTCCAGTTCCTCGTCTCTGTCCAAAAGCTCTTCTTCTTTATCCTTGATCTCTTCTTCCCTCTCGTAAAGATCGTCTTCCAGTTCTCGAAGCTCTTTCTCCCTTTCCTTCAATTCCTCTTCTTTGACATTTAACAGTTCTTTCTCTTCTTCCAATTCTTCCTTTGACTCCTCGATGTTTTCTTTCTCGTTTTCTAATTCCTCCTCGTCCTCTTCCAGTTGATGTTCTCTCTCTTCTACCTCTTCTCTCCACCCCTCTATCTTTTCCTCCTTACTCTCGAGTTCAGCCCTTGTCTGGTCCAGTTTATCTTCTCGATACTGCAACTCTCTTTTCAGTTTTTCAAGTCTTTCCTCTTTATTTTGAAGTTCCTCCTCATAATCATCCAACTGCTCTTTTTTTCTATCGACTTCAAATTCCTTCTCTTCTAGTTCCTTTTCCCGCTTTCCTATCTTTTCTTCCTCTTCATTTATCTTTTTTACCTTCTTTGAGAGGTCTTCCATCTTCTCATCTAGACCTTCTTCTTTCTCTTTCAGCCCGTCCTCCCAGATCTCTAGGTCTTCTCTCTTCGCCTCTATTTCGTCTTCCTTCTCTTCCAATTCTTTTTCCCTTTTTTCAAGTTCGGCCTCCCAACCTTCGAGTGACTCTTCCCCGTCTTCTATCTCCTCTTCTATCTCTTCGGACCGTTCTTCTTTTTCCTCTAATCTTCTTTCTTTCTCTTCCAGGCGGGCTTCCTTTTCTCTTAAAGTCTCTTCCCATTCCTCGAGACGGTTCTCTTTCTTTTCTAACTCCTTCTCCCGCTCCTCTAAATTCTTTTTATCCTCCACTCCTTCATCAAAAATTTTATCTTCGGTTGCCAATCTAGTTATCCTCCTTTTTTCTACACTTCAGACATCCAATATCCTCTTTTTATACAAATTTTACGTTTTGGTTCTTTCCGTATAGATTCACAATCTAGTGGTAGCTTTACATCCATTCGAAGTCACTATCACCGTGTGCTCTCTTTGTGATATAAGACCGTCCTTTTTTTCTGACAAGACCGGGTAGTTCATGACGGTACCGAACCTTTTCTGCCGCTTCAAAAGCTCTTTATATCCATCTCCATATTCTTTACACCATCTAGCAGCGAAGGGGAGATGGTCGAAATTGTCTTCGATCCATTTGTAAAATTCCAGATCTTCTCCGTCCAGATCACGCTGCTTCTGGAGTTTATAGATATCCCCTGGATCTCCTTCCTCTACCCGACCTTCTCCGTCGGTGGCGAAGGGCTCGATGGCAAGGACCATCCCTTTTTTTATCTTTGTCCAACCTTTCGGAACGTTAGGGATCGAAGTACCGGTGTGAAGAACATATCTCTCGACTTCATGTCCTGTCAGGTTTGAGATCGGGTTGAAACCTCTGTCCTGTATCGCCCTCTCTATGTTCTTTCCGATCTCTTTAGTACGGATACCTGGTCTTATGGATCTTATCGCGATCCCTAGAGCCTCTTCTGAGGCCTTTATCAAAGATCCGTGTCGGTTGGTCCCTATCTCTACCGTGGCGGCGTTGTCTGCGATATACCCGTCGAGGTGACATCCGACGTCGATCTTGACTATATCTCCTTTTTCAAATCTACTTTCATCGTCCTCGGACGGGGTGTAATGGGCTCCGACCGAATTAACGCTTATATTGGTCGGAAAAGCAGGTTTAGCGCCTTTATCCCAGATGAAATTATCAGCCTCTTCTGCCACATCCAAGTATTTTTCTCCTTCTTCACATGCTTCCTTAGCCTTCTCTAGCGCTTTCCGGGCTATCCTGCCCGCTTTTCTATACTTCTTGATGGCTTCAGAGTCCAACCGCATCACCTATCTTCTCTTCGGATATCAAACCCTCTCTGATCAATTCGATATCATCATTCACTTTGACCACGGTACTAGCTTTTTTATATCTACACGGGCCGCACTTCAGATACAGCTTCACTTTTCCATCGAGTTGGATCTTCGCCGTATCCACATCTATCGGATCCGGTCTTCCGTGTAGATTAGCGCTTGTAGAGGTGATTGGACCAAAATCTTCGATTACCGCCTGAGCCAGTGGATGATCGGGTATCCTGATACCTTCAGTCCCTTCGGGTGTATCGACTACCAAAGAAAGAGGGCCGGGCAAAAATTCCTTACCCAAGTCCCAGGCAAGTTCAGGTAACTCCATAAATTCCGAAGCGTGTTCTAACGAGGAATAGGCGATAGATATCTTCTTATCCGAGGGTGCGTTTTTTACTCTCCTTATCTTTTCCTTGATCCCTTCCCTAAATGGGTTCGCTCCCAACCCATAAAGAGTTTCCGTAGGGTAAACTATCAACTCTCCATTCTTCAGGACCTCATTCACAGTAGAGAGTAGATAGGACGAATAATCTTCGCTGCTTTCTTTCTCTTCACATTTGAATTCCATCAGATCACCATCATCTACATGAGCTTAAGGTTTTTGATAGCCCGCTCGATATGTTTGTTCGCTCCTTTTTCGACCGGAGACATATGGCCGGGATATAGAGACTCTACTTCGAGGTTAGAGAGTTTTTTAAGAGAACTCTTCAACTGGTCCTTATCCCCTGT
>JAGXLI010000057.1:10358-13762 GCA_018334755.1 Thermoplasmatota archaeon
TCGTCGGGAAAAACGCAGGCCGGAAGTTCGTCCCTACTCAGATGATACTGGATACAATCACAGCATTTACCTTTTCTCGGACATCCGGGATAAGTGCAGTTACAGTTTTCAAGATTTTCCTCTTTGCCGCACTCCATGTATATCAGATAGTCAGATACTCTCTGAATATTTATGGTTTTTTATCCTTTCCATGAGAGAAGCGAAAAGATTAAAGTCGGTTTGATTGTGAAGATTATGATGACCGAGTTCTGTAGCAACTGTGGAACTCTTCTTCGATCCGAGGGAAAAGGAAAGTACTGTCCTAGATGCAGGAAAGAGGACTCTGGAAAAACGGCTTTTTCTAGGATGGAAGGAGACGGAAGCTTATCTACGGACGATGATTATTTTCCTTTTGAAAATATAAGGAAAGGCCAGAAAGAATTCAAAAAGGACGCTGAAGCTGTCTTTGATGAAAAGAGAACTCTCATCGCCCATGCACCTACGGGGATCGGAAAGACGGCGGCTGTCCTCCCTGCCGCTGTAAAAGCGAAAAAAGAAGGACAGAAGATCTTTTTCCTGACCAGTAAGCAGTCCCAACACCATATCGCTGTAGAAACCATCAAAAAGATGCCGTCCTCGGTTAACGCTACCGACGTGATCTCCAAAAAACATATGTGTCCACGAGAAGAATCAAGATTACCATATCCAGTTTTCGAGGAATTCTGCAGTGAGAAGGGACAGACGGAGTGCAACCTTTTCAACAAAAAGATGTCGCAGGTGGTGGAAAAGTTGAGGGAGAGAACAAAACACGTCTCAGAGATCATAGATATCTGCAGATCTTCAAACGTTTGTCCGCACAAAGCGGCCCTTGTTGCAGGAAAGGACAGCGAGCTGATCGTGTGTGATTATAATTACATCTTCTCCGACATCCAGGAAAGAATATTTGATCTCCTGGAGATAGAACTAGAAGACGTTTTATTGATCGTCGATGAAGCTCATAATCTACCGAGCAGGATAAGGGGTAATCTAGAAGAAAAACTTTCTATACCTCTTCTAGAGGACGCCTTCACGATCCTTCAGGGCTATTCCTCCTCAATAGGGAGTTTCATGAGCAGGTTATCCTCGGAGTTGAGGGGAGGAATAGACGAGGAAAGAAGGATAGAGAAGACATTTTTAGACGAGAAAATCGACAGAGCTCTGAAAGGAGGGCTGAGCCAGTTCAGCTCCTTGGAGGATCTGATGGGCGATCTAGAAGTGGTGGCGAGGGAGATACTCGAACAGGACGCATCCGCGACGGCACCCATGCACGTGTATTCTTTTCTAGATAAATGGAAAATCGAAGGAAAAGAAGTCTTTCGCTCCGTAAAAACAGATCCGCCAACCGTCGAGGTCGGTCTTTTAGATCCGGCTAAATACAGCGAAGAAGTCTTCAGGAAGATAGACAGCGCGGTCCTGATGAGCGGGACTCTACACCCGGGTAAGATGTATTCGGATATACTCGGGATCGAAGATTCAAAAGCGAAGATAGAGACATACGGATCTCCGTTCCCCGACGAGAATAGAAAGATAGTCAGCCTTGAACATCTAACCACTGCTTACAAAGAAAGAGACCTGAACATGTATCAGGCCTACGCAAATTCTATCGCCGATGTTGCTAACAAAACGCCGGGTAACGTCGCAGTTTTCTTTCCGTCTTACGCTCTCATGAACCATGTGACTGATAGATTGAAGATGGTGCACATGGAAAAGGATATGATGATCGAGGAAAGAGAGCATTCTAAGAAAGAAAAGAAGGAACTGGTGGACCAGTTGAAAAGGAACGATAACAACGTTCTTCTCGGGGTCCAAGGGGGCAGTCTTTCCGAAGGTATAGATTATAGGGATAACATACTCTCCTCGGTGATCATAGCTGGTATACCGTTCCCGCCTCCGTCTCTACGACTAGAAGCTCTAGAGGAGTACTATAAAGAGAAATTCGGTAAGGAGAAGGGTTACAACTATTCAAGGATATATCCGGCGATGAATAGAGTTCTACAGGCGGCCGGGCGCCCCATAAGGAGCAAAACCGATCGAGCTCTGATAGTCTTGATGGATAAGAGGTTCAATTACGACAGATACAAAAAAAGGTTGCCTGATGATTTTGAATATTCTCCTGAGAGCGATCTAACGGAGGTATGCAGAAATTTCTTCGACCGGTGAAGGCCTGTCAGTCTTTTTCTTCCATCAGATATTCCATCTCATCCCAGATTATCTCGTGTTCTAGATCATTATCATCCAAAAAGTTAGATATCTCAGAGGTGATCTCCTCTATCTCCGATTCTTCCTCCGGTATCCTGGGATACAAGAAGAATTCAATATTTTCAACGTCTAATGGAAATATCATCCTGTAGCGAGCTTCCCGGTTGTGTCCCGTCGGCTTACTGTTGTTCTTCAGGTCCTTCAAATTCTGTCTGATCAGCATCTGCATGTACTCTTCTCCGCCGTCTTCAGGATACTGATCAGCGATATCCATGAACAGGGTGTAAAGTTCAGAGAACACGGGAGCTAGGTCTTTATATTCGACATCCCCCTCGAATCTTATGAGACTGTTATGCTTCGTAACTTCCATCTCTTTTTCTTCGTCCTTAGGCATGCTTTTCCCACTTATCACACTCATATCCTAATCCGTATTTAAGGGTTGGTCCTCGCTACCCTCTATCGGCTCTATGTTTATCGTGATATCTTTGTCTTGGATGTTCCATTCCTTCTCCAGTGCTTTTTCTTCTTTCTCTCCTCTTTCAAGGGTGCGAGATAAAGTCTCTTTTCGGATGTAATCTTCCATCGCCTCCACAGCATCTTCTATCTTCTGGTCTCCTTTGTACCTGGTGTGTATCTTCTGTGTATAGCCCAAGGCGAGTTCCTTTCTCATGGTCTGTATCCTCCTGACCACGTCTCTGACCAGCCCTTCGGTCTCCAGTTGGTCGGTTATTTTTTTATTTATGTAGATCTTCAGTTCCTTCTCCTCGCTCATCAAGTAGTCTTCACGTACCACCTCGGATATCTCCACGTCTTCCTCCTCGACTTCGTAACTTTCGATCTCCACTTTGCCTTTTCGATCCAATTCTTCCTTTGCTCTTTTCGGATCCGCTTCTTCTATCGCTTCAGCTACCGCTTCGGCATCGCCTTTGAATTTGGGACCGAGCGATGAGTAGTTGGGCGAGATCCGATATTCGGTCAGTTCATCGTCGTCCTCTAGAACATTAAATTCCTTGACGTTCAGCTCGTCTTTGAGGATGTCTTTGAATGTTTCTACCGCTTTTCGTGTCTTCTCTTCGTCTTCGACCACTACCGCTTCTTTCAAGGGCTGCCTCAACTTTATGTCTTCCTTCTGCCTGGCTTTCCTGCCCAGCTCTGCAACTTTTATCACTTTGGACATCTCTTTCTCC
>JAGXLI010000098.1 GCA_018334755.1 Thermoplasmatota archaeon
GACCTACTGAGGAAGAAGTGAAAAACAGCGTCATCGCCAAAAACCCCGGGAAGAAAAGACTCAATTCCACTTTCCTGCCGATATAGAAAGCTAGGAACATAAGGAACGGGAACAAAAGACCGAATATTACCACCGGCGGCTTCTTGTAGTAAATCTTTATATCCTTTTCAGCGGTAGTGATTACGCCCCTAAAGAATTCTGAATATCTCATTCATTACCACCTGTTAATCTGACAAAGGCTTCTTCAAGGCTCGGACCTTGTGTTCTCAAAGATAATATCTTTAAGTCCTCCTCATCAGTCAGTTTCACCAATCTTTTTACGGTGATATCAGGATGATCGGTAAAGAGAGTCAATTTATCTCCTGATCTTTCTATCTTGTTAACGTGATCATTGTGCAGCATATCGACGTCGAATTCTCCTTCTATAGAAACTTCGATCGATTGTGTTTTATCGAAAGTATTCCTCAATTTTTCAGGTCTGTCGATGGCGACTAGATCTCCTTTATGGATGATCCCTACACGTTCACAGAGTTCGTTAGCCTCCTGTATATTATGCGTTGTCAAGAATATCGTGCTACCTTTCTCTTTCATCTTCGTCACAATCCTGACTACGAGTCTTTTACTCTGCACATCTAGACCGGAGGTAGGTTCGTCTAGGAAAAGAA
Source organism: Thermoplasmatota archaeon (assembly GCA_018334755.1). Classification (GTDB taxonomy): domain Archaea; phylum Thermoplasmatota; class Thermoplasmata; order Halarchaeoplasmatales; family Halarchaeoplasmataceae; genus Natronoplasma. The sequence continues at coordinate 666 of JAGXLI010000098.1, forward strand.
CGGGGGGTTCATGTATGATAGCGCATCCTATATTGACTCTCTGTTTCATACCCTTGGAAAAGTTTCTTACTGCGTCGTTCTCTCGCCCCTTTAATTCCATCATATGTAGTATCTCAGAAGCTCTTTCTTCCCTCTCCTTCTTCGACATCCCGTAAAATTTTCCTGCTAGATGCAGATTCTCCTTCGCAGTCAAGTCTACATAGACGTTGCCGAATTCTGGAATAACTCCCATCTTCATCTTCGCGTGTATAGGATCTTTCTGGGGATCAATACCGTCTATCAATGCCTTTCCTGAATCTGGAGTTATCAATCCAGTGAGCATCCTTATGGTTGTAGTTTTACCGGCTCCATTGGGACCTAAGAAGCCGAAGAACTCTCCCTTTTCCACTTCAAAACTGACATTTCTGACAGCTTTCACGTTACCGAAGGTCTTACTGAGGCCACTGGCTTCAACAGCTGTGATCATTTGTTATTCCCCTAAGACGAGTTCTATCTCTATCTTTTTCTTTGACAGTTTCCAGACCTTCTCAGGCGCTCCCTTGCCCTCTTCCAAGAATTCATCCACTTCGATTATTCCAGATCCTCGGAGTTCCGAGAGGTGGTAATAAAGGCCGGACTGTGTGATGTCGTAACCTCTCTCTTTCAACTCGTTCTTTATCTCTTTGGTTTTAGCCGTTCCGGTTCCTATGATATCTATTATATCCCATCGGGTCGGGCAGTGCAGTGCCTTAGCTAAACCCTGGAGTTTCTGAATACGTTTGCCAAGTTCCCCCTTGGGCTTTTCCGAATCAGGTGGCTGATTTGAACACATATTAAATTACTTTAAGGAATAATGCGGCGTTCCAGTTCCTTCTGGTATTTCTCTTTTGAGATAACCTTCCCTGTACATCATGTCCACGACCATCTTTATCTTATCATCGGTCACGAAGGGCATCCCTGTACAGCGATCGACCAACGCCTCTGGGCAAAATTTGCCGGAAGAACATCCTTCCGGGTTCTCTTCCAAGTAGTCCAAAACTATATCCACGGTCATCTCTATGAATTTTTTATCGTTCTTCCATGCCTTTTCCACTATCTCTTCCTTATTTTCGGTGATTTCTTTCATTGTCATGTATATCAACTCCAATATTGCAGTTATTAACTTTAGTATTATAATTACTATTTATAGATTTCCCACTCGATTTACCCACTCATCTTCCTTTCTGCTTTTCGTATAATCTCCTATAGGTCTCATTACTCTCCATGAGTTCTTTATGACTACCTATATCTATCAATCTACCTTCTTTCAAGACGCCTATGCGGTCAGCTCTATCCAAAGTGGCGAACCGGTGAGCTATCATAAGAACGGTACGTCCTTCCAGCAATTTTTCCATCGCATCCTGGATCAACACCTCTGTATAGGCGTCGACACTTGAAGTGGCTTCATCGAGGATCAAAATCTTTGGATCCGCCAGCATGGCTCTCGCAAAAGAGACCAGTTGTTTCTGACCGCCAGAAAGTTTCACGCCGCCTTCACCTACTCTTGTGTCGTATCCCTCCGGCAGGCCTTCGATAAAATCGTGAGCGTGAACTTTCTTTGCTACCTCGACTACTTCCTCATCCGACGCTTTGGGCCTTCCAAATCGGATATTCTCTTTTATGGAGGTGTCAAAGAGGAATATATCCTGCGGTACAACAGAGATGATCTCTCTCAATTGCTTTTTAGGATAGTTTCTAAGGTCGATGCCGTCTATGGTGATACGACCCTCGTCCACGTCATAAAGTCGAGTTAATATGTTCACGATGGTCGTTTTTCCCGCGCCGGTCTGACCCACTAGTGCGAATATCTCACCAGATTTTATTTTCAGATCTAGTTCGTCTATTATCGTTTCCCCATCATAACTGAAACTTACGTTATCAAACTCTATTTCTCCTTCGATCTTTTTAGGAAATTCTGTCTTTTCCGCATCCTTTATCTCGCTTTCTTCAGACATGTACTCGTATATGCGGTCTAAGGAAGCTCCAGCGGACTGATACGTATTGTAGACCTGACTCATATCTGCTAAAGGTCCGAAGAATCTGCGTACATAATCCATGAAGGCTATAAGTACGCCTAAACTGACAGCCCCCTGGACGACCCCCCAGCCCCCGTAACCTAGAACCAGTGCTTCTCCGAAGACCTTGCTCAACGTCATTATGGGAAACAACAAAGAGAAGTACGTGGCAGCTTTCAGATTAGCCTTCAAGTTCTTCCAGCTCAATTTGCTGAATTTTCCGGTGTTGATGTTCTCTCTATTCAACGCCTGGACCAATCTTATGCCTGATAGGTTCTGCTCAACATCGGCGTTGAGTTCTGCAAGTCTTTCCCTGACATCACGATAAGCCATCCGCATCTTCTTACCTAGGAAATACACCACAAAGAAGATGAATGGAATAATGATGAAGCTCACCAACGCCAATTCGACGTTCAGATATAACATGATAACCACAATACCTATCATGACAAAAAAATCACTCAACAAGTGTACGAATCCCGTCGAAACCAAGTCGGATAATGCATTCACGTCATGTGTAACCCTAGCCATCATGTCACCAGTACTGTGTTTGTTGTAGAAATCTATCGGTAAACCCTGAAGGTGTTCATACAGGTCTTCTCTGATATCACCGACTATAGTGTGACCGATCCAGTTTGAAAGATAGGTTTGAAAGTACGAAAATAGCCAATAGGCACCATAGGCACCGACCATCATGAAAAATATAAATGTAAGGCCTTCAAGATCACCTACCATAATATACTCGTCTATCGCTATCTTTATCAGGAAAGGTCCGGCCAGACTAGCAAGAGTCATCATGAGCATTGAGAGTATCGCCAAGATCATCTTTACCTTGTGTTCTTTCAGGTATTTGAGAATAAATTTCAACGCCCTTTTATCCAACTGTTTCAGTGAAAAATCCTCTTCGTTATCAGATCTGATTCTGCGTCCGAATCC
>JAGXLI010000009.1 GCA_018334755.1 Thermoplasmatota archaeon
ACGACGGCTATGAAGATCGCCGTTACCCAGCCTACAGAGGTGAACGCTATCTTTTTTTTGCCAACGTTCGATTTTCCGACCACAAGGCCACTGCCTATGATGGAAGCGATGATGGCCTCGTTGAATGAGATAGGGATACCGAAAAGGATTCCTATCTGGGCGAGGATAGCGGCGGTACCCAGTGCGGCGGCGGATCTTCTAGGGCCTACGTTCGAGTACTTGAAAGAAACAGCATCTATGATCATGGGAGAAAGTATCCAGGCCCCCACTAGTATAGCTACACCGCCTATCGCTAAAAGAAAGAGCATAGGATAATCAAGCGTCTGGAGAGGACCAACTGCGAGTCCTACAGAATTAGCACCAGCATTGTAAGCCACGAATAGACCCATGATCAAGGTGAGGTGCCTGACTTGGTTTTTTGTCTTCTCTTTAGGTAAAAAATATCGCAGCGTCTTAGATATCGCATATCCTATCCCGATAGCTAGGAATGGAATCAATAACCAGTATAAACCTATCCTCTGTATAGAGGCCCACCGAAGCTCGTTCCCAAAGCTAAAAGCACTGCCGATCACAGCTCCCACCACGGTAAAGGCAGTGGGCATGGGATACTTCGTTAGAACACTTATTATGACAAGTATAGCGGCAACGATCAGGATGGTAAGAGCTTGGAGTGTCTGTATCTCACCGAATATCATCCCTGAACCCACAGTTGCAGTCACGCTCCCTCCCTGAACTACGGCTCCCAAGGCCGCCGCCAGCCCAGCTAGAAGCGCGGATTTTAAGATCCCCATACTGCCGGAAGATGTTACTGGGCCAAAAGCCGGCGGGACAGATGATGCTCCTATCGAAAATCCCATAAAAATAGCAGCTACGAAAGCTAGGATGAGTATTACATCGATCATCAATTATCAGTTCTCTTCTTCAACTCCTCTCTAACTTCTTCTCTAAGCTCTTCATTCGGGATGTTGATAGAGAGTCTATAATTCTTGTTTCCTCCATCACTGATCTTTTCTAGATTTACCGAAAAATCCTCCGTGTCAAAATAGTAGGGATTGAATTTCAGCATTATATCTTCGTATATCGTCCTTTCCAATTTCCTTATGGACTTGATCGACTCGGCTTCCACCAAACGCTCCATGTTTTTTGATGCATCTTTTATATTTTCAGCAGGAGATTCATCAGCATCTCCGTTTACACCTTTCTTTAGATTCTCTTCAGCGCTCTCTAGCTCCTCTTTTGCACCGTTGAATTCTTCTTCTACTTCCTTTTTCTCCAGACAAGCTTCCTCTGCAGTTTTTTCTGAGATGTCTTTTTCATCCTCCTCTTCCCTTGGTCTCCAGTGGTTGTATTCCTCTACAGACCGTTCATCTGGAGCATTATCTTCTATAACTCTCTCAAAAGTCCTTGCAAAAACACAAATATCTTTCCAGCATCCCTCGAATTCCAATCCCGCATTCGTGAGCTCCATATTGGGTTTGCTCATCAAGAAGGATATGAGAAAAAAGGACTATAAAAAATTTTGGGATATATATAAAATATGAGCAGGACATTTTCCTTAACCATAGATGGTCTTAAAACTTTATCGAGAAGAGCAAAGTGATGAACCGAGCCTAATCTAGAATCCATGCTTGATTTTACATCTTATTCAACATCAACACTAAGAGCTTCCTCGGGACACGCTTCAGTACAGGAGTAACACCTGATGCATCTCCACCAGCTTATCTTGGGCCCGTATTTCTTTCTCTTGATCGCATCCTCCGGGCAGATCTCTTCACATTTCCAGCACTTTATACACTTCTCTTTATCCAATTCCGGCCGGTCGAGAAAAAAATTGGAGAAAAGACTGGCTATGAAGCTTGGCGCTCTCCATGGAACGGTCCCTCCTGACGGGTATTCAAAATCGACCTCGAAGGAGGAGGGCCGTCTTTTCAAGTATTCTATGGAGTCAAAATCTCTGTCTTCTTCCACTAAAGTTGGCACCTTCTGTACAGGAATCCCTGTTAACTTGCAGGCTGCATAATCACACGCTATGGGACTTTCAGAAGCCAAGATAGAATTGACCGGAATAGGTGAACCTCCAGAAGGACCATCTCCCTCCATAGCCAGGATGCCGTCCATTATAGTGAGTCTTGTCTCCACCGTTTCGTTTATGTCCAACAACAGCCTTCCGAACTGATTCAACTGCTGGAACTGACCGTGGTTGGCCGCTTTGGTCAAACCGTGGACTATTCCAAAAAGATTCTTGACAGCTCCAGTGAAAACCGTCAAGGAATGTGTTTTTAACTTTGGGAGGTTTATGATCCCGTCTACCTCGTCGGCTATCTCTATAAAATTGAAATTCTTCTTTGTATCGGTATCCTCGTTCCTTTCTACTTTCATCTCCGTATTGTAATTCAACCTGGCACTGGTCTCTTCTTCTATCCTTAACCATCCTGCTTTCTTGTAACACTTCTTGAGTCTTCTCTCAGACATGGGGCCAGCAGGACTATCTCCCACGATTATATCTATATCCTGTTGCTCTAGTACCCTTATAACCGCGATTATAAAATCTGGATGGGTCACCACCGCATCTTCAGGTAGACTTCCTTTGAGTAGATTTGGATTGAGCAGTATCTTTTCCCCATCTTTGACGAACTTGTCTAGACCACCAAGAGAAGCAAAGGCCTCCTCGATAACTTTTTGAGCGTCTCGATAATCTGAACATTTATCGATGAATACTTCCATATCCTTGGAAAATCTTTATATTATAAGTATTTGTAGTTTTTGTTGAGATGTGTCTAGCTGTTCCTGGTTTGATAAAGGATATCGAAGGTGATGAGGCCGAGATAGATTTCGGTGGAGTGACCCGAAAAGCAAATGTTTCTTTAGTCGATGTAGAGGTCGACGACTACGTTATCGTCCACGCCGGTTATGCTATAGAAAGGTTGGACGAGGAGGAAGCCCAGAAAAGCCTTGATGCCTGGGATGAAGTCATGGAAGCTCAAAAGAAAGTTAAAAGAGGAGAGTCCTAAAAGTCTCTAGCGCTTTTTTCTTTTTTAGTTCTTTAGAAAAAAGAAAAGAAGTAAAGGTTTTTCTAACTAGTTAGTTAACCTGGGATATTTACATCCCTGGAGGCATTCCGCCGGGCATTCCGCCGGGCATTCCGCCGCCGGCTCCTGGTGGCGCGCCGCCGCCTTCTTCGCCTCCGCCTTTAGAGGCGATCACGTCGTCGATCCTCAGGATCATGTTGGCCGCTTCCGTAGCTGATTTGATCGCCTGATTCTTTACCCTGTAGGGCTCTATTATGCCCTTGTCTATCATGTCCTCTGGCGTTTCGCTGTCTTCAACGTTGACGCCGTGAGTGTCTTTTCCTTCCTTTTCATGGGCCGTGTTGAGCTTCATCAACACGTCTATACCGTCAAGACCGGCATTTTCGCTTATCGTTCTCGGGATTATCTCTAGGCTGTCCGCAAAGTCCTCGAACGCTATCTGTTCTCTGCCCTCTATACTGCCGGCAATCTCCGAGAGGCGATTTGCGAGTTCCAGCTCGGTGGCTCCGCCACCGGGAAGTACTGCGCCGTCTTCTATAGCTACTGATACAACTTTTATCGCGTCTTCGACGGCCCTTTCAAGCTCGTCTACTACGTGCTCAGTACCTCCTCTTAAAAGGAGTGACACGGCTTTAGCTTCCTCAGTACCTTCTACGAAGGTCATCTGGGAACCTGCGACCATCTTCTCATACACTCGGTTGGCAGTTCCAAGATCACTAGATGCAAGATCGGCAAGATTATTGACCACGTTACCTCCAGTCGCTCTAGCCAATTTCTGCATGTCGGATCTCTTTACCCTTCTGACGGCAAAGATCCCTTCTCTAGCGAGGTAATGTTGGGCAAGATCATCTATACCCTTCTGGCAGAGTAAGATGTTCGCTCCTGAATCCTTGACCTTCTGTACCATCTCTTTTAGGTTTTCCTCTTCCTTGTTCACAAATTTTTCAAGCTGATCTGGATCCGTGATCTCTATAGAAGCGTCCATCTCGGTTTCCTGTACTTCCAATGCGGAATTCAAGAGAGCTATCTCCGCATCCTTTATATCGCTGGGCATGCTGTCGTGAAGTCGATCTTTGTCTAGGATCATACCTTCTACGAGGTCAGTGTTGTCGACGCTAGCACCGGCCTGCTTTTCTACCTTTATGTTGTCCGGATCTACCACATTTCCGCCTTCTTTTTCTTCCGTGACATGTCTCACTGCATCTACAGCTATCTCGGCAAGATGTTCTTTGTTGACTTCTACGTTTTTACCGGTCATGGCTGTTGAAGCTATATTCTCTAACGCTTCTTCGTCATCTAGATCGATCTCCCGTTTAAGATCTTCAAGGACTTCAGACGCTTTCTCGGATGCTGCTCTATAACCATTAGCTATAGTCGAAGGATGAAGTTGATCTATCCTATCTTCTGCTTTCTTCAAAAGTTCGCCGGATACGATCACTGCGGAAGTCGTACCGTCACCGCATTCGTCTTCCTGTGTTTCGGCTACTTCTACGAGCATCTTCGCGGCTGGATGCTCTATATCTATCTCATTTAATATAGAAACTCCATCATTAGTTATAACAACATCTCCTATATTATTGACCAGCATCTTGTCCATGCCTTTGGGACCCAACGTAGTTCTGACTGCATCCGCTAGGGCTTTTGCAGCCTGTATATTGTTCTTCTGTGCATCTTTTCCACTTTCTCTTTCGGTGTCTTCTTTCATAACAAATATAGGTTGTTGGCCTGACATCATAGTTGATTCCTCATCTGGAAGTAGAAAAAGAGGTTCTATATATAGTTTTTGTTCGGGGGCCTCTAGACGTAGAAAAATATTTATTAGAGGGGGACAACCATTTCACAGGCCATAATCTCTAGAAGAAGATATCATGACTTTAGATAAAGATGAAATGATCTCCATAAGTAAGGATGTCTTGATCTCCCTTCTAATAATCGGGATCATCCTGAGTTCGCTCTATGTGGTAAGCGGTAGATGGCCTCCTTTGGTGGTTATCGAGTCCGGAAGTATGTCGCACAGCACCCAAGAGAGCCGATTGGGAGTCATAGATCCAGGGGATATAGTTCTGGTTCAAGATACCGATGAGGATGAGATAAAGACTTACGTGGAGGGAAAACAGACCGGATATAAAAAATACGGGCAGTATGGAGACGTTATAGTTTTTAAGCCCAATGGAAACGGACACAGGACTCCAATAATACATAGGGCTGTCCTTTATCTCAAATATAACAACTCAGGTAATTCTGCGTCTTTCGATATACCATCCTTCAAAGAGTTAGATGGCGAGGAAGATTGGATCACATGGGAGGGGGATAACTGTTATGATGTCACGGGTACTGTTACGATCTACAACTACGGATATGAAGATGTAAACGTAGAGATAGAATTAAACGAACTGCTTGAGAACGATCAATCCGGATACATCACCATGGGGGATTCTACACACAGTAACGCTCCGCAATACGACCAGAAAGGATCCTTTTCTGATGATTCACTCAAGCCGGTAAAAGGGGAGTGGATCATAGGTAAAGCTAGGGGTGAGCTGCCCTGGTTCGGCACATTAAAATTGGCATACATGGGGAGAACGGAGGATGTCCCCTCGAACAGTTGGAACAACCTTATCATCTCTATCGCCGTCATCTTACTCACACCTTTGATGCTTGAACTTGGATCTCGACTTTATTATAGGGGAAAAAGATCGCCTGAGGAAGAGAAGATAGAAGAGAGCAAGGAGAGTGAAGATGAGAAAAAAACAGAGAACCTCGGTGAAGGACCTAGCGATGCTCGGCAGGTCTTCGATGGAGAAAAAGAACTTCAGGAAGAAAATTTGGATGACGGGAAAGAAGATAAAGGGAAATCAGAAACTGAAAATACTGAAGTTAGTGGAGACGAAGATAGAGAAATTTCCTGAGCGATTCAGATCAACGTAGTCTGTTTTGATCCCTGCGTTTTTAAGTCTCGAACGGGCTCGATACCCTCGTCATCCTCGATAAGATCGATTATGTCAGCTTCCGAAACGGAGGACTGGATCTCCTTTGTCCTGCCTCTTCTCCCGAAGGATTTCACCCTAGCATTTATCAAACCCAGCATATCTAACTCCGAGATCAGGTCCGTTATCCGTCTCTGGGTGAGTGGATCTATACCCGATCTTTTGCCTAACTCTTTGTATCCGGAGTAGACCTCTCCGGTAGTCAATTTGTCCTTTCCGTTTTCCTGCATCAGGAGGATAGAGTAAAGGACCAGTTTAGAATGAGTGGGTAACGTGTTTACGGCCTCCCGAACACAGTTCTCCTCTATCTTATTTTTTGCCTTATATACATGGTCGGTATTTACACAAGTATCGTTGTTCCGTTCGGCGAGCTCGGCGGAGATCCTCAAAAGGTCTAAAGCTCTCCTAGCGTCACCATGTTCTTGAGCGGCTAAAGCGGAACAGAGTGATATCACGTCGTTTCCAAGTATATCAGGTTCGAAGGCCTTTTCCGCTCTATCCGAGAGTATATCTTTTAACTGCTCTGCATCGTAGGGAGGGAATATCATCTTTTCTTCCCCCAATCTGCTTTTCACTCTCGGGTCTAGGAGTTCCGTAAACTTCAGATTGTTAGATATACCTATCAGGCTGACTTTACTCTTTTCTAGCTCGGAGTTTATCTTCGAGAGGTGATAGAGGACGCTGTCCCCGCTCTTCGTAACGAGTTTGTCTAACTCGTCTAGTATTATGACCACGACCCTTGGTTCTTCTTCGATGCTGTCCCTAAGTGATTCGTAAACCTTCTCCATAGGCCAACCCGTAAAGGGTATCTGGTCGCTCCATTCTTCTACGAACTTGTTTCCTATATTCTTCATGACTCCATAATGGGTATCCACGACTTCACAGTTCACATATACATATTCAACTTTGTCGATATCATGTTTACTGAACTTATTATCTAGGTTGCTGTCGGCACTTTCCCTTTTCAAGCGTTTTACTTCCCTTTCCAGGTACCTGACCACAGCGGTCTTCCCCGTACCGGTCTTACCGAATATCAACACATTGGAGGGTCGATTACCCCTTAACGCGGTCACCATGATAGATGCGAGATCCTGTATCTGCTTTTCTCTGTGGGGGAGGTCTTCTGGTATATAGGTAGGTCGAAGTATGTCTCTATCTCCTCTGAACAAAGGATTCGAATCCATATAGGATTTGAATATGTTCTCGTTATCCGGCATATTTTTTATCTCCTTCTTCCCATCTTATACCCCTTCCTTTCAAGTGGAAATCTAGACCGAATATAGAATCAGTTGACCTCTCAAATGTCATCTATCTTCGGTCCTTATCCGGGGTCGCTGCTAGGGAAAAGGGGATATTCGAAATTATACAAAAAGGTTTCGTCAGACGGATACTGAGGAAAATTATAGGAGAATATAAAGGGAGGTGTATGACGACTTAAATAGTTTATATATATGTAAGCACTTATTTATATTTATTTTAGTTTGATATTAGTTAGCATATACACATTTATCTTCCGATCTCGTCTTTAGAGAGTCCGAACTCTTCGACGTATTTAGGAGGATAGGTATCCTCCTCTATCATCTTTTCCAATTTTTCCGCGATCTCTAGCACTTTTTTTTCGATTTCGGATGGAAGCTCCGCACTGCGGAATTCGTCCTCGTCTAAAAGAACATAATCTCCGTTAAGATCGATCCAGTAATCTAGAAAGAGATCTTTTGCTACGTAGCCATCTTCTGTCCTTTCCGGGGGCTCTCTAATATCAGAATAATAGCCCTTCAATCTTTTTTCTTCATCGAAGACCTTTACAATATTGTACCAGCGATCTAAAAGGTCGAACATCACCCCGTAATTCCCAGATTCGATCAAGATTCGATCATTAAAAGTAGAAAAGGGTTTTTGGAGGCGGAATTCGAAAGATGAAACGATCATCTTATCCGTATCCGCCAGTAATCTCTGATCCCATTCTCTTGGCTCTTTACCGGGCCTAAGATATCGAACCTTGACCATCCTTATTCGACCGGATACACCGGAAATATCGTTCCTTCGTAGTACTCGTTCGTGACTTCTGCTAGAGCGGTGTATACTGCACTGAATCCACAGAGTATGCCTTCAAAGCCTGCAATAGTTATGACCATATCAGAGCCTGTAGCAAATCCTATCGCTAGCAGGAAGAACAGTATAGTCAGCGTGCTGAAAACGACTTGAAGGGCTCTGTTCATCTTCAATGTGGAGAGGAACATCCAACCTGTGAAGAGACCCCACATGGCAAGATAAGCTGCAATACCTGTAGCCTCATATTCAAATCCACCTAGAATAGTAGGTATGGTTTCTAGTCCGACAAAACTCAACCAGAATAGCCCGTAAGAACTGAACGCAACGGCCGGGAAAGTATTTCCCTGTTTCATTTCCCACCAGCCGGCTATCAGTTGGGCCATACCGCCATAGAAGATGCCCATGGCAAGAATCATACTGCCCAACTCTATGTAACCGGCGTTGTGGATGTTCAACAGGACCGTGGTCATTCCGAAACCCATCAGGCCAAGCGGTGCCGGGTTTGCAAGTTTACTTTCTTCTGACATGGTATCCTATTTCAGCCGTATACAAAAAGAATATATATAATTTTAGGGGGAAAAGACAAACTCAGATAAATAGATTAGGATGTTAGGTTCTATGGGATCGGTATATACTATGATCTATCCCTCTTCTTTCGCATTCTTTTTAGCTCTTTTCTTTCTTTCTTTTGCAGTGAAACCGGTCGCTTCCTCGAGGAAGTCATTCCATTTCGAGATGGTCTCCATCGCAACGTCATCTCCTACATCTTTGTTCATCTCTAGATCGATCCAGAGCCCTGTTCTACCCTCAGTCCAGACTTCCAGATGGGAGATAGCCCCGTCTTTATCTACGATCAGCTTCTCTTCCTCTTCTTTTACTTCATGGAAAGTTTCATCCATCAGTTCCTTCAGTTTTTCCCCCTCTATGTTTTCGAAATGGCCTCGTTTTACGTCGTAGCGCTGCTTACCCATATTATCAACCTGTTATAATGGTCCACAATATATGATTTTTTGGGTAATAACCCCCTCCAAGCGAAAGTCTACGACCCTGAACTCTTTTATATCTCTCCCTTATTACTCCAACCATGAAAAGGATACATGCTAAGGAAGCATTAGGACTTGATGACGGCGAGACTTGTAAACTTGGAGGTTGGCTACAGGAGATCAAAAACTTAGGTGGTATCGCTTTTATGAAGGTGAGGGATAGATCTGGTGTCTTCCAGGTTGTCCTCTCAGAAGATGAGATGGGGTCTGAAAGCTTCGAGAGCGCAGTAGATATCCCCCGGGAGAGCGTGGTGTTGATCGAAGGAGAGAAAAAAAGCACTGATCAAACCGATCTAGGCTTCGAGATAACCCCTATATCGATTAAAGTCGAGTCAGAAGCTGATAAACCGCTTCCCCTTGGGGTCGTAGATAGAGTGGATTCCGAGGCAGGTACTAGATTCAACAACCGTTTTCTCGATCTCAGGAAAGAAGAAAAAAGACTGATCTTTGAATTAAGGGATCTGCTCCTAAAGGGGTTAAGAGATTTCTTCGCTAAAGAAGATTTTATCGAGGTCAACACCCCGAAGATCGTTGCGGCCGGAGCGGAAGGTGGTGCGACCCTATTTGAATTGGATTACTACAACGAGAAGGCATATCTAGCTCAGAGTCCCCAGCTATACAAGCAGATGTTGATGTCCGCGGGTTTCGAAAATGTATATGAGATCGGTCCCGCCTACCGCGCAGAGGACTTCAGTACCGTAAGACACACCTCGGAATTCATTTCACTTGATTTTGAGAAATCATTCATAGAGAGCTCAGACGAAATAATGGATACTACTAGTTATATGATCACGCATGCTCTCTCCTTCGTGGAAGAAAACGGAAAAGAGAAACTAGAGAAGTTGGGAGTGGATCTAGAAATCCCAGAGCATCCCTTCAAAAAGCTCCCATATCGAGAATGTATAAATATTTTAGAAGAACTTGGAAAAGATTGGGAAGATGAACCGGAGATAGGTACGGAAGAGGAGAAGATGCTTGGAGAGTACGTGAAAGAGGAATACGGAGTTGATTTTTTCTTCATCACCGAGTTCCCCACGAAGGTCAAAGAAGGTACATTTTATGCCATGAGGAAGGATTACGATCCTTCGCTGACCACTTACTTCGATCTGGAATATAAGGGACAAGAACTCGTGTCGGGCGGTCAGCGTGAACATCGCTATGATGTTCTGATCGAACAGATGGAAGAAGCAGGTGTAGACCTAGATGCTTTTAACTCATACTTAAAGTGCTTCAAATATGGCATGCCCACCCACGGCGGGATAGGACTCGGGGTCGATAGACTGCTACAACAGATGCTGGATCTGAGTAATGTAAAAGAGAGCATCCTCTTTCCAAGAGATCCGGAGAGATTGGAACCATGATCAGACTCACATATAGATTTAAATAAAAACAAAGGTTTTGTGAAATATGGCCCAGGGAAAATATGAGAGAGAACTCAAAAGCATACTTTCAAGTGACGAGGAGACCATAGATGAGGTGACCAAAACCTGCACTGAGGAGGAGAAAGAGGGTTACTATCAAGTGAAAGATATACCTTTCATGGTGGTTAGGGGTGCCGGGAGTTTAGGGGTGGATCTAGTAGCTGTAAGAGGCGACGTTTCCTTTTTGATCGAAGTAAAATCTTCCAAAAAAGATGTATTGTATCTCAGTGATCAAAAAAGACTGACCGAGCAGGCCGAGAAGATCATCGAGATATGCACCAAAACAAAATTGCTCCCGATCTACGCCTACAGATTGAAGGGGCAGAGAGGCGATAAATGGAGAGTTTTCACTCTAGAGATAGAAGGTCTGTCAAAGAAATACAGGATCTTGAACAGAAAATTACCGAATGTTAAAAAAACGGTCCACGATAATTATAAGATCCCGTGGGAAGAAGGCATGCCCCTCAGCGATTTTCTGTCGTACCTCGATCGCCTCCTAGGATGATCATGAAACTAAAACACGGTAAATACTAAATAATCGGGTGAAGATATTAAAAATCCTCACAAGGAGAAAATAGATGTCTAAATTAATCCTATGTGCAGACCGGGATGACGATATCGGGGAAAAAACCGGATTAGAGACTCCCATCATAGGTAGAGAAGAAAATCTCCAGGCTGCTATCAAATTAGGTCTGAAAGATCCAGAGGACTCTGACACCAATTCTATATTATCTGCCATATCATTATATGACGAGTTAAAAGAGAAAGGGGAGAGCGTCGAGATAGCAACGATCTGTGGGGCACCCTCACTCGGCTACACTTCGGATGAAATTTTGAGCAATGAGCTGGATACCGTACTAGAAAAGACCGAACCTGATTCCGCCGTGCTGGTGACGGACGGCGCCGAAGACGAATATATAAGTCCCATCGTTTCCTCTAAAATAGACCTATCTCATGTTAAGACGGTATACGTGAAACAGAGTGAAAGTGTAGAGAACCTTTATTATCTTTTTGTAAAAATGTTCAGGGAGGAAAAGACAAAAAGAAAGATTCTCTTGCCCATATCTCTAGCTCTTCTAGTTTATGGTTTTTTCCGGATGGTCGCTCTGATCAGCAATCTAGCTATAGAAGGGTTATCTGCCCTGACAGGTCTGCCTGGCTTCGGGATAGGGAGCATATTCTTCGTCATAGGACTATACATATTTATCAGAATTTATGAACTAGATAGAAAAACCATAAAAGGTTACGAGAAGGTGAAAGAAGCCATCAGTACTGGTTCAGTATGGTTGCCGTTCACCGCCGTCGCCCTTCTGATCGTGATCGGAAGCTCTATCCAAGGCTGGAACGTGATAGTGGAACAGAACTTAACTTCACCTCTTCCCATGTTTTTGAGCTTTTCCTATACGGTCATATGGTGGTGGATAGGAGCGATATTCCTGTTCGAATTGGGAAGACTGATAGATACATATCTAACTCATGGAAGAGTCAAATGGTCTTTCTGGGCTGTATTTTTGACTTTATTCGCTTTGACCTTCATATTCTGGGGAGCTCTAGATTACATCAGACAGGTGGTCGGCATGACCGAGGAGAGCAGCGTGTTCCCGATGGTCGCTATAAACATAACTTTAGGTTTGTTGATAGGGGTCCTAGCAGGTGTAACCCAAAGAAGTTTCAAAGAACGGCAGGAAGATGACGAAGATGAGGATGAAGAAAAGGACTGAAAAAGACCTCTTTATTCTGAAAATCAAAAGGCGAGCATAATCAATTAAAAAGGTGATGTATTTTGGATTTCGAGGAATGGAGACCCTTATATGAAGATATGATCGACGACTTTAGCTATTCTGAAGAAAGGGACATAGAGGCGGCAGAGCTTCTCTCGGAATATAGAGGAACTGATGGATTGACTCCTTTGAGGACTTTAAGAGGAGAGGATGTAGAGATAAGTGGTCCATTTTATAACCCGACTAAATCAAAAAGCGAGATAAAACTGAGGGTCGCGGCCGGTGCTTCCCTAGAACAGATGATGGAAACTGGTGTCGAACCCGATCTTATGGTGACAGATTTAGACGGAAATACTGAACTTCAGTTAGAATTGAACCTTAAGGGGATACCGGTGATCATGCATGCTCACGGAGATAACATGGACCTGATAAGAGGATGGTCTAGAAGATTCGAAGGTCACGTCATCTCTACCTGTCAATGTGAGCCTCCAAAGAGAGGGATACATAACTTTGGAGGATTCACCGATGGGGATAGAGCAGCTTTCATCGCCGATCATTTTGGAGCTGAAGAGATAATATTGAACGGGTGGAATTTTGAGGAACCCTATGAAGAGAACGACGACGAGAAGGTCAAGAAATTAGAGTGGGCGGAGAAGTTATTAGGTCATCTAGACACTTCGATAAAGGTGGTTTAAAGTCTCAAACCGGAGGGGGGAAGATTTAATTATTTTTATTTGTATAAGCTTCACGAATAACTCATGGAAACAAGGGAGTGTCAAGTAGAAGTCGAAAAAATGATGTCCCGAGTGTTCTAGCTATCATCTCTTGAAGGAACACGATATAGGCGAGATAATCTGTAAAAAGTAAGAAAAAAAAGAAATGTGATGATCCGTGAGCAGAATTGACCTAGAAGAGTTGAAAAAAGCAATCGAAAAAGAATTAGAAAAAAGGGATATGGAGCCACATCAGGCCGAAGATATGGCAGAGAAAGTTATGAATCTTTTCGGATATGATAAGGCGATAACCGATAACCTCCTCTCCTCAGAAGAGAGGGACGTCTTTTACAAATTGGAGGAGTTCGATATCTTAACTACCGAAGAGGAAACCACAAACCTTCCCAGCGGTAAAAAATGGAGGATCCATTACTGGGTCCTGAACGAGCGGAAGATCAGGGAACTCTTACAGGAGGAAAAAAAAGAGGAAAAGAAAGAAGAGGACGATATATATAAAGAGATCGAGGATACCGTATGGGAAAGAGATAAAGGATGAGATGAAGAACCGAAGAGAATTTATTTGTAGCTTGTTTTTTAGGGGACTATCCCGGTGCTATGATGAAAATAGAAGATAAAGCTGACGAATTGTTCTCGGGGATAAATATACGACCTGAGGACCTAAATAGAGATCATCAAATCGAGATATCATCAGAGATGGAAGAGGTCATGGAGGAAGTCGAAAAGGCAGATAGATCTTACAAACTGGCCTTGGATGATCCAGATATTTATCTTAAATTTTCGATCGCCTGTTTGTCCAACGACGATCTAAATAGGGCTGAGGGATGGGTGAAGAAGAGCCTGCGTACAGAGAAGAATTTTTTGGGCCTTTTGACAAGAGGAAAGATATCTCAACTAAAAGGTGATCACAAAGGAGCGATCGGATACTATGACGACGCTCTGAAATACAACCAAAATTTCTTAGTTTACAAATACAAAGCTCAAGCCTTAAAGGCAAGAGAGATGCCTGAAAGGGCTTTAGATGCCGTCGATAAAGCTCTAGAAAGGAAAGAAGATGCCGAACTTGTGGCCGAAAAGGCAGATCTTTTAGTAGAGCTAGGAAACGTAGAAAAAGCGAAAAAGTTCTACGAAAAAGCTGAAAGCCTAGACTCCAGTATAGATAGAAGAGAAAAAAAAGTAGATGATCTACTGCAGGAAGCTGAAAAAAAGATGCTTCCAAAAAAATATGAAGAGATCCTTGAGTTGGACAAAAACCGCAACGAAGCTTGGCTGGGGATGGCCAGGTGTTATTGGAATCTAGACAAAGAAAAAAAAGCTAAAGACTGCTTGAAAGAAGCATTAAAGCATATGGAAGAGCAGGAGATCCTGGATCGGCTAGAAAAATACAGGGATCTTTCTAAAGAATCCCCGGTCTGTCCAGAATGTGAAGGGAACGGTGAGTGTGCGAAATGTGAAGGGAGCGGGGAATGTACAAGATGTAGTGGAAGCGGGGAATGTCCAGACTGTGGTGGAACTGTAAACTGTTCTGACTGTGATGGAACCGGAGAATGCCAGAACTGTGACGGCACGGGGAAAAGCGGTTGGTTCAGTAAATGTGAAGTTTGTGAAGGGAGTGGTGAGTGCCAGACCTGTGATGGATACGGGATCTGCACAACCTGTGATGGAACAGGTGATTGCCCTCAGTGCGGCGGAAACGGGAACTGTGAGGAGTGTCAGGGAAGCGGGATATGTGAAGTATGCGAAGGCAAAGGGATAAAGATAGATTGATATGAAAGAGATAAAGAAAAAAGACCTCGAGATCGAATTGGAAAAGATACCCTCCCACCCAGATCCATCACGGGAGCTTGAGCAGTATTCTACGCCTGCCTCGATAGCCGCAGATATCCTCTTTACGGCATTGGCAAACGGGCATATCACTGAAAAGGTAATTGCCGACCTTGGCTGCGGGACCGGGATTTTCGCGATCGGTTCGGCCTTCCTGAAAGCGGAAAAGGTGAAGGCCGTAGATGTGGACGAAAAAGCCATTGAAGTAGCCAGAGAGGAGGCAAGAATATGGTCCGTCTCTGAAACTATAGAATTTGAAGCTAAAGATGTTAAAGAGTTCCATTCTGAAGTTCAAACTGTGATAATGAATCCACCCTTCGGTTCTCAGAAAAAAGGAGCCGACATCCCCTTTTTAGAGACCGCATTTGACGTCGGTGAGATAGTATATTCTCTTCATAATGCAAAAACTATCGATTTTTTGGAGAGATTTATAAATAAAAACGGACACTCTATATTTTGGGAAAAAAGATATATGTTCGAAATACATAATCTATTCAAGCATCACGAGAAAGAAAAAGAAGATTTTGAAGTAATACTATTGGGAATAAATATCGAGAGGGAATAATATGTCAGAAGCAGAGAAAGAAATCGTGTATCCAGGAGATAAAGTAGGAACGTCAGAGGAATGGCTAGCCGGGGAAGGCACCTATCAAGAGAAGGGAAATATTTATGCTGCCCAATTCGGGAAGCTTGAGTTAGACGAGGAGGACTTAGAGGCAAAGGTAGAAGCGATCAATCCGGTAGTAGAAGTAGAGAAGGATGACGTCATCTACGGAACCATCCTCATGAGGAAGAAATCCATGGCGGTGGTTACGATCGATAAAGTTGAAGGGGCCTCTAGAGATGTCAAACAGGACGTTGAAGGTACCATCCACATCTCCGAGATATCAGATGATTATACCGAAGAATTGGAAAACGAATATCTTGTAGGAGATATCATAAGGGGTAAAGTGATCCAAGTGGAGCCCACCATCCGTTTATCTACCGTCGGAAAAAAATATGGGATCGTAAGGGGGTGCTGTCAAGAGTGTAGAAAACCCATGGAATTCAAAAGAAAAAAAGGCAAGTTATACTGTCCTGACTGCGAGATCTATGCGGATAGAAAGATATCTAGTGTTTATGGTAAAATCAAATTGAGCCGGTAGGAGGTAAATAGACCTTGGTCGATGTCGAAAAAACCTTGATAGCTATCGAGGAGAAAAAGAAATGGGAAGAGAGGGAGGAAGAGATCTTAAAAGAGTTAGAGCAAGTCAGGTCTAAAAGGAAAGAGTTAAAAAAGAAAGCTAAAGAATTGAATGAACGGATCAAAGAAGCCGAAAACGCCTTTAAATCTATTCAGAAAAAGGATCTACAAACATCGGATTCCTCCATAAACTTGATGGAAGAGATCAGACGGTTGTGAGACAAGAATATGGTCGAAGACAGCAAATCAAAAAATCTAAGAGACGAAATTTTACGATACAAAAAAGAATACTGGAAGATAAAGGGGAGAATCGAGGAACTGAACGAGCAGGAAGAAGAGCTGAAAGAAGAGCTAGAGAGGGTTAGAAATCATCTATCGTATTATGAATCTCTCGTTTCGGATATGAAGAAAGATATGAAGGGACGTAAGACTTCGAATGTTTTCGAAAGGCTATGAAAATATTCATTCACTTTTCTGATTTATCTTCTTTATCTCACGGATAAATTCTCCTGTTATCTAGTGCATTTTTTCTTAGAATATCATCCTATCCACCCGCTTATGACCATCATTTTTGCATCCTTAAGTTATAATAATCAAGAATACCTACGAAAATTTAAATATGGAGAGTTTAATTAGCAGAAACAATCTTGTCTCTCCTTACAAATAACAAAAATAGGAGCGTGTTAATATTAGAGCTAAAAAGGAAGTCGAAGAGATATTTAAGGAATACTGTGAGAAACCGGCCATAGAGGCTATCGCTTTAGCCTCTAAAAATGGAATACCGATCGCTTTCCACCTTCAAGATGAAGAGGAGAACGAAAGTTTCAGTACCCTCTCGGCGACGATCCTTGGAGCAAGTGAGGTCATCTTTTCAGGATTCGAGAAAAAAAATCCTAACATAATCGCCTGCGATTCTAAGGACTCGGTACTCCTCATAAAGGAGGTCGGAACGAACGCTGTTCTCTCGATGATGGGAGACTCAGATAAAAAAGAAGAGATGATCGAAGATATAAATGAGATGGTCTCCGAGATAGATGTGATTGAAAAAGCTTCTGAGATGAAAGAGGTGCTCGAAAAATGAAAATGATCAAAAGCATACCGACGGAAATAAGAGAATTTCTTGAAAAGGAAGGCGGATCTTCTATTTTCTTAGAAGGGGCTTCAGGTACGGGTAAAACAACACTAGCCCTTCAGTTGATCGAGGAGATCGCCGAGCCAGAGAAGAGTTTTTACTTATCTACCCGGGTTTCAGACGAAGCCCTTTACCAACAGTTCCCTTGGTTGGAAGAGAAAGAGATGCGCTCTCAGATAACGGATGCAAGTAAAGTCTTCCTCGAAACTCTTTACGGCGAAGAAGAGGAGGAAGAAGAAGCGAGTCTTCCTGAAGAGGAAAAAGAGAAGATCGAAGGTGCGCAGGAATTTTTGAGCACCATAAGAGAAGAAGGACCTCCAGAGAACGTGGATAGAACCCGGCTGAATCAACTTGATAAAGAGATCCCGGGTTTAGAAAGGATATATGACAGAATAGACAAAATCCTTCCAGAACGGTCCCTCCTGGTGATAGACAGTATCGAAGGTATCACCCATAAATATGGTATCGATATGGAATCCTTCGTGATGACTATACAGAAAGACTTGGTAGAAAACTCCAATACAAATCTGATAATGGTCCTAGAAAAAGAAGCCGCACCTGACTTGGAGTATCTATCCGACGGCGTCGTTCAGATGAACCGTTACCAATTGGAAGGAAGGAACGTGCGCTCTATCAAGCTCAAGAAACTGAGAGCTGTAAAGATCAGTCAACCGTCCTATCTGATGTCCCTCGATGGCGGTCGGTTCAAATGTTTCGAACCCTATGAACTGAAGATATCAGGGTGTAGAGAATGGGAAGCCGTCGAAGCACCGGAAGAAAAGTACAGCACCGGGACCGAAGATATAGATGAATTGATGGACGGGGGCTTCGACGCTGGAAGCTATAATGTGTTCGAAGTCGAAGAGAACGTGAGCAACGAAGAATTTTTCTCGGTGATCAGGCCTATATTTCTGAACTTCCTCGCGCAGAAAAAAGGAGTACTTACATCACTTTCTGGAGGTACGCATCCTGAAAACCTCAAGGATGACTTAACACGTTTCGTTCCAGAAAATAATTTCAACGAGAAGTTCAGGATAGTCGATTACTTCACCTCCAAGACAGACAAACCTTACAAGCTGGCCCTCGCTGGTAAAAACCAGAGTCAATATAGAGAGATCTACAACAAAAGTATGGAGGAACTCAAAGGTCAAAAGGACCAGGGTATACTCGATTATACCGGTTTGGACACCTTGGAATACATGCAGGGCGGCGAGATCGCAGTAAAGCAGTTACTGAACGGTGTAGCGACTACCAAGAACTCAGACAACGTAGGGATAGGTATCCTGAAGCCCGGTTTGAATATATCCCGTGAGATCAAAAATATGGCGGATAATTATTTCGTCATAGTCAGTATAAATAAAACGCCCTGTATCTACGGGATAAAACCAAAGACTGGTCTCTACGCGATAGTCACCGATGAGGAGAAAGGTTCGCCGTACATCCGACTAGACCCGATCGTATAAGCGGATCAAAAACCGTATTCTCCTCTAAGGGGAACGAAGCGAACTCCCCCCAAATTTTTTTTCTTTATTTCGTTTTTACCTTTTTTTCTAACCATGACCAGGTCCTGAAAGACTTTGCTCCCCACTGGGATCAAAATCTTACCTCCCACCTTCAGTTGATCAATCAGTGGGGACGGCAATTCAGGGACTCCGCAGGCCACTGATATCCTGTCGTAAGGAGCTTTCTCTTCGTAGCCGGAGGAACCATCTCCATGGATTATCCTCACGTTCTCGTAACCACTCTCTTTCATCCTTCTTTGAGCGGATCTAGCTAAGTTTTCTATATACTCTAAAGAATAAATCTTGCCTTCGTCCTTCACCAATTCGGCTAAGACCGCAGCATGATAGCCTAGACCTCCCCCTACCTCCAAGATGATGTGTCCCTCTCTCACATCTAGATTTTCGACCATCATTGCTACCATATGAGGGGCAGAGATGGTCTGACCCTCTCCTATCGGCTGGGGAGAATCTATGTAGGCTCTATCTTTTATATTAGACGGGACAAAATTATGACGTTGGACTTTTTTCATGGCTCTCTTTACGGGTTCACTTTCTATGTAGCCCCTCTCGCTCAGGCTTTCAACCATCCTTTCTCTCTTCTCTTTATACTCTTCCTTCATCTTACCCCTTTTTACATAACTATCTACCTCTTATCATTTATGTCTTTAGTCTGATTTTTTCCGCTTTCTTTATGACCTGTAGTTCCATCGATTTTTTATATATCTCATCTCTTATTCCTCTCAGAGTTGATACGATGGTTGAGATACCTGAATCACATCCTAGGTACGAATCATTGAAGACTAGAGAATCACTCGTGGAAAGAGTCGAAGAGGGGATCACCTCCAAGGCCGGTTTGATCGCCCACGGTCGGGGAGAGATGTTCGATTATCTCCTCGGTGAAAGGACCATCGATAGCGCCAAAAAGGCGGAAAAAAAGGCGATAGACGTGATCTTAAAAGCCGAGAATCCAGTTATATCCATAAATGGGAACGTCGCTGCTTTAGTTCCCGCCGAGATCGTTTCTTTGTCTCAAAGATTAAAAGCTAAGTTGGAAGTCAATCTCTTCCACAGATCCGAAGAGAGGATCAACAAAATAGCTGAACTTCTTAAGAAAGACGGCGCGAAGAAAATTTACGGGACGGGCAAACCTGATGCTGAGATACCCGGGTTAGAGCATGAGAGAGCATTGTGTTCTAAAGAAGGGATCTACTCGGCCGACGTGGTTTTAGTGCCGCTCGAAGACGGTGATAGAGCCAAGGCATTGAAAGAGATGGGGAAAACGGTGATAACTATCGATCTAAACCCCATATCTAGAACGGCGAAAACCGCAGATATAAGCATAATAGACAACATAGTAAGGGCAGTCCCGAATATGATAGATCTTGAACCTCTCTCCGGAAAAGAATTTGATAATTCTGAAAATCTCAGCCAGACCCTAGATCATATGTGTGAGAGGTTGAAGGAACTATCTAAAGACATATAAGACCCTCTCTTTTAAAGAAAGATGTTGATAACATGGATGAATTAGTAGAAAAGGGAAAAAAAAGATTAGAATGGGCCCGAGAGCATATGGAAGTTATAGGGAAAGTGAAAGATGAAATCTCGGAAAGGGGGCACCTAGAAGGTAAGAATATCTCGATGGCATTACATGTGGAGGCCAAGACAGGTATCCTTGCTCTTTCCCTACACGAAGCCGGGGCTAACGTAAAGATGGCATCATGTAATCCGCTTTCAACCGATGATTCGGTCGCCGAAGCTTTGAGAGAAGAGCACGGACTGGATGTATATGCAAAGAGGGGACAGGATGAAGAAGAATATTATGAGAACCTCAATGCGACCTTGGAACACGATCCAGACGTGGTGATAGATGATGGCGGAGACCTGATCTCTTTGATCCATACCGAAAGAGAAGACCTGATCCCGGGGATAGCCGGTGGAGCCGAAGAGACCACGACCGGTATAGTCAGGCTCAGAGCCATGGAGGAAGACGATGCTCTCCGTTTCCCCGTCATGTCAGTAAACGACGCTTATATGAAACATCTTTTCGATAATAGATATGGAACTGGCCAGTCCACCATGGACGGTATCTTGAAGGCGACCAATCTACAGCTGAGCGGAAAGAATTTCCTCGTGGGAGGATACGGATGGTGCGGGAGAGGGATAGCGATGAGAGCTAAAGGGATGGGAGCCGACGTCATGATCTCCGAGGTCGATCCGATAAAGGCCGTCGAAGCTAGGATGGACGGATTCAGAGTTCTGCCTGCAGAGGAAGGCATACAGAAAGCCGATTTCGTGGTAACCGCTACCGGATGCAAAGACGTCATCGGTGAAGATGAGATCAAGAAAGCAAAAGACGGCTGTATATTATCCAACTCAGGGCATTTCGATAACGAGATATCTAAGAGATCGTTAGAAGAACTGTCTGAATCCAGCAGAGAAGTGAGAGAGGACGTGACCGAATACAGGATGAAAGACGGCCGGAAACTATATCTTTTAGCTGAAGGAAGGCTGGTCAATCTTGCCGCTGGTCAGGGTCACCCTGCGGAGATAATGGATATGAGCTTCGCCCTGCAGATGATGGCCGCTGAATACGTCGTGAAAAACGACGACCTGAAACCTAAGGTCTATGACATACCGCGGAAAATAGATGAAAAGATCGCTCTATTGAAATTGGAATCTGACGATATAGAGATCGATAGATTGACGGAAGAGCAAAAAAATTATTTAGAGGGATGGCAGGAAGGCACCTGATCAATCAATCAGTGTTACGTCCTCCGCACTGACACTCTGTACCTCTTCTATTCCCTTGAGTTCTTCTTCTATCTTATCAACGATGCCGCCTTCATCCGGGACGACGAGCTTAGCGACGATAGCCTTGAGACCGAAAGCTACTTTTTCCTCGCTCGAACCTTTAAAGGTCCCATGTTTTTCGACGGTCTTCTTAATCTCTCTCTTGATATGGTCGAGATCACTCTCTGTACCATCCGGCATGACCTTGTAAACCATCATGACTTCACTCATATTATGGCCCCCTGAATCCACATTCTGGACACTCGTATTCTTCAGATTGATCGCGGCACTTCTCGCATCTGCCGATCTTGACATTTCCACACTCGGGACACGGGAAAACCGTATTTTTAAGACCTACCAGAGTTATACCACATGATGTGCAATTGTAATCTTCTTTCATGGCAATCAATCGTTGTAGAAAGGGGCGGATATTTAATATTGTCGATGTTTCAGATTGAACACTTCCTCCGAGATGCTGTCTTATGGCACGGTCAGACGCGTTCAGAGCACCATTTTTTCATCACGTTTCGTTTTCTACATAATACTTCATTTTAAAAACACGACTTACTTCTGGTGAAAATCGTTATATAGTAAAAATCGATGTAGAGGATGCTTTTAGATTCTACAATCGCTCCTGTAGTGTAGTCCGGCCAACCATCTTGGCCTCTCGAGCCAAAGACCCGGGTTCGAATCCCGGCGGGAGCACTTCCCTTTGCGACCAGAAGATTAGAACCTTTAGGTTCGCGAGTAAAACTTGTTTTACGAGCTGTTGGAATCTCTGATTCCGACTGGAATACCATTTTCTTTTTATGTAGATAAGCGGAAAAACCCTTTTCACTAGATCTATCCTTCTAGCTGTTCACCTTATCAAAAAAGATCATCCTATCCCCACTCTTCTCACACCGTATATCTGATCTCTTTGGGCAGCTTCATATCTTCGCCCTCCTCAGAATATACCTGGAGGATGTTATAGATGTCCGGCTTGTATGAGATCTGTTCTTCGATACTGCACTCATCTTTTAACAGGTTCCCGACTCTCAAAACATCTTCCTCGTCGAGATAATTTGGAGTGTAAACCCGGATCCTATGTTCATCCATATCCCTTTTCTCTCTTATCCATCTTGTAGTCACTTGCCCCCCCCATATCTTTCCCTCTGAGATCAACCGCTTTATGTTTTCCCAAACATCATCGACCTCTTCAGGGCTTACAGTGAGTTCCCATTTTCCGCTGAGATACTCGTCATCGATCGCCCTTTTGTCTATCTTTTTGACTTTAGGTTCTTCTTCCTCAGGTAATTCATCTTCTTTTATCTTCTCTGGGTGGGAGACGTCGTTTATCTCTAGATACTCTTCTAACCTATCTCCACTCCTTTTGAGACCGCAGAGCAACCAGTCTTTTCCTTCCCCTTTGACTTCAGAGGGATACCTATCTTCTTCCGACATAGTATCTTTGATAGTGAAGTGAAAATTAATAAATCTTTCTTTTCCCGTGATCGCCTCGGCACTAAAGAAAAAAATTGGTTAAGAGGTTTTGATTTACTTATTTTTTAACTCCTTGTCACTTCACTTTTTCTATCAATTCATCGACATCCATCGCTGGTAAGGTCATCGTATCTATAGAGCCTCTAGAAGCTACTTCCATGACTATCTTGGTTATATCCGCCTTGGAAGGGGCCTCTACGACCGTCAAAAAGTCATACTTTCCCAACAGAACATATTGGTTTATGACATTTGCTCCCTTCTCCTCGAGTTCACGGTTCACTTCTTCTATCCTTTCTGGGTTGTCAAGGATCGTTTTCCTTCCCTCGTCCGTCAGATTCGATAAAATCAAGTATTTATCCATTTTTTCACCTTCAAAGTTGTAAAGTTAAAAACTCTATAAATATTTATCGAACAAAAAATTCGTTAATCCCTCTCATCCTCCCACCAGCTCTCAAATTCTTCTTGTGAGACGTCTTCATAATCCTCTCCTTCATATATCTCCTTTTCATCAGCTTTTTCTCTTTTCCGCCATCCCCACATGAATGTTACCGCGGCGATCACACCTAAAACGAACATGCCCGATGCGATGACTATCAAGGGCCAGAACCATGTAGAACCCTCACCGCCCATCTCTTCCTTTTGGAGATCCATCTCACCTGTCTTTTTGGTCTGACCAGGTTCTACTTCTATATTTATCTCCTCCTCCACATATCCAGGTTTTGATATATGGATAGTCCGACTTCCTGGAGGGACTTGTATCTCAAATCTCCCATCCGGGCCCGTAGTATTTTTAGTCCCCCTATCAGGATTTATATACACCCCTACTATTGGATCTCCATCCTCGCCTATTATCCTTCCTGATATCGTAGCCGTATTAGGAGTGGAAAAACTCCAACTCGCTGTCCCGTTCTCTAACGGATTACCCGCTCTGTCTTTTCCAGTAACGTTCACATGATAAGTGGTCCCATAGCTGAGATTACCCGAGGGTTCAAAACGATAAAATTTTCCATCCCCGGTGATATTTCCAGTTATGCCTTCGATCGAGATATCTACACTTTCTTTGTCCATCTTTTCTGAGAATTCTACTTCGATCGTGGTGTTGAGTGAAACGTTTCCACCTCTGGGCAAGTAATCCACGAGGGTTGGAGGCGTTCCGTCAGGGACCGCCTTTACAGGATCGGTTAGAACGCTCTCATTCATCTCATTTGAAGCGCTGAGATGATAGTAGTACTCTTTTCCATTGGTCACATTCTCGTCGAGGAATCCATCAGTAGTTGAATTTAAACCAGCATGAAGTGAACAGTTATCTTTTTCCGTCCCTTTATAGAGCTTTATCTTTTCCACGGGCTCAAATATCGAATACCGGGGTTCACTCCAGTTCAATCTGACCGCTCCATTTCTAGGTCGAACTCTAATGTTCCCTGGAGGTCCGATGGTGGAGGACAACGGATGAGAGTCTTGTGATTCGGATCCCTCAATCGGATAAGGATCATCTATGATGCCGTCTCGGTTTTCATCAACTCCCGACCAATTACCCCAGTAGTTCCCTAATCCTTCCTGGCTGTTCCAATGATTTGATAAAGAATCATTAGCGATCTCTTCATATGCTTGGCTATCGACCGAAGAGAGCTGAAAATTTTTTTCCCTCCTATTCGAGACGATGCTGTTCAAGAATATCTTATTTTCGAATGAATTTCCAGTTATATAGATTGCATATCCGACGGACCCTTCGATCAGATTCCGGGAGATAGTATTGTTACTGTTCGGAGGGGGATCTCCATCGCTGTCCATCTGGATGTTGGGAGTTGTTAACTCGATCCCTCTTTCCCTATTATCTCTGATTTTGTTCCCGGTGAAATTACAGTTGTTAGAGGAATAAGAATATATGCCGCCTTGATTGAGGGAGAGTTCGTTATTTTTTATACTTATCTGATCAGAATACAGAAGATAGATACCCTCTGCTCCGTTTTTTCTGATTTTAGAGTCCTCTATTTTTACTTTTTCACTGTTACTGATATATATACCCTTTTGAGTCTGGTTCTCGATCTTTACGTTTCTTAAGGAGATATTATAAGAATCAGCGATGGTTATACCTAGGCTGCCATCCTCTATCACAGTGGATTCGATATCGATCTCGCTGGAACCAGAGCCATTGACGTTCGCTATTATTATCTGACCTACTTCTCCTGTGACCTTTTCCATATGGCCGTTCTTGAAGTAATAAATAGGATCGCCACTTATGGTATTGCCAGATATATTCTGGCTTCTTACGGTTTCTTCGTCACCTCTCAGAGAGATACCGCAGCCCTCAAAAGAATTGTTAGAGAAAACATTGTTCGGACTTGAGCCCCTGATTTTTATGCCTACTTCTTGAAGTCCAGAAAAATAGTTGCCCAGTATCCTATTCTTAGAAGAGTCATCAACCCATAATCCAGTTTCATTACTCCTTATAGAAGTGTTTTTCAAAGTGAAGTTAGACACCTGAAAGAGGCCTATACCCGCTTGGGATGTGTTATATATCTCACTATGTTCTACCACAAAGTGAAGATCGGTAGTGGAAAGATACAGGCCGTATTCCTGTCCTAACCCATCTATCGTATAATTCACCAATCGGTAAGGTTCCTCTATCGTGCCGTTTCCGTCCAGTCCATGCTCATTTGCGAATTCCTTCAAAGCGGAATTGTTTTCTATCTTTATCATCCCTCGTACATCCTCTTTCGCGTCTTGATTTCCGATCGAAAAGTCTCTCCACTCTAGTGATTCACTCGAAACTATTTCGAGAGTACCGAAGATGAGTAATATGATTATCACGGCGACATACAATTTTCTTTTCATGCAGTAATTAATTAAAAATAGAGACGATACTTGTACTTTACTGTTAAAAAGATAGAAAAAAATTCAGATAATCGACAAAAAGATAAAAAAATTCATATTACATAGGGACATTTTGAGGATTACAGAAGGTGTTACTCATTGAGTTTGAAAGGTAAGGTGAGAGGTTACATCACTTCAGACCTTATTAGAAGGATCACTATGATCTTACTGATGATCGTAGGTTTTATCCTCATTGCTATCGGGATGGATGGCACCGATCTAGTATCTTACTTTCTTGTCGGGTTTGGAGTGTCTTTGATCGTCGGAACGCTTATAGGTTCTGTCATCGGTGAAAAGATAGGATGGCCTATGGGCCTATGGTTAGGAGTGCTCGGCGGGCTCTTCATTTCTTCATGGATATCAGCGGTTTTAAGAGGGGCATTGGCAGCCTATTATGCCTCCATCGCTGGACCGATCATAGGGGGTGTGGTCGGAAGATGGTCCGAGTATGAGGAAAAGAAAGAGATCCAGAAAGAAATACATCAGGGCAAAAAAAAGAGCCTAAAAACCCTGAGAAAAAAGAAATAGAGATCTAAGGTCGACTCGAGGAAAAATATGACTTCGGTAAAAAGATTCGGCGCAGAAGTTGCGGATGAAGAGAGAAGACCTTCTACTATAGCTCTAGGTATAGGTGGGGCCGGGAGGAACATAATCTCCGATATCGAAGCTAAATCTCTGTCTAATATCAGGATGTACGAAGTAGGTACATCAGAGAGGGTCCCTGATATCTCTTTTATAAATATTTCAAAGGATGATATGAGAGATGCCTATGAGTCTGATCTGAGTTTCAATAAAAGACCGCTCACAAAATCAGAGAAGAAGATAAAGCGGAGGATAAGAGAGGCCGACCTTTTTTATTTAGTCGCTGGTCTTGGAGGAGAAACCGGGAGCTGGTCGACACCACCCTGTGCTGCACTGAGTAGTAGCTATGGAGCTTTCACTGTAGGTCTTTTTGCCAAACCATTCGAGAGCGAAAATATAGAGAGAAGAAAATTTGCCGACAGGACTCAGAAGAAATTACAGAAGGATATGGATATAGCTGCGGTTTTTCCCAACAGCAAACTCTTGGATATAAATCCTCATCTGCCCATGAAGAAGGCATTCGGGGTTATCAACACTATAATGCGGCTGCCGATGGAAGATCTGAACGGCGTGATAACCAAGGATGATATCTCAGATCTAAAAAAGTTCTGTAGAGATGTAGAAGAATTCAGGATCGGTGCTGGATACGGAAAAGGCAGGGAAAGAGGTAAGAGGGCTTCAAAGGAAGCTTTAAGATCACCCTGGCTGGAAGATTTCGATGATTATAAGACCGTTCTAGCAGTTGTAACGAGCGGGGAGGGAGGAGGGGAGATCGAGGCCGAAGATGCCATGGAAGTGATACAGAACGAATGGCCCGATGTCAATATGATGTGGGGGCTCAGAAAAGACACTTCTATAGAGGACAGGACCAGGGTGACTATCTTAGCTGGGGTCTAAGGAAAAACGGAAAGATAGAATAAGACAAGAGATCAAGGGATTCTTACCCGAATACAGTTCCTATCCCTTCAGCCGCGGCTTCACCTTCCTCCTTGAACTTTTCCTTGATCTCTTCTCGATTTTCTGCCACTTGGACCTCTTCTTCTTTAAAGAGATCACGTGCTTTCTCGACGGCTTCTTCTTTACCTTCTACCATCACATACGTTACATCTTCTTTGAAACCTAAACTAGCCCCATCTCTTACATTGGTATTCTGTCTACTGATGAGATCGTCGGACAATATATCGTTGATCAGGTCACTTTTTCCGGATCCTACCTCAAAGACTTCGTACATATCAATCGAGGCCATTACTACCCTTCTCGGATAAAAATATTACTATTTTTCTTTGTGATAGGTGAAGGGTAATATTATCAAAAAGATACCTATGATGCCCATCCCCATAGAGACCAGATCTAGGTAATTAAATACAAGTGATATGCCGATAGCTATTACGATGAAGACAAACCCCAGTAATATTATGAATATCTTAGCCAATTTAGGCATCATCTGCTTTCACCATCTTTTCGGATGATAGATGGCGACATAGATATTTAATCCTTTCCTATCCATCCCGTGTTTGGGTCTTCAGGTACATCAACAGCGATATCTGTTCTTCTTCCCAGGGTGTTAGCTCGCATAATCTTTCTTCTTTACCTTCTTTAAGAAGTTTCAACAACAAAGGTGATCCTTTCGTGAACATCATGATCCTCTCTAGGGCGTCCTTTTCGAGATCCTTCCCTAAGATTTTCTGGGCATTCTCTTCATCTAGGGGAGAAAGATGTAACTCCTTTACCAATCCTTTCTCAATATCACTCTGCTGGTAAAATCTTTCATAGACCGGCGTCCCCTTTCGACCCGTGATCATGATCTTTAACGGGCTAGACCTGTCTATCTTCCCGAGTAGATCACTTAGAAAACCAACGATCTCATCTTCTACTTCATAATAGTCGTCAAAAACCAGTATCGCCTTTTGGTTCAACAATCCTTCAAGCAGGTCATCCGTTTCAATCTCCACCTTCTCAAGGAACTTAGAGATCTTATTTTTAACTTCCTCTCCGGTCACCCTTTTCAGATCTACCCACAGGATGTGTCCTTGATCTACCTCCTGGATAAATTTTGAGGAGATGCTAGTTGCGCCGTGACCTCTCCTACCCAGTACAGCGAGTATGGGTGTCTCGCTATTCATCCAATTTTTAATTTTCCTTATCTCTTCTTCCCTTCCATATAACTCTTCTACTTCGGGAAGACTTTCAGTCAGTTTCACAGGATCGAAAGGTCTCTGCTTCCTGAGATCTATAGTTTTATTGTTGGACGATTCTAATAAAGAAAGAGCTGTAAACAGGTCTATCTCGGTCCCGGTTTCCCCTTCTATGTCTGAAAGTGGAAGATTCCTTTCCAGATCTTCGTCTATCACTTTTACGTTAATCTCGGAGAGTTCAGAATATATAGTTTCCGCTTTCTCAATTCCTTTCCTTTCCAAAAAATATGTCTTCAATTTTTTCTTATGCCCTTTGACCGCGGACTTTTCTTCTTCTACAAGCCCTTTCTCGGTCAATCTCTTTAAAACCCTAGAAGCATGGGTCCTAGAAAGGCCTACATTTTCCGCTACACCTTTCTGAGTGAACTTCTCAGACCTTTCTTTCTTTTCCTTTAAATTTTGGAACTCTTTTAAGTAGAGTAGAACTTTTTGTTCATACGTTACCGACGAAAGATCGATCATCTCACTAGGGTTACTACATTCCTAATGTATATTTTTTTCTTTGTGTTTTCTACTCTTCCTTCGAGTCCTCTTTGTTTCTCTTGATCCTGCATTGAGAAAGGGTATATTCTTCTTTCTTTTCTGCCAAAATTTCATCTAAGAGGGACTCTCTGCTGTTCATGTATTCTTCTCTTAGAAGATCAAACATCAACCAGTCTACCCTCTTCCCGAACAGATACCCGCTCTTTCGAGCCCTGCCACTTTTTTTGAATCCAACAGATTTTATCACTTTGTGACTCCTTTTATTGAAGGAAGAACTCCAGGCGCTCACACGATCAAAATTTTTATGGTAGAAAAGGATCTCACATAGACCCAACGTGATCTCCTTCCCGATCCCTTGGTTCCAGTAGTCTTTTTCTCCAATATAAGTCCCTACATCCGCATTTTTTACCGTGTTTATTTCTTCTTTGTAAGTTGCTATCCCTATAATCTTATCATGTTCTCTTATCTCTAATATAAATCTGTGTTTATCGTCGTTCTCCTGGTACTCCTCAAATTCCCCTTCTATATCCTCTCTATTTTTGAAAACAAGGGGTCTGCCTCTTGCGTACAGCGTTACCTCTCGAGTGTTTTCCCAGTCCTCTAAAAAGGAAAGATCCTCTTTTCTAAAAGGCCTAAACCTTATCCTTCCTAATTCAAACATCTATCTCACCTTCGATCACATATTCAAAGCAAGGTCAATACTTCCGCCAAGTGTGGTCACATTCCGTGCAACGATATATCCTAGTTTCGGGCTCATCGGCGGCTCTTGTCTGCTCCAACCGCCAGTAGGCCTCGTTATTACCGCACTCGGGACACCTGACTTTTGTTTTGGGCAGGGTGCCTTCATCCTTCTCTATAACAACTCTTTCTTTTTTTTCTTCCTTCTCTGAACTGATAGTGTCGTCGTCATCCTCGCTTTTTTCTTTGGTCGCTCCACATTTCTTGCAAACCCATTTTCCACCCGAAGGTTTCATCAGGGCCCCACATTCTGGACAGAACATCTTTTTCACCTTAACTTAGAGCAACGGAGTAATATAAATCTTCCGTGAACTATTCCAGGAGTTCCTTCGCCTTTTCTCTATCTATATCTAGTGCTTCTAACATGTAACTCAATGATTTTCTAAGTATTATGTCTTCACCGACTTCCTCGACATATTCCTCCATCATTATCGGAGCTTTAAATCTATATCCCACAGCGAGATCTGAAAGATAATGATGCTTGTTATCAGGGTCTAATTCGGCGGCCTGCCTGTAATGCTCTTCAGCTTTATCGAATTTTCCTATGTCAATGGAAAATCCCGCCGCGGCTTGCCTGTAGAACGGATTATCATCTAGTTCTATAGCTTTTTCATAGTCTTCTAGAATCTCGTCGCTCTCTATCTCGTTTATCCCAAGAGCGGCTTCTGCTCTGCCGAAGCGCACCTGGGCCTCCGTTTTCTCGTCCAAATCTTCTTCTAGAAGTTCAGAATACCTTTCATGAGCTTCCTCATACTCAAAGCGATTGAGTAAGCCCTCGGCTTCTTCTAATCGGCTCTCAACGTCTGCCATGCTTTTCCTCAGAACCAATAAAACAAACGCCCAAATAAATGTTTCTACTAAGCAGATTCTTTTCCAAACGGAAGATACTCTTCCATCTTCTCGACCGCGGTTTCCTTTCTAGACGGATAGCTTTCAACCCGGGCCCTGACCCGGATGCTGTAATCTCCTCTCGTCAGAGAGAATTCTTCATCATAGGCCTTTCCCTTATCTATACGGAAAAAGAAATTACAGCGTTCGTCTATCCTCCTCTCTAAGTCATCAAGAAGTCTTTTTATGATCTCTCGAGGGAGTCGATCAAAAAAAGCGTCCATCTCCCGATTCCGGGAGATCTTTCCCTCCAGAATCTTGATCGGATTACCATAATAACCCTCGGCGTCGGATACCTCCATCTCCAGCTCCTGACCGACCAGGTTCTCAATTGCCTTTTTAACTTTATCTAGATTCTCAGTAGCGTGACAGTACGTCTTGAATTCGATATAATGGAACGTCACCATCTCTCCTCCTTTTGGGTGTCTCCCCCTAAATTTTCCACCATGTATATCACCTTGCAGATACTCTCCACCACCGTTATCCAGTTATACGCTTCCTCTAAATTCTCACCGTGAGCAAAGGTACCGTGGCCCTTCAGTATCGCGGCATTATAGTCCTGGAGTATGGGGGGCAATAGGTCCTCCACTTCGTCGGAACCTATGGAATCTTCTACGTCCAATATCGGAACTTTTTTTAGATGATACTGGCCCTCGTCGTCTATCGGGACGATCTCGTCTCTTACGAGGGACAGCGAGACCGCATAAGGTGTGTGAGCATGGATTATGGCTAGAGCAGAGGTTTCTTTGTAGATGGCTCTATGGACTCCTATCTCGGTTGAAGCGATTATCACTCCGCTGTCGTCTTCCTCTAAACCGGTTTCTACCACGTCTTCCTCTTTAAGGTCCCCCATCATCGCCCCTCTCCTTTTTATGTACATCCGATCACCTCTCCTCACGCTCAGGTTGCCGCTGTGAGACGAGAGGTTCAACCCTCTGTTTTCAAGGAATTCGCCGTATCTTCGCATCTCTTCGTAAAGCTCTTCATCCATCTTTTTCTGCCTCTCTCGATTACGATTGTTGAAGAAGCGGGGAAGTAATAATACTTTTTGAACTCGATCTGAGTTGAAGGCGGATGAGTAAAGTTTACATCAGACCACGGCATAAGTTTACAGTGAAATAACGACCCGTGATAAAATGAAAATCATCTATCATCCTAAATTCAAAGATCCGAGCTACGCCTCAGACCCTGCGGCCGAGGAAGGAAGGATAGAGTGCATAACAAAGGAACTTCAAAAGGATAGGAGTCTAGCTTTTTCTAAGCCACCCGCAGCTGAACAGGAGGAGATCGAGCGGGTGCACACTCCTGATCATCTGGAGGAATTGAAGAAAAGGAGCGAGAAGAAATATGATCTTGCGGCTCTTTCCGCTGGAGGAGCCCTAGCCGCGGCTGTGAGTGCATACAAAGGAAATCCGAGTTTTGCCGTCATCAGACCTCCAGGTCACCATGCCTCTCCCGATTCATGCTGGGGTTTCTGTTATCTCAACAACATGGCCATCGCTATAGAAAACTTGAAAGAAAAGGAAAAGATAAGGAGCGCCTTCGTACTTGATTTCGATCTGCACACCGGCGATGGGAATATAAATTGCCTAGGTGGCCGTCCGAACGTCACAATAATGAATCCCAGGTCCTCTGATAGTACGCGATATTTGAAAGAAGTGAGGGATCGTTTCCAGGAAGAGAAAAAGTATGATATCGTGGGCGTTTCGGCGGGATTCGACGAGCATGTTGAGGATTGGGGCGGTAAGTTGAAGACTAAGGATTACAGAAAGATCGGAGGGATGGTCAAAGATTTTTCCAAAGAAAAGTGTGAAGGGAGAAGGTTCGCTCTTCTAGAAGGAGGATACAATCACGATGTCCTGGGAAAAAACGTGAAGGCCTTCATAGAAGGGTTTAGGGCTTAACTTAGACATTCAACCTCCGAATTCCTCCAGCGCTTCAAGGATCTTGGCGGCAAGGGCTGAACCGATCCCTTCGATCTCCTTTAATTCTTCTTCAGAGGCCTTTTTCAGGCCTTCTACGGAGCGGTATCCATTCTCGTAAAGTTTCTCTGCCTTGGAGGGGCCCACTCCGCTCAACTGGGTTAATTCCTCGATGACTTTATCTTTTGGTACCTGAGCGGATCGCTTTCCCTGTTCTTCTTCTGCCTGACCTTCTTTCTCCTCTACCTCTTCCTCCTCACTTTCTTCCTCATCCTCTTCCTCGCTCTCTTCCTTTTTCTTTTTTCTTTTCTTAGGTTTCAATCTTAAATTCTTAAAGAGGAGTATCTCTATGGTCTCGGCGGCGAACAATTGTTTTTTGTAGAAGTCTAGATCTTCATCCGTTCTTAATTTAGCATTGATCTGGACTCTTATAAGCGCCCGTCTCAACTTACTGGTCTTCTCGACTTTCAGGATATCAGAGACTAAAAAAGGTAATCTGTCCGGGTGTTCTAGTGCCTCCGCTATAGGTAGCCAGTCCTCCTTTAATTCTTCTACTTCTCTTTCTCCTATTATCACTTCTATGATTCTTTTGGTGAATTTCTTACCGTCTATCTCGACGTTATCAGCGTTTCTATCGGTATCATTTCTGTACATCATACAGAGAATATTATGGAGGTATAATTTAGTTTTCCCTTTATCATAGAAGGATCACGCGCCTAGAACCTATCATCGTTCTCCTCTGTCGCTAGAATCTGAACATCCAACAATTAAAAAATTATAAAGAGTGAGAGGAAAGGGTTTGTTTTACTCTTCGTCTTCATCTTCGTTTTCATCGGATTGCCAGCCGCCTACATTGCTGTCTTCTACTTCTTCCTCGCCAATTTCACCTTTAACTTCTTCGAGCACTTCCTTTGCGTCCTTCTCCGCTTCTTCCCTGACCTCTTTTCTGTCTTTATCTCCTTCCTCTTTCACCTTTTTCTCTATGTTGTCTATCTTTTCTTTCATCTCCGACCGACCAGGTATCTCTCCGAGTATATCATCGGCCTTACCGACTATGTCTTCCAATGAACCTATATCAGTTGGCTCTCTACTCGGGACTTCTCTAGAAGCACCCAGGTATTGAGAGGCGCCTTCCATCAAGCGCGTGACTTCGAATGGGAACAGTATCTTTGTAGCTTCCCCATCCGACATGTTCTTCAGCGTGTCGAGAGAGAGATAAGTCAAGGCTTTTTCATCCAGTGTGTTCGAGCCCAAAGAAAGTATCCGTAAACGCTGTCCTTCGCCCTGTGCTTCCAATATCTTTTTCATCCTGGTACCTTCCGCATTCAGTATCCTGCTCTGTCTTTTACCCTCGGCGTTGAGTATCTTTGACCTTCTGTTACCCTCGGCCTCGAGGATAGCTGAGCGTTTTTGTCCGTCTGCCCTCAAGATGGCTGCTCGTCTTTCTCTTTCGGCAGCGGTCTGTTCTTCCATGGCGTCTTTAACCTGCGCTACTGGGTCGACCTCTCTTATCTCTACGGACTCAACCCTGACACCCCAGTCGTCGGTAGCTTCGTCTAGAACCTCACGAAGATGGGTGTTTATCCTTTCTCTGTTGTAAAGTATCTCATCCAGTTCCATGTCCCCTATAACAGACCTAAGGGTTGTCTGGGCTAGGTTGATAGTGGCCGCTTTGTGATCCGTAACTTCAAAGAACGCCTTCTCCACATCTACGACCTTGATATAGATGATAGCATCTACATTGGTCGGAGAATTGTCTTTCGTGATCACTTCCTGCCTGGGAACGTCCAGTACCTGAGTTCTTAGATCGATCTTGATGACGTTAGAGATGAATGGTGGAACGATATTGACACCTGGTTCTAAAGTCCTCCTGAAGTTCCCCAGTACGATCCATATACCCTGTTCGTAGGGTTGGATTATCCAAAAAGCGCTCCTCCCTGCCACCACGGCGAACATTATTATTATTATCACCAGGATAACTATCCAAGTGGTGGCGCCCGCTTCCATCTGCAGTCCTAACCATTCTAGAAACATATATATTCACATCCTATAGTTCTTCTAATCTTTCCACTACGAGTTTCACTCCCTCCGCTTTCACAATCTTCACCTTTTCCCCCACCTCTATCTTCTCGTCAGCGGTCGCACTCCATATCTTGCTACCACTGACCTTGACCTTACCAGAGATATTGTTAGGCTCGATCTCTTTGACCACTTGGGCGGTCTCTCCTTCCAAGGACGTGGTCATCGTTGTTGTCGGTTTGGACGGAGGCGAGATATTCTGGTAGAATTTAAGCGAGATGAACATGAGGGGGAGTACTACTGCCGCGACTACCAATGGCGTCCAAATACTTAATACCTGCCCCGGAAAGAATATGAACATGAAACCCAGTGTGATTAGAACACCGGCTGGTATCGCTATGAAAAATCCGGGATCAGTAGCTTCTATGATGAACAATATGATCCCTATCGCAATCAGCACAATCCCCGTAGTCATCAAATGAGTATTGAAGTGAAGGTATTTTTATTTTGTGTATAATAGGAGGTCATAAGTCGGTCGTGGTTCTAGATTATCGATGACCCTAGAATGATAACCTTTTTATTAGTTGAATAGATTATTAGTTTTATGAAATTGTACGTGAAGGTATATTTCGGTCCATCCAACCCAAAACCTCTTGAAGTGGCTGAAGAGATGAAAGATATGGGATTCAAACCCGTGATGGGAGAATATGACTTCGCCCAGGAATTTGACAGCCCTTCGGAATATGAGGAGATGGTGGACCAGCTGAGGAGGACCTTGAGAGGGAGATCATTAGAAGGGTCAGATCTCTATTTCCGGCTGAACACCAAAGGAAGCGAAAGATATTGATCATGACCGATTGAACCCAGAGTTAAGGTGAAGAAAAAATCTTATTTTCTCCCAGGTTTAGAGAGAGACTGTTTTAAAGAGTAAGGTTTATTCTTAAACCGGTCCGAGACATAACATTTGTATAAAATGAGTACTATTACCCCTTATAAGGGAGATATTAAATTGCCAGAGGATGAAAACGTATTGGATGAGATGGATTCCCACATCAAAGGGTTGAAGAATAGAGCAGAAAAACTCGAGAAAGAAAAAGAGAAGATCGAAGAAAAGAAAAAAGAATTAGAAAAACGGGAAGAGAAGCTGGAGAGAGAAAAGGATCAACTTTCTGAGCGTTCCAATGTTTTAGATGAAAAGGAGGAAAGATTAGAAGAAAAAAAAGAAAATATCAGAGATGAAAAGGAACTAATCGAAGAAAAGAAAAAAAAGGTAGAAAAACGGAAAGAAAAACTAGCGGAAAAAAAGGATCAACTTTCCGAGCGATCCAAAGTTTTAGATGAAAAGGAAGAAAGATTAGAAGAAAAAAAGGAAGATATTAGAAATGAAGAGGAACAAATCGAGGAGATGAAAAAAGAAGTAGAAGAAAAGAAAGAATCACTAGAGAGAAAAGAGGAAAGATGGGGGAAACTGGAAGAGAAAGAAGAGGAGATAGAAGAGATAAAGAGCAATCTAAAAGAAAAGAGAGAGGAGATCAAAGAAAAAAATAGAAAACTTGAAGAAAAGATGGAGGAACTGTCAAGCAAGACTAAAATGTTGAACGAAGGGGAGGAAGAATTACAGGAAGCAGAAGAGAAGTTAGAAGAAGAAAAAAATGAATTAAAGGACAAGGAAGAAAGACTTGAAGAACGAGAAAAAGAACTGGAAGAAGAAAGATCCGAACTTAAAGAATTGAAAAAAGAAATAGAGGAGAGAGAAGAAAGGATCAAAGAGAAGGAAAAAGACATAAATTCTCGAGAAGAAGAACTGGAAAAAAAAGAAAATGAACTCGAAAAAGAAAGAGAGGATGTATCAGATAAAAAGAAAGAACTAGAGGAACGAGAAGAGGAGATCAAAGAAAAATCAGAAAAAATAGATGAAAAAGAAGAAGACCTAGAAGAGCGAGAAAACGAAATCGATGAAAAAGAAAGTGAAATAGAAGAAAAAGAAGAGGAACTCGAGGAAAAAGAAAAGGGATTGAAGATATGGGAAGACGGACTCAAAGAAAAAGAAGATAAAATTGAAAGCGAAAAAGAAGAAGTAAACGAGAAAAAAGATGAACTCAAAGGAAAGGAGGATGAACTAGAAGAATGGGAAAATGAAATCGACGAAAAAGAAAACACCCTAGAAAAAAAGGAAAAAGAACTCAATAAAAAAGAAGATGAACTAGAAAGACTCGAAGAGGATATAGAGGAAAAAGAAAAGGAATTAGAAGGAAAAGAGGACGAATTAAAAAAATGGGAAGGCAACCTTAAGGAAAAGGAAGATAAAATAGAAAGCGAAAAGGAAGAAATTGAAGAAAAAAAAGATGAACTCAAAGAAAAAGAAGACGAATTAGAAAGACTGGAAGAGGAGATGGAGGAAAAAGAAAAGGAATTAGAAGAAAAAGAAGATGAGTTAAAAAAATGGGAAGACAATCTCAAGGAAAAGGAAGATAAGATTAAAACTGAGAAAGAAGAGATTGAAGGAAAGAAAGATGAACTCAACGAGAGGGAGGAAAAAGTAGAAGAGCTAAAGAATGAAATCGATGAAAAAGAAACTGAAATAGAAGAAAGGGAAGAGGAACTCAATAAAAAAGAAGACGAGTTAGAAAAGTGGGAAGACGATCTCAAAGAAAAGGAAGACAAGACAGAAAGGGAAGAAATAAGTCACGGAGAAGAAGAACTTAAAGAGAAAGAAGAAGAATTAGAGGGACGAGAAAAAGAACTCGAAGAAAAGGAGGAAGAACTCAGTAGAAAAGAAGATGAGCTGAAGAAATGGGAAGACAGACTTAAGGAAGAAGAACAAGAAGTCAAAAAAGAAGAGCTGAAACATAAAATGAAACGTCTAGATAGAAGAGAAGAGGTAATAGAAGAATGGGAACAAGAAATCGCAGAAAAAGAGACCAAATTGGATAACAAAGAAAAAGAACTAGAGTCTGAAAAGTCTAAAATCCAGGAGGAAAAGGAAAAGTTAGAGGAAGAAGAGAAAAGACTAGAAGATTTGAAAGAAAAGAAAGAACCGCGCCAGGACTCGGAAGAATCTGAAGAAACGCCCAATACCTGCCCGAACTGCGGACAGGAACTAAGATACATCGATGAGTACG
The DNA here is from genome assembly GCA_018334755.1 of Thermoplasmatota archaeon. GTDB lineage: Archaea > Thermoplasmatota > Thermoplasmata > Halarchaeoplasmatales > Halarchaeoplasmataceae > Natronoplasma. The sequence continues at coordinate 37,721 of JAGXLI010000009.1, forward strand.
GCCGTTGGTACTGTGATAACTGCCAGGAATATAAGGACTCCGGAGAACAGCAGCAGGAAGACCATCAGAAATCTACTCAGGAGAAACAACAACCACCTAAACCAGAAGTAGCTGAAGAAAAGAGGGAAAGTATAGAGCAAAAAGAAGAAATAGAAAAGGAAGAAGAAAAAGAGAAAGTCAGAGAAGGCAAAGAAAAAGAGCAGAAACCTGAAGAAGAGAAAAGGTCCGATAAGAAAAAGAAAGAAGAAGATGTCGATCAAGAACTCATGGAAGCGAAGAAAAATGCGATAGATAAATTATTAGGTTTAGAACCCTGTGATGACCTGAAAGACAACTTTAAAAAAGAGGTGAGCGAGGAAGGAGATTGTGTTAAACTAGAGATACATCCGGAGGATACCTTCGGTGAAATACGCCCCTTTGAAAGGGAGTCAGCGGAGGAAGGAAAGGATTACTACTATCTTAAGATCGACTGTAGAGAGTTCGATATCGAAAATATCAGAGAAAAATTGAGAGATTTCGAAGAAAACTATCAAAAGAAAATGGAGATGGAGCAGGAAAAAAAGAAGTGGTCTAAGGGAAAAAGGAGATAGAGAAGCTAAAGTCTTTGTGACTCTCCTAAAAGTGAAGAGGATTTTCCGGGCCAGAAAGTTTTGCCGAATAATTATGTACTCTCTATCCTTGGAGCTAATAAGTACCTAACGTTACCATCGCCGTCTGCAAAATCAAATTGTATCTTGATAGGATAGTCAGCTCCCAGTTCGATATCTAAAATGGTGTCTTTTGAGACACATTTGACCATGCTGGAGAAGTAGTCTAGGGCAAAAAGGGACCTCACTTCTTCATTAGCGCTCAACTCTTCCAGCTCATCTTCACTTAAAGATAATCTGACCATATCTTCATCTTCTTCTGAGAATATCTCAAAACCGTCAGAATTCGCGGTGATCGATACATGGTCTGAGATATTCTCAGACGCCTTGACGCCGTTGAGAAGATGCTTACCTTTTATCTTTAGATTGAGGGGTAAGTCAAGGCTGGGAACGTTCGGGTCCGTCATACCGGCGGTGTCTAATAAAGGCATCTTTTGAGTTATGCTGTTGACTTTCATCCTCAGACGATTTTCATCTTCATCGTGTTCCATCTCGATGATAGACCCCGATTCGGAGAGCTTTAAGAACTGCTCGATCTTGGTTATATTTAAACCCAATTCTGTTTCTTCAGCTTCATATGTCTCAAAAGCTTCTTTATCTAACCTTAAGTCGACCATGGCTACATGGGCAGGGTCTACAGCCTTTAAAGATAGTCCGTCTTCGTCGAGATTTATCTTTACCTCGTCAACTATAGTCCCCACGATCTCTATCAGGTCCTTCAATACGTTAGACTTTATCTCAGCGTTTAACATGATATCCCCTTGAATTATTTACTTGGTTCGGGAGTAAATAAGAGGATTATGATATAAGGGTTATGGTTTTAAAAGATTTTCATCCGTAAAGCGTTATCTGCATTAGTTACATATATTTCTTTCATAATCCAAGCTATATGGAAAAACTAGACGAACTAGGATTGAAAGGGAAACTTGTGCTGGACGCGGGAACGGGCGCCTGCGGGATGACCGAGTTCTTGGAAAAAAGAGGAGCCGATGTAGTCTCTATAGACCTCAATAAAGAATTTATGGAAGAATGTCGGAACCAGTTGGAAAAGGCGAATTTTATCCGGGGAAACCTTTCAGAGCTGCAGTTCATCAAACCGGAGACTTTCGATCACGTGATGTGTAAGGCGACCGTGAGTGCTCTCTCAGAAAACATAACACTCTTCGTGAGCTCAGTGTTCAGGGAGTTTTACAGAGTGCTGAAAGATGACGGTCAATTGACGATAATCGATTACTATCCTTTCAACGAGGAGACTTCGCCCTGTGCTTTAGACGAGGTACAAGTCGGGATCTGGAGGTTGGAAAAAGCTGTCTATGAGCTCTTAGGGGAAAGCCATCTGGAAGAGTATCCACCTCAGATGATAGAAGACGAATTGAAGTCTATCGGCTTCGCAGAAGTTGAAGAGTCGATACGAAGGGACGAATTGCCTTGGAGCGATGAGCTGTTAGGAGAACACGAAGAACTAATCGAAGAGAAGATAGAAGAGATCGAAGAAAATTACCTGCGGGAGGCCTTGACCAAGAAGCTGCGGGAATTGATGGAGTTGGCAAAAGAAAAAAAGGTCGAGTCCGGGGCGATGTTCGAGTTGAGAGCTCAGAAGTGAACTATTCTCTAAGTTCTCCAAAGGTGGTGATCCTTTCCGCCAGCGCGTTATGTTTATGGATGGATTCCTCGCTTTCACTTTTGACTTCTATATGAGTGGAACCAGGGAAATCATCATATCTTTCCAAGACCTTCGATAATATCTCTCTAACGACATCCTCGACGAATTTGGGATTCTCATGAGCTTGGATGACGATCTCCGCTTCGTCCTCTCTTTTCAAGATCTCATGGGTGGGAGACGAGAGAGAGCTCTCGATTATCTCTATCAGGTCGTTGACCTCTACTTCTTTTTCTGCTGGAACCTCGAGCATCGCTGTGGTTTCATTCCTCTGATTGTGAGTGATGACCGGTATCTCGTCCAAGTCATTGGCCATCTCAGGATGGGTCTCTTTTAACTTTTCTCTCGTACCCTCCATTGCGCAGGGGCAGGTGTTCATCCCTATCGCAGTTACCCCGATATACTTTCTAATCCTACTATTCCTCCTTCCCTCGGCTTTAGCTCTTATCTGGTAATTTTCAAGACTTGTTCTTCCTTTTGGTGATTCCTTTTCGAGAAAATAATCAGCGTGGATATCCACTTCTGAATAAGAGGCGTATTCATGCTTGTCTAAAAGTTGACCGCACATCGTAGAAGCCAGGTTTTCTAGACCTTCTACAGGTTCTCTTACGGTCTTATCCACAATCTCTGAAGTCACCTCGACGTTTCTAGACATATGAGAACCTTTTTGATCAGAGGGGAGGTCCACGTATATATCCAGAGTGGCATTTAGCGTCCTACTGCCCCAAGGCCTCTTAACCTCAATAGGTTTCTTGACTCCGGTCACCCCGACCCTTGTCAATTTAAACCGTTTTTCCGCCAACCTGCTCTGCACATCCGTCGACTCATTCATAGACGTAGATTCCACTGAAAATTTATAAAGACTTCGGTCGGACTTGAAGAGAAAGCAGGCCCCTCCATTTATATAATGCCTTGATACTGTGATGATGTGTAAGAATCTAAAGAGGTGATGACGATGCCAGCAAAAGAAGAGGTCGTAGAAAGACTAAAACAGGTAATGGATCCCGAGACCGGAACCGATGTATACAGCATGGGGCTGATCTCCGATCTGGAAGTTGAGGACGAGTCAATAAGTCTAACATTTACTCCAAGCAGTCCTTTCTGTCCTATGGGAGTCCAATTAGTGGTCAAAGTCAAGGAAGGTCTGAAAGGTCTAGACGGTTTAGAAGAAGAGGATATAGATATAACGGTTGAGGGGCATATCAACTCAGAAGAGATAAACCAAAAATTGGATGAGGGTGAATTATAATTGGAGATACACCCTGAATGTGTACCTTGTCTTTTGAAAAGGTGCCGGTACGAGGCCGAAATCGTTGACGAAGACAAGGAAGGAGAGGTCATAAAACGGGCCCTCTCCATCCTAAATGAAGAATTTGAAGAGGGAGCAGTTTCTGCCGAAGTCGCCACCAAAGTACACGGTAAAGTCTATGATATTCTAGGGACAGATGATCCTTATTCTGAAATAAAGAAGAAAAGCAACGAGGCTGCTGAAGAATTACTACCAAAAGCAGAAAAGATAGCCGAAGAAGGGTCATTTAGGGAAGCAGTACTTGTTTCAATAGCCGGAAACGTTCTAGATTTCGGGTACAGGGACGATATAGCCTCGCCTGATTACCTTATAGAGGAATTCCAAAATATAATAGATGAGGGGCTAGGGTACGATGATACTGACGAGATTGAAGGGATACTAAAAGAGGGCGATGAAGTGATTTTCTTCACCGATAATGCAGGTGAGATAGTTTTCGATACCATACTTCTAAAAAAGATAAAAGAGTATGAGATACATCTGACCGTGGTAGTCAAAGGTGAACCTATACTTACTGATGCCACGATGGAAGACGCTTTAAAATATGATATAGATGAGATCTCTGATCAGTTGGAAACTACGGGAGGTTATGCGGTCGGTGTTGATTTCGAGATAATACCCAAAGAGGTTGAGGAAAAGCTGAGAAGAGCCGACCTGATAATCGCTAAAGGCATGGCGAACTGGGAGTCGTTCTCGGAAATGGATTATTCACCCATCGCATTTTTGACTCGAAGTAAATGTGAGCCCGTCTCTAATACTATGGGAGTCCCCTTCGATGAGAACATAGCTAAATTATTCAAATGAACAGTACCTGTAGCCTACCAGTGTTTCGGCGGTCACGGACCATGGTTTCATCTGTCTTGGCGATATGGAAATTTTTCTATCCGCCCATCGATAAACTGGATGGTCGAAATCTCCCTTTCTGAATCCACCTATCACCACTACATAATCTTCTGTCCTCGAGAAAACCTCAGAAGGATCTACTTTCTCGCCTTTAGATGTCATCACCATCTTCTTTCCGATCTGGTCATTCAAAGTCTCTATCAACCATTCTTCTGAAACCCTGATCCCTTGAGGCTGGTCACCTTTAGCGGCGTTGAGCATCATCTTTTTGAATCTTTCTATGTCATCAGGGATCTTAACGTCGGATCCAAAATAGAAAACTTTGTCTTCTATGGTATGGACTATAGTTCTCAATTCCCTCTCTTCCGCGAGACCCGAGTCCTGAGTCAACAATAGGGGGAAATGGACCATCTCAGGAAAGGACTTGTTGCCATCTATCTCGCCCGGGCTGACCTTAATCTCGCATTCTGCCAATACCAAAGTCAGCATATGAATCACGTTACGATCTTATCCGATCCGACTTCTCCACGATCCATCTTTATCTCACGGCCGTTCCTTCTTGTCGGAGGGGGGTTTTCTTGCATCTTCTCAGATTAGGGAATATCAATTATAAAAGGATTTGTACCAGCTACTATAATCTTTCCTTTTGACTCGAAAGACTTCGGAAAACTCTTTTTCCTCCTTTAGTTAGCCCGTAATATCCCCATCGCTCGATGACCAGAGTGGTCGCCACTATCATAGTTGATCAGATATCGAGTTCATCGTTTGGACGACGTCTTTAGTCTCTTTTACATCGTGGACTCTGAGCACAGAAACGCCTTTTTCAACTGCATCTGCGGCTACAGCTAAAGAACCGTATAATCTATTGTCAGCCTTCTTTCCAAGTATCTCTCCCAGGAAACTTTTACGAGAAGCCCCGAGAAGAACAGGATAACCCAAGGAAGAAAATTCGTCTAGACGGTCTAGGATCTCAAGATTATGTTCAAGTTTTTTTCCAAATCCTATCCCTGGATCGATGATTATCTTTTCTTCCTCTATCCCGGCTTTTTTAGCGACTTCTATCCTTTCATGGAAAAAGGAAGAGATATCCCCGATCACGTCCTCATAAGAAGGGTCTTCCTGCATATCTTTCGGTTTACCCTGCATATGCATCATGATCACGGGAACATCCAATCCTGCAATTTTTTCTGGCATGCCCTCCTGTCTCAGGGCAAAAACATCATTGACTATATCCGCTCCGGCCTCTACAGCCTTTTCAGCGACCTTCGGTTTATAAGTATCTATAGATATAGGGATATCAATCTGAGAGGAGAGTTCTTCTATGACCGGGACAACTCTCTCCAATTCCTTTTGCTTAGAGATGCGTTCACTTCCTGGCCGTGTACTCTCCCCACCAATGTCTATTATATCCGCTCCCTCCTCAGCCATCTCTACGCCTCTCTCTACTGCTTTTTCTGCTGCATCGTAGTCTCCACCGTCGTAAAACGAATCTGGCGTAACATTCAGTATACCCATGATCTGACAGGATTCACCATCCCAGGGAAGAGCGTTAAAGCTTGAATATGATCCTATAACATCTTCCATCTCTTCAGCGAGTCTAGGCAGGTCGAAAGGTTGCTCTTTCAATTTTTCTTCCACTTTTTGATACTGAGCGAGGGTGCCCATCATCACGATCTCGCTTTTTTGGGTTGAGAGTTCTAGAGAACTCCAA
>JAGXLI010000099.1 GCA_018334755.1 Thermoplasmatota archaeon
GGAAGGCGATCTTCAGTGTAGTCGCGGTCCTTGTCGTCACCGGGTTTTACTACGTCTTGATGCACAGGGAATTGGCAGGTGACGCTGAATATGGGAACGTGAGAAGCGGCCTGTTCGTAGCTCTAGCGGAATGGGCGGCTAAGAAATCCAGGGACCTACCCAGCTCGCAGGAGAGGGCCTGGGTCCCCAATTTTCTTATCCCGGCCAAAGATCCCAGTGAGATCAGAGGCGTCTCCGAACTGGTCAGCGATATAACTTATCCTAGGGGATCCGTCAGTATGCTGGGAGTCGATAAAGAGAAACGGAACGTGAGGACGGAAAAGCAGTTCAGAGATCTCGCGGGAACCTTCAAAGAGCAGGGTATATATTCCGACTGGACTATCATAGAGGGTAAGGGATTTTCTGAAGTCACGCCCAGCAGCATGCAGACCCTGAAAAGGTCGCTGTTCAGCCCTAACATCGTATTTTTGAGGATGCCAAGAGATGAGAGAAGGGAAAAAGAGATAGCGGACCTGATGAAGAAAGCGACAGAAAACAAGTTCGGTGTCATCCTCTTCGCGAACCATCCATCCGCGGGGCTCGGCCAGTATAAGAAGGTGAACCTGTGGCTGCCGAAACAGTGCCAGAAGTGGGAGTCCCCTGACAGGCTTCCCAACTGTGACCTTTCGATCCTGACAGCTTATAAACTAAAATTGAACTGGCACGCCGAACTCAACCTTCTAGTACCTACGGGAGACGAAGAGTCGGTGGAAGAGGTGAAGGAGAACGTAGACGAACTACTGAACGAGGCGAGATTGCCCGTAGATGATGTTCAGGTGAAACCCATAACTACGGAGGAATGACTGGAGAAAGCTCCCCAGGCCGATCTGAATATCTTCAGCCTTCCGCCGAACCACGATTTTGAAGAATTTAGAGAGCAGATAGAAAAGAGCAACTCTGCATGCATGTACTGCCCGGATTCGACAAGAGAGAGCGTACTGGCATAGGGATTGAAGGTTCTATATTCCGGTCTTTCACACCAAACCAGATCACTTGACTTTTCCATAGGATGGTGGATAGACCCCTACGGTCACCACGTACTTGTTTTCAAATATATTGACGTCCTCGATAGAGAGGTTCTTCTTATTTTTTATCTGGAAGGAGAACTCATTGAACTCGTCACTAGATTCGAACTCGAACATCATGGTCTCTTTTTCGAAGGTCTCTGAAGGCTTTTCCATTAGGTTTTTTTGGAAGGCCTCTACGGTTTCGACAGCTTCCTTAACGTCTTCGTTGGATGAAACGACTTCCTCTTCCCCTTCTATATCTTCCTCTTTCTCTCCCAACGCTTTTCGTATCGTGAGGATAAGTTCGTCGGTATCCCAGGGCTTCTCGATATATTGCTCGATATCGGCTTCGTTGATTGCCTCTTTAGCCACCTTCAAATCACCCTGACCCGTTATCATGAATCTCACAGTATCGGGAGATTCTTTCTTCACCTCTTTGAGGAATTCTATCCCGTTCATCTGGGGCATCTGATAGTCGGATAAAACGATGTCGAAATCTCCTTCTTTGACATGTTTGAGACCGTACTCCCCGTTACTGGCCAGCGTGACGTTGCAGTCGATAGTCTTTACTGTCCTTAAAGTCTCCTGGAGCAATTTAAGAACCTCTGTCTCATCATCGACAACCAGGATCTCGTAAACTTTGTCTTCCCCCGAACCTTCTTTTCCGTTCACAATTAGGAGAAAAACGGTTAGTTATAAAAAAGTATTGTGGGGCGAGGGGTTTTTAGCATAAATCGTGATCTGACCTAATCGCCTTTTTCCAAATACACGTCGAATCTTGCGCCGCCGAGTTCTGAACCTTCAACTTCTACTCCTCCACCGTAAGTCTCAACTAGATCTCTAAGAAGGTATAGGCCCAATCCCGTCCCTCTTTCTTCGTTGGTAGTAAATCCTCTGTTGAATATCTTCTCTTTTTTTTCATCAGGTATCCCTTCTCCGTCGTCTTCTATGCTGCAGATGATCTTACCGTCGACCTCCTTCCTCGATACCCTTATCTCATCACCGCCGGAATATTTTATTGCGTTCTCGATGAGGTTGGAGAAAACTTCTTTCAATAGAGGGCCGGCTCTGACGTAAAATGATTTATCTTGGTCTTTGATCTCTATCTCCATATCGTTCTCTTCCATCCTATCTTCGTTCGCTTCGACCGCATCGCGGATGGAAGTTTCGAGTCTTACCTTTTTTCTCTTTTCGTCACTCGCTCTTATGAGGGTCCTCACTTTTTCGATGAGGTCGACACTGGTTTTTACACCTTTTTTTGCTTTCTTGACATATCCTCCCGCTTCCTCCGGAAGTTCATAGTTCATATCTAAAAGGTCTAAATATCCCTGTATAAGCTGGATCTTGTTCCTGAGATCGTGTCTCAACAGGGAATGAAGAAATTTTTCATGTTCTTGAATCCTCTTTCTCTCGTCGATATCTATTACGATACCAGTAACTTTCTTGTATTCTCCCTCCTCTTCCGTTATCGATCCTACGTCTCGAAACCACTTGTACTCCCCGTTATCCTTTTCGATACGGTACTCCACTTCATATCTTTTCTCTTTGCCTTCCAAGTGGTCTTTCATCGCTTTCATCGCTCTGTCATGGTCCTCCGGATGGATGATATCTGTAAAATCGGTATAATGTTCAAACTTTTCGGGCGGATATCCAAGCATCTCCGCCTTTCTATCGTTGAACTGGATCTCTCCTGAAGGGAGTTCCATCTCCCACCAAGCAAGATTCCCGGTCTCCATCGCATCTTCAAGTCTTTCCTTATATATCTGTAATTCTTCCTCGAGTTCCTCTCTTTCTTTCATCTTATATCCTCCTCTCCAAGGTTCTAATAATAGGATCAAAGGAGATCTGAACAATCACCATCATGTAGGGATTATGATCTTTCCCATCTCTTTATTATGTAGATGAGCTAATAAGATTTGGGGTAAAAGAAATATTTCAATATACGGTCTCAACTATTGTCGCTTTTTCAAGATTCTTCAAATATCCTCTTCAATTCATCCCTCTCAAGTATCCCGTCCAGATAACTGATGACTTCGTATTCTTCTATCACTTCTCCCTCCTTTTCTATGAGTACCGTCGGAGTGGAACTCACGTCGAATTCCTTCGCTTTTTTTGTATCCTCAGATATGTCGATGACTTCCATCTCTATCTCGTGATCTTTCAGATATGCTAGACCGTCAGCGTAAAATGTTAACAGCTCGGGCTCCGTCCTGCTCGAGTAGAATATCCAAACTTTTGGTTTCTCCCCCATCATTTTTCACACCTTAATTTTTATTCGATGTCCCCGATCATGGACTCTCCTAAAACTTCCTTCATATGAGCTAGACCTTCATATCTCATCTCCACTTCTCCCTGGATCACTATACAGATCGAGGGCGTCACCTCTATATCAAATTCTTTAGCTTTTTCTTTGCTTTCGGAGATATCGATCTTCTCATACTCGATATTTTTTTCTTCCAGTTTTGTCAGATATCCCTCATAAACCGATAGTATCTCTGGCTCGGTCCTGCTTGAATAGAATATGTAGACTTTTAGATCCT
>JAGXLI010000100.1 GCA_018334755.1 Thermoplasmatota archaeon
GGGGAATCTCCACCGTCGTAAAACGAATCTGGCGTAACATTCAGTATACCCATGATCTGACAGGATTCACCATCCCAGGGAAGAGAGTTAAAGCTTGAATCTGATCCTATAACATTTTCAATCTCTTCAGCGAGTCTAGGCAGGTCGAAAGGTTGCTCTTTCAGTTTTTCTTCCACTTTTTGATACTGAGCGAGGGTGCCCATCATCACGATCTCGCTTTTTTGGGTTGAGAGATCTAGAGAACTCCAAGAGACGGCAGCTTCTCCTCCCGAAGATAAGAATTCCTGTTTCACTATATTGGCGGCTCTGGGGTCTAGACCTTTCGCATGAACAAGGAAGTGATCGGCCTTGGGGGCCATTATCTCTATGCCTTTTTCATCACAGCCGATCTGGTCCAGTATCTTTTTGATCTTTTTCTGGCTTAGATCGCTCAATACTCTAGTCTGAAACATGTCTAAGCAAAAAGGTAATAAGAATATTAATATTTTTCACTCCTCGAATATCGCTCCACATCCCGGACATTCTTCAGTGCCCTCATCCACTTTCGTTCCGCAGAGTGGACACTCGTAAGTCCGTCTTTTCTCTTTTTCTTCCTCATCTTTTTGTTCTTGAACTTTTGATTCTTCCTGTTCTTGACCTTTTGATTCAATCTCCTTTTTACCTTCTTCTTTGCTTTTCTCGACCGTTTCTGCTTCCTTCTCTTGATCTGCCTCTGAGGATTTACTATCACTTTCAGATTCTTTACCCTCTTGATCTTCCTTAGAAACAAAAGATTTGATCTTATCGACCACTACCGATGAATCTCCGTCCTTGACCTCATAAGTGTCGTCCTCGATCATATCTAATGTCTCGAAAGCTTTAGAGACCTGTTCTTTATCCTCTGGATCGATCTCGATATTTTTATCGTCAGAGGACTTTTCTGTATCATCCTCTTCTTCAGTTGATGTCTGGTCTTTTTGTTCGTCCTGTTCCATCTCTGATTCTTGTTGAGACACATCCTCTACTTCTTCTGCATCTTCTGCTTCGGTCTCAGCCTCCTCCTGACTCTTCTCTTCCTCTGCTTCGCTTTCCTGTTCCTCCTGATTCTCCTCATCCTCTACTTCGGTCTGCTGTTCCTCTTGACCGTCGGATACTTCCTGGTCGTTATCTTCTTCAGTATCTGAAATAGGTTCTCTTTCTCTCTCATTCGGGTTTTTACCACAATTTGGGCACTGATCTACCTCGTCGGAGATCGCGGCCCCACAATTTATGCATATTGTTTTACCCACTACTGACACCTTTTCTTTTCATAGATTTAATGATAACTCCTATTAAAGATTGACCATCTTCATCATCATAATTTTCAGATCATCTGTTGAATATCGGCCTCTGTACACCTTCTTTGGATACGTAGATCATCTCTTCATCTTCAGGTCCGAATTCATCTTTAGCCTGGAGGAATCCGCTCAACCTCACCGCTAATAGATCTATATGGTGGAGGGCTACCGCTTCCTCTGTTCTTGGACTTCTAGGGCTACCCCATTCATAGTCTCCGTGATGTGATAGCACTATGTGCGACAGTTCCAACTTCAGATCCTCCGGGAAACCAGAGATCTCATCGGTCTTCTCTTTTATCATACGTTCACATATCACAGTGTGACCCACCAATTGTGCTTCATTCGTAAGCTCTATCGAAGTAGAGGTATTGTATTCCCTTACCTTACCGAAGTCGTGGATGATCGCTGAAGCTAACAATAAGTCCCTATCCACCTCATTATAGATCTCGGCTATCTCGTCGGCCAACTTGGTTTCTATCAAAGTATGTTCCAATAATCCACCCAGATAATTGTGATTATATTTCTTGCTGTATGGGGCCCTTTTGAATCTCTCGACGAAATCTTCGTCTTTTAAGAAAGAACTTACGAGTTCATACAGGTCGTCGTTATCGATGGTTCTAGCCAATTGAAGAAGTTCAGTGAACATCTCATCCACGTCTCTTTCAGTAGATGGTATGTATTCTTCCACTTCGTAATCCCCCGATTTGATCCTATCTATGCCGTGCAGTTCCTCCTCGTTTATGGATATCTGAAGTTCTCCCTTGTAAGTGCTGACAACTCCTTTCACTTCGACCACGTCACCGACTTTTAGACTTTCATAAATCCTTCGGACGAATCTTTCCTCGGACCCACCCCAGTATACCAGCGGTATTTTACCGGTCTTGTCTCCGACCATCAATCTGAAGTACCATCCTTTGGTGTACTCTTTTGGCGGTGTTTTTTCTTTGACCGCGAACCTGTCCCTCACCTCATCTCCTTCTATCAGATCTTCTACATATTTTTCTTTTTTCAAGTTTACACGCTCCGATCAATCTTCTTAAACACAAGTTATTTCTTCCCTATATATTCTCCGTCTCCTTTCTCCCCTACAAATTCTTTATCATCCACTATGATCTTTCCATCAGATATGACCTTTCTAGGGAAAATTCCTTGGAAATCTTCGTAAGGAGTCCAACCGCACTTATAATGCAGCTTTTCTGCTTTGATCGGCTCAGTCTCTCTAAAATCGATCACTATAAGATCGGCACTGTATCCCTCTTCGATCTTGCCCTTTTTCAGCCCTAATATTCTAGCCGGATTCAGAGCTATGGACCCAACAACAGTTGACATCGAAATTTTACCTCTGGAAACGGAATTCAAGAGCAGTGGATAGATTGTTTCCACTCCCGGTAAGCCCGCCGGTGCATCCTGAAAATCATCTTCCTTCTCCCTTTCAAGATGAGGAGCGTGATCACTAGCCACGATGTCTATCTGTCCTCTTTCGAAGGCTTTCCAAAGGGGAAATCTTTTGGAATCGTCTCGAAGAGGAGGGTTAACTTTTCCGAACTGGCCGAGGAAAGCCTCGTCACTCAGGAAAAGATGATGTGGAGTCACTTCACTAACGTAGCCGTATTCCTTGACCTTCCCTAAAGAATCCTTAGATGTCAGGTGGCAGACATATTTGTCTTTACAAGGTAAGCTTTTAAGAGTTTCAATGGCCTTCAGCTCGCTTTTTAAAGGACGAGATTCGTTATAGCTTTTTAGATCACTTCCGGGTTCGTTAAAGAAGGACTGGTCTTCAGGATGAAACGCTACTGACACGCCTTGCGAATGAGCCCTATTCAAGAGACGTTCTAGTTCTTCTCCTTTCAGAGCTTGAGCATCGGTCGATGGCGCCATATAGACCTTGAAGAAATCGATGAGTTCCGCCATCTCACCGATTTCATCACTGAGCAGCCCATAAAGTCCAAAATCGATGACCGATTTTCTCTCGCCTATCTTTATCTTATCTTCTAACCGTGACCGTGTGTTCGTCGGCGGACTGGTATTGGGCATCTCCATGACCGTGGTTATACCCCCACAGGCTGCACTGACCGACCCCGAGTGAAAATCCTCCTTCTCCGTCATCCCTGGGTCTCTGAAATGGACGTGCATATCTATACCGGCAGGGAGGATAACGCCCTCTACTTTGATAACATCTTCAGTCCCGGTATAGCTCTTTTTTACGAAGTCTATCTTTCCGTCTTTAATACCTATATAG
>JAGXLI010000010.1 GCA_018334755.1 Thermoplasmatota archaeon
CTCTAGAGAGAAAAACGTTTTTTTAACATTAGCTAGCAATCTTTTTATATCCAATCTAAAATGGCAACTTGGTGTGAAGATGCATCGCCTGATAGAAGATAACAACACCCGGTTTATGGACGAAAAACGTGTCCCCGATAAGGTACACATATGGGACGAAACACTGAGAGGTGGAGAACAGAGTCCGGGAGTCATATTCGATCTTAATGATAAGATGGAGCTAGCCGAGATGATGGAGATGGCTGGGATTTCCGTAATAGACGCGGGCTTTCCCATGATGTCCGAGAAAGAAAGAGGATCCATCGAAGCGCTTGTCAATTCCGGTTTGGACACAGAAGTGGGAGCCACGGTCAGATGTAAGAAAGAGGATATAGACGCCGCGATAGAGCTCGGCGTAGAAAACTTATACATATTTTCGACCACCAGTGAATTTCATCTACACTACAAGCAGGACATGACCGAGGAGGAATGCTTCGAAGAGGTGATGAAAGCTGTAAATTACGCTGATGAAAGAGGGGTGAACTTCGACTTCATAAGCGAAGATACCACCCGTTCCGATCTAGATTTTGTCATCGATTTATTGAACGAAGTCAGAGATAGAGGCGCGGACCGTTTGATAATATGCGATACCGCCAGTTCGATAACTCCGGAGGCGATGTATTCGTTCACTTCTGAGATCATCGATGAAGTCGGGGGAGAAGGTTGGGGTGTTCACTGCCACAACGATTTCGGTCTAGCCGTGGCGAATACCGTCGCGGCGGTCCAGGCGGGTGTGAACTATCCCACGGTCACCGTAAATTCTCTGGGCGACAGCTCGGGCAACCCTGCTTTAGAGGAAGTAGTGATGATAATAGAAAAGTTGTTCGATACCGATACCGGGGTCGATACCACATATCTTTACGAACTTTCAAAGATGGTGGAGAGGAAATCCGGCCTTTACCTCTCTCCACAGAAACCTATCTCCGGATACAATTCGTACAGGCACGAGAGCGAAGTCCATGTTTCCGGCGTTCTTTCTCATACCGAATCCTACGAGCCGATCACTCCTGAAGAGGTGGGTAGAGAGCGGGAGTTCGTCCTGGGCAAACACTCGGGTCCGACCAACGTGAAAGAACTTTTAGATTCCAAAGATGTCTCCCTGACGGAAGAGCAGGTAGAGGAAGTCTTGAGAAGGATAGAAGATGAGAAGACCACCGATAGACAGCGCCGGATAGACGATTTCCTCGAAAAGAAAGATGAGTACGATGAAGAGATGCTGGGATTCCCTGAAGACAGGTTCTGGGAACTGGTCTCCGAAGTAAAAGGTGAAGGATGAAGACGGTCTCGGAACGTTTTCTTGGAGGAGAAGAAGGCGACTACGTGTTCAAAGAAGTGGACAGGGTGATGCTCCACGACGGCAACGCCCCCTTGCTATTCGACGATATGGAAGGAGAAGATATCTGGGATCCGGAGAAAGTTACGAGCGTTATAGATCATTTCTGTCCTCCGAGTACGGTAGAGAGAGCAAATTTTGTTGAACGTTTGAGAGAGTTCGTCGAAGAGAAAGGTATAAAGGATCACGTCGAATCCGGAGGTATCTGTCACCAGGTGATGTGTGAAGGCAGAGTTTTACCCGGGGAATTGGTTGCCGGGATAGACAGTCATTCCACGACCTACGGCGCCCTAGGAGCCTTCGGCGTTGGATTCGGCTCCAGCGATACGGTGGAGATACTGAAGGAGGGGAAGACATGGTTCAGGGTCCCGGAAACGATCCGGGTGGAGATCTCGGAAGGTGAAGATGGAAATGATATCGCCCTATCGATGCTGGAGAAGATAAGGTATGAAGCGAACTACAAGACCATCGAGTTCGTCGATAAAGTTGGTTTGAACATGGATGACCGGTTGACCATCGCCAATATGGCGGCCGAAACCGGTGCTAAAGCTGCCTTTTTTCCACCGGACGAGATAACGAGGAGGTACCTTCAAAAATTCGATATCGAAAGTGATGTGGAGATCTCTTTATCGGAAAAAGAACGCTGCGTGAAGGAAGTGAATATCTCGGTGGAAGAACCTCTCGTCGCGGCACCGTCCAAGCCGTACAACGTAAAAACCCTCTCCAAAGTTTCGGGCAAGAGTATCGACCAGGTGTTCATCGGGTCCTGTGCCAGCGGCAGGATGAGCGACCTGAGAGATGCGGCTGAAGTATTGGAGAGTGGAAAAGTACATCCGGACGTGAGGCTGCTCGTCACTCCCGCCTCTAAACGCGTACAGGAGAAAGCGCTGAAAGAGGGAGTGATCGAAAAGTTGGTCAAGGCCGGTGCGGTCATGTTGAATCCTAGCTGCGGGCCCTGTTCGGGTATAGACAAAGGTGTGCTAGCCGAAGGCGAGACCTGCATATCGACCCAGAACAGAAATTACCCGGGGAGGATGGGTAAAGGCGAAGTATATCTCGCAAATGCCGAGGTGTGTGCGCTTTCCGCTGTAGAGGGTGTGATACCAGAGGAGGTGGGAAGATGAGATGTAGGGCTAGAGTCTTCGGGGACGATGTAACGCTAGATGAGATACATCCAAGCCGATATTTTTCGCTGGACCCGGAGAGAGTTGTTCAGGGACTCATGGCCGGTATCGAACCGAGATTTTTTAAGACCATAGAAGATGGCGATATCATCGTCGCGGGCAGGCACTTCGGGATGGGATCCGGTAGGGAAAGCGGTGCCTGGGCGATCCAGCTGGCCGGTATAAAGGTGGTCATAGCAGAAAGTTTCTCCCGGTACATGTTCAGGAACTGCGTGAACAGAGGTATCTGGCCTCTCAAGGTGGAAGGGATACTGGATAAAGTGAGCGAAAAAGACCCGTTGGATGTGTATCCGGAGAAGGGTTCAGTGGTATTAGAAGATGGGGAGGAACTTACTTTCGAGCCGTTCCCCTCACGTATGGTAAAGATAATAAAGTCCAATACCGGTGCGGAGGATGATGTACGATAGAGACGTGATCGTGGTCGGAGGCGGCCCTGCAGGCCTCTCAGCCGCTGTGAGAGCGAGAAGAGTGCGTACCTACAACCTGCATTCCTCCAGCGTCATGGTCATCTCTAACGCCCCTCCCGGCGGCCTTGCGGATTGGACGAAGGTCAGGATGACCGGTGACGGCTGGAGTCACGAGAAAGGAGAGGTCATAGATAAGTTGATGAATGATATAGAAGATTATTCGATACCGGTGAAGGAAGAAAAAGTGTTGAAGGTGAAAGATCAGGGCGACACTTTTACCGTGGTCACTGATGAGGGAGAATACACCTCTCTAGCGGTGATAGTCGCTGCCGGGATGAAGATGACTTGGAACGAACGTGAATACTTCGGAGGGAAGTTGTTCGGCACCCTGAAGGGATACCGCTTCATGGAGGATCATTTTGAGAAGTTGTGTGAAGAAGAGGAAGGTAAAACTATCGTCTTCGTGGGTACGGAAAAGTTAGATAAGACTTTAGAACTTTTTAAAGAAATAAATCAGGAGAGGATGGAAGTCAAAAAAGTGATCGACCACGGTAAGAACATACGGGGATATGAAGAGAAAGACGATGAGATAATGGTTTTGACTGAAGATGAGGAGATTCATGGAGATCACGTCTTGATCGACTTTGAATCTTACCAGTTGGACGCTATCACCTCGGACATTGTGGAGTGTGAAAAGGACGAGACCGGCTTCATAAAGACGGACAAACGCTCCAGGGTGAATGAAGGACTCTTCGCCGCTGGAGATGTTACTGGGCCGCCGTTCTCCATCGCTAAAGCGGTGGGAGAAGGGACGACCGCCGGACTGGAGAGTTATAGATACGTATACAGGAAAAAATTCGGCGAAGAAGCCCCCGTCTTCGCGTTCTATCCGATTCACCAGGAAGGAGAGCCGACTTATTTTGAGATCCCTGAGTTGGAAGATCATCATCGTCCAAAACTGCTCGACGACTATGAAATCGAAGATGGGAGGATCATCTTCAGAGATTGCGAGTTGGAAAAGAAGGAGGAAAATATAAGGTTGCTTCAACTCTGTGACGGAGAACACAGATTAGGGGAGATAAGAGATAAATTGGGGAACGTCGACGCTGTCATAAAAGAACTGATACATGGAAAAGCCCTTACTCTAGAGGTGTAGGACCGTGTTCAAACTTTTTTTGGATAAAAAAGTGAGAGCTCTTCCCTGGCGCTTCAAGCTGTTCATATTCAAGCACTACTTTAGCCTGGGGAGATCAGATAATGTTCAGGAGATCGACGGTAAGAAGGTATTATCTATCTACCTCCCTCTCTTTCCTTCAGAAGCTTTTGATACGTTTTTAGATGCGCAGGTAAAAGCCTCACAGGGTGAGCCGGTGCCGGAGATAGTCAACATATCATTGACCAGCGGATGCGAGAACGACTGCTGGCACTGCAATACGCCGGGAGAACGAGAGGATTTAGATACGGAGGTGATCTTGGAAGCTATAAAGGATCTGAAGGAATTAGGAACGTTCCAGTTCCTTTTCACCGGCGGTAACCCCCTCCTGAGAGACGATCTCGAAGAACTGATAAAGGCGACCGGTGATTCTTCCGTCGCTCTCGTTTCGACTCCGGGACCCGTAGATAAGGAAAGAGCGAAGAGTCTGAAAGAAGCCGGATGCCAGGGCGTCCTTGTAGCTTTGGAACATCACGAAGAGGAAAAGAATGACGAGATAATGGGATGTGAAGGAGCGTACGGGCGAAGTCTGAGAAGTATCGAAAATGTCAGAGATGCGGGTATGTTGACCGGTTCGTGGATAGTGGTCACTTCGGAAAAGATATCTGAATTGGACCGCTATCTAAAATTCGTCAAAGAGAAAGGCGTGACCGATGTAGCTATCTTCGAGCCGATCTTGAGCGATGATGAGAAGATGTTGGAGAAAGAGGAAAGAGAATATCTGAAAGAGATCCAAATGATCGCGAGGAAGAAAAAAGCGTATCCAAGGATCATCTCCGGTCCTTTCATGGACAGCGAAGATTTCATGGGCTGCACCGCTGGCTACAACAGGATGTATATCTCTGAGGAAGGAGAGGTCTTTCCCTGCGATATGCTTCGGGAGGGATGGGGCAATATCTACGAGGACGATATTCAAGAAATTTGGAAGGAGATGCACGGCGAGTACTCAAGACCTCTATGCGGATGTCTCGCTTTGAACAACCCGGAAGATAGGCTGCCAGAGTATTACAGAAAGTTGATACGAAGGTGAAGGTTAGAGTATAGCTAAAAGCAGTAGAAGGACCATCGGATATCTGGTCGATGTGAAGTAGAGAGGTAATCTTTTCCCCTTCTTTTGCGCTTTTTCATGAACCTCATCTGAAAGAAGGATCGAAGTTATGTCCGCGGATGTAAAGATCATGGCTAGGAGCGCGACGAGGAATACAAGAGTTGTATAGAAGTCTTTCACCTGTGGGAGCAGAGTTATAAGGACGACAGCACTTCCGATAGAAGCGGTTGATGAAGCAGATCCTACCGTTCTCTTCAGACCTAATTTATGCGCTGCCGTGGTGATCTCACATCTTCTATCTACTTCGTAATCTTCGGCGACGTTGACGAGGTTGATCCCGAAGTTGAGCAGAGCGTATCCGGCTACAAAGAGGAGAAACATCATAGTAGGGTTTGGATCTATGATAAGATGGCCGGCAAAGATAGGCAGCACGTAAACCCCCAGGTTGACCGGTATCGGACCTAAAATTCCTCTATTTTTTAAGCGGATGGGAGGTGCTGAATAGAGGTAGCCGAAAGCCCATCCTAGAGAGGCGAGCAGAGCGACTCCGATATATCCGTTCAGAAAAAAGTAGAGTATCAGGACGAAAACGATCACGCTCTCAAAGACCATCACGTTTTTGACAGTCGAGATACCTAAGGAGTCGATAGATCTGGCAAGATCCTTCTTTTTTAGTGTGTCGACATCCCTATCGTGGTAGCAGTTTATGTTGCACGCGAAGGTTATCGAAAAGAAAAACAGGATGCCGAAGAGCAGAATATCGATATCGATCAGAGAGGAGAAATTTTCCGCTGCAAATAGAGGACCTAGTAATATCGTGGCCAAGGAAACCAGTTGTATCCTCCATCTGCTTATCTCCAGAAAAGCTCTGATTCGTCCCACGGAGGAAGAAAAGAGATAACGTTCTATTAAATTTTAGGTCGGATACGAGAGACTTTTTCTGTTCGGGGATATTTAAAAATCGATATAGAAGCCACCGGCGGGAGTTCCTTTTGCCCTCGTTAAGCCTGCATCGGTACCACAGATCAAGGATCCCAGTAAAGGCTAGATATCCTTCTGATTTCATCTAAGGATAGTTTTCATCCTGTTTATTGAATGCCGACTTACAACAATTCTACTGAAAGATCCTCACATAATTCTTCTAACAGATGTTCAATGTCGTCGTTTTCGTACTCTTTGTATTTACCACTGCTGGAAGCTTGCAGTTTCGCGGTATAGGTATCTCCATTGTCATTTATCTCCACGAAACAGATCGTTTCATCTTTCATATCATCGCCCCTTTAAAGCACATATAACTCTAGATGTAAGGTCACCTCTAAATCCCGAGAAAAATTATCCCACCTATTAAAAATGGGTTTATAGGATATAGTAAAGAGATTAAGAGTTAGGCCTATAAACCATTGAATCGGATATTATACTTTTACCATTAGCCCTAAAGCCCAGAACATCCTATTGGTTCCCTCCTTTATCTTACCCAGTCCCTATCGACCTCTTCCTCTAAGTCCTCGTCATAATGGTCTAGAAGTTTGTTCAATACTTTATCGAAAGACTCCTCACTCTTTCTTATTTTATCGAGTCTATCCCATGTCGCCTTTTTTATCTCGATAGTCTTCGCTTCTTCTTTTTCACTCATTTTATCGCCTCTGAAGATTTATTCCTCAACGATCTCCCAAGTCCTTCAGGACTCTGTAGCTTTTCCCTCATTCTATCACCTATACTCAACAGTACTCATTGCTTAATAATTTTGGTCTGTAATAAGGCTGTCAAGAATCTAGTGATATGGTAGATTTGGAAAAAATTGATCCCCTCAATTCAGATAATCATTTCGAAAGATCAAAAATCACTAAAGAATTGACAGAAACCACTACACCTAACTTAGTTATACTCGCTTGATATTCTTCTCCCGATTTTTTGGGATTCTACCTTTATTTACGTGTAAATATAGCAGAGCCACCGGCGGGATTTGAACCCGCGGTCTATGGTTTACGAAACCATCGCTTTAGCCAGCTAAGCTACGGTGGCGTCTTAGAGATCTTCTTATCGAACTTATCAAAGGTCCAGAGAAAAAGAACATTATTAAAAGTTTGTGAAAGTGCCCGATAGGTAATCTTTAAATCATTTGAGATGTAATGGCTTATCGAGAATAGAGCCTATAATTGGGTGTTCTCCATGAACTGCGAGCTTTGTGGTAAGGAAATATCTCAGGGTACAACCGTGAGTATAGAGAATTCAGAGATCACAGTGTGTGAAGAGTGTAAGAGCTACGGAAAAGAAGTTTTCTCATCGGATACCGAAGACGTCTCCGACAACGAGATCCTCCAGAGGATTAAAAATAAAAAAAGATCTAGCTCGTCTAGCGACATATACAGGGGGGATCAAAAAGAGCTTGCTTTAGACTATTCCGAGAGGATAGAGGAAGCTAGGATGAAGAAGGACCTCACGCAGGAAGAACTCGCCAAGAAGATCAGTGAAAAGAAATCTGTCATCGCAAAATTAGAGCGAGAAGAGATGAGGCCTAGTGATGATCTGAGGGATAAACTGGAGAACAGTTTGGACATAGAGCTGATGGAAAAGATAGAAAAGACCTCGACCAAGAAATCCGAAGAATCCGAGGGTCTGACCATCGGTGATCTTATAGAAGAGGAATCGTGACAGATTTGGAAAAAGTTCATTCACTCAGCTTTTTAGCCATCTTCTCCAGCTTTTCCATATTTATCTGATAGTATTCCTCTTTGTTTTTCTTGACGAAATCTTTGGTTTTGAGGCTCTTGAGGTTATTCTTTGCCACGTTCACATCCATGTTAAGAGAATGAGCTATGTCACTGACCGCCATCTCCTCCGTTTCAAATAAGAGCTCAAATATTTTCTTGACGAGAACGGGGAATTCCATCCAAGCTAGAACTCTGTCAAATTTCATATAATCTATGGGTTCTTTATCCGTTCTATCCATCCTTATAACGTCCTTGAGAGGATGCGGTTTTAACTTGTCATTTATGGGATCGATCAGGATAGGATATCTTTTGGTCTGGGTATATAGACAGAGGCGGATGGTGAACGGCAAGACACCCTCTCTGATATCTGACCATAAATCACCTAATTTTTTAAGGTGAGGTTCATATTGCCGCGGTACCTCCTCAGCCCGATGATACTCGGATTTTGTATTGATGGATATCGGAACGAAGAAGTCAGTGATGAAACCTCTAACCATGACTTTTTCCATCTTGGACTTCTCCGCGTTTGCCCACTTGTTCAGAGAGGTAGGATCATAATCGAATGTTTCGCAGACGCCTTTTCCCCCCTTAAGTTTCAGTTCCTTCACCGGTTTCGAAAAATTCCATTCTCCGTCGGTATTGGGTTTCAAAAAGTTGATCTTAAGCTTTTCTAAATTCTCTATCTCATAAAAAACTTCTAAAAGCTTATCGAACCTCTTACCATTGACAAAGTATTCTAGGTCCGCAAGGTAGTCTACGTCGGCGTTCCTCCATTTAAATAATTTCTTTTTTAAATTATCCTTCGCGTACTCATCGACCTCAGAGTCTGGAGCGAGTTCTAAGAACTTTTCTACCTTTTCAAGTTCTTCTACCATCGAGCTTTATATATTGACCAATATCTAAAATATTTTTCTGTTCGAGCAACCTTGTTTATGAGACCGTTAAGCTGATTTTTCATGGATTTTGTTTGAAAAATCCCAAAATCTTTAAGTAAAGCTTAAGGACATATATAACACCATGAGGATAGAAGGCTAACTTCTGGTGAAGAGAATGAATGTTACCAAAAAGGGGAGATATTTAGATCCGGCCGATGTTGTTCCGGTCATTCCTTTGATACTTATAGCATTTTTTCTGATCCTCTCCGTGTGGGCCCCGTTCATAGCCAATGGAGGGATCGCTGAGACAAAATCATTCTTTTCAAGGGAAGACGATTTTTCTCAAGCCGAACCGAACGAGGATCTCAAAACGACGACGGAATGGGAGCAGTGGACTAAAACTGATTTTGAGAAGGGAGATACCCATAATCTAGACCTAGAATCCACGCCCGGTGAAGTCAGACTTGAGACGGATACGTTCCAGATAGGGGCCGCCGAGTCTCCGGAGAAGGACAGCAGAGGAGGATATTATTACTGGGGAAGCGGCGGCACTTACCTTGGATGTCGAGATGATTTCCGAGCCGATAGAGGCGGAAGGATAAGGACATTCAGGGCTGCAGCCGGCGATCCCGCCTCCGCGTTCAAGCTTAAGGTGCTTAGACCAGAAAATCCGGAAAGTGTAAGCCCGGGGCAGGATGCGGAATTTTCTGCGGCTCAGACCGAGTACTTTGATCCAAATACTGAAGCGGTGACCACGTGGGATAATCTAGATATCCCGATAGAAAAGGATGACCGGATGGGTATCTATCCGCTAGGGGACCTCGCCGCAGTCGCTTTGACCGGTCAAAATGGTTACTGGAAATATGATGGAGAGATAACTAGTACATCTCAATTCATGACCCACGACTCCGAAGATTCTCCCATCACCACCATTGAAGCTATAGTCGAGACCAACAGGGACAGCGGTATCTTGAATTCGAGTGTCCACGACTGTGGAGAACATATGTACAACTGGAGCACCATAAGTTGGGATGCAAATGTTCCTTCTGGCTCTTCTCTGACTATCGAAACTCGGAGTTCTCCTGACGGGAGCAGTTGGAGCACGTGGGAAGAGGCGACGAACGGGGATGTGGTCCCGAGTCCCGTCAATAGGTACATACAATATAAAGCCAGTTTTACATCACAGACCGGTAAGGAAACCCCAGTGCTGAACAGTATCAAGGTAAAGTACGAGGTGGACAAGGATCCGCCCCAGATAAACCACCAGTCTATCGATGAATGGCAGAAGGACGGTCCTTACACGATCAGCGCCGAGGTCAAAGACGGGGGAAGCGGATTGGCTGAAAATCCGACCGTATATTACAGTACAGATCAGGGATATACCTGGGATACTCGTCCCCTCAATCACACTCAGGCCGATATGTATGAAGGGTATATACCGGACTTTTCTCATGATACGGACGTGATGTATTACATAGAAGCGGAGAATACCGCGGGGATCACAGAAACTTCGCCGGATGAAGGTCATTATCATCAGTTCAGCGTTGATAAGGACCCTCCTACGACAGAGCCAGTGCTCTCCGGCGAAGAAGGCGAGAACGGATGGTTCCAGGGGCAAGTAGAGATAGAATTACAGGCATCGGATACTCATTCCGGCGTGGACACGACATCCTATCAACTCGACGGTGGAGATTGGAATACATATTCTGGTCCGTTCACTTTGGAGGAAGCGGGTGAGCACGAATTGAGGTATTCTTCGACCGATAACGTGGGTAATTCTGAATTAGCGGGATCTACCCAGATAAATATCGATGATGCCTCTCCCGATCTGACCTTAGATAGACCCGATCCATCTGGAGATAACGGTTGGTATCTGGATGGGATACAAGTGGAGATCACGGCGGAAGATCAGGTTTCCGGCGTTGATTCAGTGGAATATAGGATCAACGAAACTTCCTGGGAGACTTATTCAAGTCCCGTCGGTTTAGATGAATCGGGCGTCTATAGTCTAGAGTATCGTTCTTTCGACACGGCGGGGAACGAGAACACGAGCTCTGTCGAGATCAAGATCGATAGGGAAGATCCTACTGTATCGACCACAATATCGGGGACTGAAGGAGAAAATGGATGGTACCTGAGTGAAACTGAAGTTGAACTCATCGGTACCGATAACGTTTCCGGTATCTCTCATAACGAGTATAGGGAAAATGAAAGCAGCGGATGGAAAGAGTATGACGGGCCTATCGTATTGGAAGATGGCCGCCATTCGATAGAGTATAAAAGCGTGAACGAAGCCGGAAGGGAAAGCGAGATCGAAGAGAAGGAGGTAAAAGTGGATACTGGTCTCCCCACCATCGAGTACGACGTAGAGCCTCCTGAGGGGGAAGGTTGGTCTACCACACCACCTACGGTAGATATGAGCACGGTGGATGAAGTTTCAGGTCTCAGCCGAATACGTTATAGGATAAAGCAGGATGGAGACTGGGTAAGAGAAGAAAAGCTCGATGATCTAGACAATATCTCTGATAGAGATGTGAACTTTGACTTGGATCTCTCGGGCAACCTGCAGGTGGAGTTGTTTGCCGAGGACGTCGCGGGTAATAACTTTACTACGAACTTCGAGTATCCCGTCGATCTTGAAAAACCGACGATACCGGATGCGCCCTCTGTGTCGGATACGGTCTGGAGGAACGATATGACGATAGCTACGCAGATCGATGAAGATCACAGCGGGGTCGATAAAGTCACGCTGCATTATTCCACTGGAGACAGTTGGAAGAAGAAGGAGATGGCAAGAGATGGAGGGGAATACAAAGCGACCATCCCTGGTGAGGACGTCGGATTCGGCGACGTTGAATATTATATCTCAGTACAAGACACGGCCGGAAACTCTTTTGAAAGCGAAAGACGGACGGGTGAAGTCGGCATAAATTGGATATATCTCATCCCGATCCCTATAGCTGTCGTCTTGATAGGTCTCTTGGTCTATTGGAGAAGGAAGCGAGAAGAACAGGAACAATTGATACCGATGAAAGAATCTAAAATATCGAAGATAAAGAAAGGGAAAGAAGATAAGTTGGAGGAGATAAAGGACGAGGGGGACAAATCTACTGCGGCCCCGGTCGGGTTATCCTCCGAAGATAGTGGAGAACGATGTGATATATGTGGAAGCGCTATCGACTCCCAGAACCTTCTAACCTGTTCGTGCGATAACCACTATCACGACGACTGCCTGAGGATGGAGGGTAACTGCATGAGCTGCGGAAAAGATTATGCTACGGTCAGCTTGTTCTCAGAGGAGGCTGAAGAGGAAAGCTCCTCCGAGGGAACTGAAGACGAAACCGGCCTATCAGAAACTGGGATCGAAGAACCCCAAGATGTAGAAGAAAGTACTGAAACAAAGAAAGGGCCTGAAGGAGTCGAAGTATGGGCGGATGAAAGAGGCGCAGAGTCGACAGAGGAAGTTCAGAAGAAAGTCAAAAAGGCGAGGAAAGTAGATGAAACCGAGGACCGATCAGAGGAGCAGTCAGAAGAAGATGTCTCTTTAGAGGAGGAGGTAGAAGAGATGATGGAAGATGAGGAGCCAAAAGAAGAGACACCTCCAGAGGATAGTCTAACAGAGGAAGAAACCCCACCTCCCTCGCCGGAAGAGACCTCTACAGAGGAAGAAATGGATGAAGAAGCTCCCGTAGAAGAAAGTACGCCGGAAGAGACTCCCACAGAGGAAGAAACCCCACCTCCCTCGCCGGAAGAGACCTCTACAGAGGAAGAAATGGATGAAGAACCTCCCACAGAAGAAAGTACGTCGGAAGAGACTCCTACAGAGGAAGAAACCCCGCCCCCCTCTCCGGAAGAATCGACGGAGAGTGAAGAGGAGACTCCTGATGAAGAAAAAGAAGATGTAGAAGGGGATGCTATAGAATGTCCGCTCTGCGGGAACGAAAATGAAGCCGGGTCTGAAAAATGCTGGGCTTGCAGGGCGGACCTAACAGAAGATGAAGAAGGATAGGATGAAGAGATATGAAAGATCTAAGACGTTCTGAAGAAGCGGTGATGGACTATCCCTTTCGCCTTCTTATCATCTCTATCGTATTAGCTATAGCTATACCTTCTATGCTCTCAGCGCTCTCCTATTATCGTACCCAAAGTGCCGAGGAACAGCTTTCTCAGGAGGTCGATCAGATCGCCTCAGCGGTAGAGAGCGTTTATATCCAGGGGATAAATGCGAGCACCGTGGTAGATCTGGACCTGCCCGAGGAGACCGAGTATGTGGAGATAGGCGCCCCCCTTTCGGACTCGATCGATTGCAGGGCCATCTATCACAAGATACAGGATCAATCTGAAAGTTCTATCCTGGTCAAACACGGTAGAGAAGGTATACCTATGACCTCCCAGGATAATATCACTGTGACTCTCACGAGTTCCACTAAAAGGATATCGGTCGTGAAAAGACCTGTGAACTTCGATATCGACGACGACGGAACCCATGTAAACGATTACTATGTAGAGATAAAAAAGCTGAGGTGACGAGATGTTAGACTGGGCTCTATCTAAGATCATAATCTCCATATTCACCGTGGGTCTCATCATCTTCTCTATCTTCATTTTCTCAAGTAAAAGAGCCGCTATCGAAGAGGATAAATTGAGGAATATATCTAACCGGATCTCTTCAAAGGTGAATGAACTTTCAAATACCTATTCCAATTCAAGCGTATACTTTACATTCAGCGAGAACGTATCTGCCGTGACG
The DNA here is from genome assembly GCA_018334755.1 of Thermoplasmatota archaeon. GTDB lineage: Archaea > Thermoplasmatota > Thermoplasmata > Halarchaeoplasmatales > Halarchaeoplasmataceae > Natronoplasma. The sequence continues at coordinate 13,561 of JAGXLI010000010.1, forward strand.
CTTCCGGGAGATATCGATGGCGAAAATTATGAGATCAGGTTCTCCGATTCTTGGCTGACGTTAGAAACGGAAAGGAAAGTAGCCTCTTCCGATTTCACCGAAGAGATCCACCTGTGGGATCCCTCCAATGTAAACTATACTACGAACGAGAGCGAGTTGGAGAGATCTGATGATCAAAACACATCTCTCAAGATCGTTTCTGGAGAAGAAAGGTTCAAGGTAGTGCGTTGTGAATTGATAGTCAGCGGTGAGATCCAGTATCACACGTTCCTCTACAAGTGGAACTGACTTGCATCAAAGAGGATAAGATCAATTTTCAGGTTCACAGTATACCTTTCCGAAGCGGATATACTTATTTTTGTCCGCTCTACCGACTTCCCCGATGAAATAGTCTCCTTTCCTACCGACCCCGATAGAGGGTTCCGATGAGGCCCACCACGCTAAATTTCCTTTGGTGTAATTTCCTTCAGCGCCTAGGACCTCGAACGAGCGATTGTTCAGCCCGTCTTTATCTATCCGGGCGAAGATGGATGGGGCGGGATTTGAAGCACCTAACTCTCTACCGATATCGCGGATCCTGTTGATGAGCATACGAGAAAAACTTTTGATCCCTCTTTTCTCGGTTTGATTGGTCCAGTAGATGTAAGTTCGATTCATATTCCCGTCGATATCAAGGTAGAAGCCGACGTTCTCGAGGTCTTTTAGAACATCTGAATCATCGTTCATCTCTCTCAACAATCTTTTACTAAAGCGGATGAAACCTTCGTAAGTATCGTTCCTTTCCTCCACCGAACTTTCGATCCATCTATGTACTTTATCGGGTAATTCACCTTCGGTGGTTCTCAGTCCTACATCTATAGAATAGTTACCTCCAAGATTTGGAAGTGAGATGTTGGAGAAGATGCTGGATTTTATGGATCTCAAACCAGCTTCGTCTAATGAGATAGTCTTTTGAGGATACCGCAGATCGAAACTGTAATTATCGAGGGTAGTGTTCTGATCAGCGTGGATGACGACCCTTTCGTCTTTGGACGGATCCACTTCGATACTCAGATCGATGCTTCCATGTCTCTTGACCTCGTAAACATAATCATCTTGACCCAGGTCGAAAGATATCCTGGTGTTGTTGCTTTGGAATTCAGTTTTTAAAGGACTGTTCTCCACGTTATAGTCAAGATCGAAACCCATATACGGATATTCTAACCTATCCATGTTCCTATCCGCGAGCATCCGTCTATGGTCGTCTATGAACTCAAAATATGAGGTATCATTATAGGTCTCATAGGATACCTCATCGATCGTCTTCATAAACTCGCTCAGGTTTTCAGCCGAATGGAGAGGTTTAGAAACGGTAGAATGAGCGCATCCTCTGAGATGAGTCCTTACAGAATCGGTAGTGACACTCGACCTAGCCAGAACGTCTGTCATGGCCCGCGATAGATTCATCATCGGTCTGGAGATGTAGATCGCATCTTCTTTCAGAGGTCTATCGGATTGGATATCTTCTTCATCTATCAGGTTGAAGTACCTTCGGGTCATCCGGTAATCAACGTCGTTTTCAAGCCAGTCCGATTCCAGAGGTTGGGCGGTATGAAGCGGCAGCGTGAAATTCTGCTTCAGATCGAGCGTGCCGTTGTACCACGTAGATCTGTGAACGCCGACGGGTATGTTCCTCCTGTCGGTGGTTGTATTCACCTCTAAAGTACCTTCGATCGAGACGTTCAGGGCGGTCTGGTAAGGACTCCACGACATGTTCGTCCTTTCTTCTAGATCTCCCGAATACCTTCCCTGGACGTCGACGAAGTGCTGACCCTTTTCAGGGTAATCTATATCGATAGAAAGGTTATCGCCTTCGGTAAGATAATCGGAAAATTCCACGGTGAAAGTTTCATTCAGAAGCCTCTGGCGTTTCCTGTCATAGGAGCGGTTCATCCGCCAATTGTACCTTGGTTGAGTCATGTTCGTGGCTAAAAATCTCCGTTCTTGGTTCACGTGAGTATTCCTTTTGACGCTTCGAAGGGTCCTGTTAAATTTCTGCTGCAGCCAGCCGTTCTTCTGAGAGAGATTCAGAAGCATGTTCTCTCTTTCGTTCTGTTCGCCTATCGTGCGGACAGCTACATTCTCTCCGACGAAATCGTAGAAATTCCCCTGGGTCTGGTGGTCTCCTTCGTAGTTACCCTCGTCTGTGGTTTTATCCATATCATCCATAAGTTTCTGAGAGATCTGGCCTTGGGAAAGAAGGCCCTGTTCTCCTACGACCCGGTCCGTACCATCTTCGATATCGTTCCACAGTCTATTCCAGATGGCCTGGTCCGTCCAGGTCGATTTCGCGTCGTTCGGGATCACGGTGTTCCTGTATCTCAGGCATTCCTCACAGGACCAGCACGGTTCTCCGACCGTCGTTTCCCAAGCCTCGTCTTTGAAAGATCTCCGTCTAGGTATTGCGATATCTCGGACACGCTCGTTGACGTCCTTCATCGCGTCCTGTCTGAAAGCGAAACTCCCTTCCGAGGAGTCTCCCTCGCTGTGCTGTTCTTCCTCGGGCGGGTCCGTAGAGAGTGATCCCGGATTCCTGCCCATGTCTTTTACACCGCCGTCGTAGAGGTTGACCACGGCCTCATACCAGAGATCCACCGTTTCCTTCGTCAGATGATACATGAAGTCGTCATCATGCTCCTTTTTGTATGCTCCTTCGCTCCACCATTCATCCCGCTTATCGAAACCGCTGGCTTTATCTTTGAATTCTTTTAGGGCCTTGTGGATAGAACCCTCTTCTTCTATCATATGGCCTGTTCCGTTCACCAGCACCGATCTATTATCTTCCGGGTCTATCTCGAAATCGGATTTTTTCGTACCTATGGAATCGGCGATATCGCTGCTTATCGTGTCCATGAATCCTTTGTTGGTTTCCTCTTCTATGTCTTTCGAGCGCTGCCTTACGCTGCGGTTGATCGTTTGAAGGATGTACTTCAACGTATCAAAATAAGGCGTTCCCTGGTCCTCGTCGTGTTTCGCTATCAACGATTCTTCGACAAGATAATATTCGATGGTCCGGTCTCCCACGTTACTGAAGTCAGAATTGAAAGTTAGCTCATAAGGTTCGGGGTCCAGATTATCATTTTCAGGGTCTCCAAGGATGAGATCTATCGTGTCGGGGACCTCAGATGAACGCATCTCCCATTCTCCCGAGGTGAAGTCATAGGGACCGCGGCTGAAGACCCAGTAGTGACCGCCGACCGGTCTTGGCGCTTCGGGATTCTGAACACACGTCCATTCGTAGGGCGACATAGATCCTTCCATCTTCTGGATGGTCGAACTCGAATCCTGAGGATCGAGGGTTTCAGGTATACCCAGCCATTCCCGATAAGTTTTCAGCCAGGTCCTCACCTGCTCCTCCGCCCAATCTTCACCTTTATCTTCCAGTTCCTGCCAGTTCACTACGGGCTCTGAAAGAGTCGGGTCTACGATCTTGTCGCCCCAGAATAACTCGTAAAGATCGAGGACAAAATCTTCTCCGAAGGGATAGATGGCCTGAGACAGGACTTTTCCCGCGTCGACCTCCTGTTTCTTTATGTTCCGGTGCATCAGGAATAGATCTGCTGCATCGACGGTCCCGTTATCCGCATACCTTTGAAGTTCCGAGTCGATACCCATCTTTTTGGCTATATCTTCGTCATAATCTCCGTACAACCTCGCGGCTTCCAAGAGCAAAGCGAGATTGACGGCTCTCTCCACGTCTTCTTCACTCAACAGACTCGTGATATTCCCTTCGTTCTCCCCGTAACCTCCGCTGGCGTTGCCGAACAAAGTTCTCATCTGAGTTATTGAAGAAAGCTGGTAGCGGATGAGTTTACCGACCTCTCCGAAAGAGCTTTTAGATTCGGATCTGAATTCCCTAAAGCGTGATCTTAAATAGAAAACGGGTGAATACACGTTTTTCTCGAAATCTTTATGATAAGTGACGTTCTGACCTGAACCTTCGCTGTACACCGACATCTCTATGTTTCCTACAACCCTCCCGTAGAGAGGAGCCTTTCCTTCCTGGAACTCGCTGATATTGGTTTCAGCCTCCTTTTTCGGTTCCGCTTGGAACGGTTCGATGAACTCCTGTCCGGTGGAGAAAGACTCGTCGGTTTCAAGCGTAGTCCTCGATTCAGAGACTATTTTGACGGACCAGTTATCGATGTAAACGAGACAGTTTTCAGTATTCAGGGGATACGTTTCGTTTAAGTAGCCTTTCAGATCTTTTTCTAACTCGGCCTGAAGCGTGAACATCTCCGGGTCTCTATTCTTGGTCAGATTATGTATCCGCTGAAGTGAAAGATGATAAGCACGGGTCGCTATGTCGTCAAGCGTCTCCCCTGCGGCCGCCGAGGTCTCCTCGGTCGGGGTATAGATAGAGATGTCTCTCTCGGATTCCTCGATATCTCCTACCAGAGCAAAAGTGATGCCTGAGAGGACCAACAGAACGACTCCCACGAGAGCAAAGGGGACTTTTCCTTGATCATCTAGGTCTTTTCGGATCAAATCCTACTGCCTCTCTTCATATAAATTAAGCTCTTGGAGATTATTTATAGATTATGCTAATTAAGGATCAGATCGTCCAGACCTTGAGATTTGCAGTATAAGTTTCGTTCTTCTCCGGTGTGTGAAGGTCCTGGGTGACGGAGATCACTTCGTCTCCTTCTATCCCGTGATTACTGAAGCTCAGATATGCATCACCGGAGGACCAGGCGGTGAAATTATAGTAATACTGCGGATATGTCAAATTCTGCAGGGTCTCGTTGAGAGGTCTCTCTATCCCCTTCTCTAAACTCTCATTTTCGACGGGTGTTTGTCCTCGAAGATATAGGTCTTCAACGACAAGTTCCGTTACCGTTTTATCGTCCAGGTGGATAGTCTCGTTATCATGTTCGTAAGATGTGTGATTGAGCGTCGAATGTAGATAGGTCTCCAGAGTCGTTTCACCGTAGAGTCGTTTCATCTCCTCGCTCTCGGGTGAGCTTTGGGGTGTGGAAGCGAAGGCGAGTATCAAAGATGCGATCATCGCTATCGCGAAGAAGATCAGGGCATCTAGTAAGCTGGACTGACCGGAGTCTGAATATTTTATCCTCTTCATTCCCACACCTCCACTCTGAGTCTTGCGGGATGTATCTCATCGGAATCTACCACTATATTTACCGATAGTAATATCACTTTTCTACCCTTTTCATAACTCTCTTCAGTGAAGTTGGAGTCGGGTTCTTTCCTCCAAGTTTTATTGTATCTTACGGAGTAATTGCTTACGTCTGTCAGCGTTACCTTGTAATAAAAATCAGGATTGTTGAAAGAACGGGTCAGGTTCTCAGAATTGAGCCCCTCGACTTTGCTGGCATCGAATTGGCCTATCCTGTCCTTATACAGGAGTCGTTCGGAAGCTCTGACCCCCTCAGCGAATTCTATAGCCTCTCTTTCGAATTCTGAATGTGTTGAACTCTCATCGTGCCTTTCTATGGCGGAGTACATGCTGGCCAAAAATATGAGAGTACCCACTACGACGATCAACAGGGCAGGGACGTCCTCGTAAAAACCTATAACGCCTTCGTCGTCGATCTCTCTTCTCATCTCCGACGCAACTGATATAGAAATCATATTTAATAAAAGTATTTCTTTTCAACCTAGGTCTTAGAGAGGATCAAAGAGATGGGAGGAGATCCCATCCTCTTGAAGGTCCTAGGCCCTATCTTTTCCAGCGTAAACTTGGGTTTCTAGGTTTCCCTGATCCCTTCTAGTTCCGCCCACCGATATCTCATTCTCCAGTATTTCAAAGTAGCTTTCCAGGTTCTCGGATGTCAGATCTAGATTGGCGTATACGATGACATCTCCGGGGTAACTTTCTCTCATAGCGGATGACACGGCTTCCCACATATCCTCTATGTTAATCGGATCTTTACCGATAGAATGGCTTCCCTTCTGAAGTAGGGACAAAATTTCTCCGGATTCTCTCCCGCGCCTGAGATCGTCTTTTTCGGTAAATATCAGTTTATCGAAACCCTCGGCGGCTGTCTTTCCGTTCTCTACGAGACTTTCATCGCTCCTGTCTCCGAGGCCGGTATAGACCAGAGTCTTGCGGTTCTCTCCTGCCAGGTTTTCCGCAAAGTCACTTAAATTTTTCAGTCCGTCGGAATTATGGGCGTAATCTATCACTACATTTCTTCCCTCAACATCGAACACGTTCAATCTACCCGGCGTCGTCTCCTCGTTCGTCTGGAAATCCATCAAAGCGGTTTTGAACCTATCAACTTTCAGGCCGCTCGCATACGCGGCGCTCATCGCCGCTAGGGTGTTCTCTACAAGCATCTTTACTCCTCCTCTCAGATATGGTAGGTCCTTCACATTTGCTATCTCTTTCCTCTTTTCATCCATTAGATAGGCCACCAACTCGTTCCCTTCGAGGACGAAGGCCTCGCCGCCCTGGTCGATATGCTCTTCGATCAGCTGATTCTTTTCCACTCCGAAAAGGATCGGCGTGCCTCTCGCTTTTTCTATCAATCTTTCGGCGTAGTCGTCGTTCCCGTTTATGACACAGGAACCTTCTTCGTCGGTGACTTCCATGAGGAGAGATTTGATCCAGAATATATCATCTCGGTCTTCGACTCCATCTAGACCTATATGATCCTCGCGGATATTCAGGACTACGCCGACGTCCGCTTTATCGAAACCTAGACCTCTTTTGACCATGCCGCCTCTCGCCGTTTCTAGAACGGCATAATCCACCTGAGGATCTTGAAGGACCACGTTGGCGCTCCACGGACCGGTCGTGTCTCCGTCCGCGACCTTCAAGTCGTTCGACCAGATGCCTCCGGTGACTGCAAGACCGGTGTGATGTCCTTGGTTTCTTCCCAGACACTCGACCATCCTGGAGGTCGTGGTTTTACCATTGGTACCTGTTATAGCTACCAGAGGTATCCTTCCCTCTCCCGAGGGATAGAGATGGTCTATGATCTTCTCACCGACGGGCTGAGGTTCTCCCGCCGAGGGTGAGATGTGCATCCTCAACCCGGGGCTGGAATTCACCTCTATGATCCCCCAATTTATCTCTTCTACGGGCCGAGAGATATCCTCGGCGATTATATCTACACCCATCAGGTCCAGCCCGATGATCCTGCTGGTCCTCTCCAGGATCCGCTTCAGTCCTTCATCGATATCTTCGGTATGATCTATCGCGGTCCCTCCGGTGCTTATATTGGCGGTCCGCCTCAACCACACGTTTTCTCCGTTCTTCGGAACGTGGTCAAGGGTCAAACCCTGCTGCTCCAGATTTATCTTCACTTCCTCGTCGATAGAAAGTTTCGTTAGTACGGATTCGTGGTCTTCTCCTCTTTTTGGATCCTTGTTGGCGAGTTCCACCAGTTCCTTGATCGTAGAGGAGCCGTCACCGACCACGTGGGCCGGTATCCTTTTGGCCACCGCTACGACCTCGTGGTTCACGATAAGGGCCCTGTAATCCTCTCCCTTCAGATATTTTTCTACGAGGATGTACGAGGCATGTTCTTTTGCAACGGAAAAAGCCTCTGTGAGTTCGTCCGGATTTTTTAGATTTACAAGTACGCCGTTTCCATGATTTCCGCTGACGGGTTTTATGACCACCGGATAGCCTATATGCTCGGCTATATCCAGGGCCTCTTTCATCGACGTAGCCACTTCTCCCCTCGGGACGGGAAGACCAAGATCGGATAGAAGATCTTTACAGGTGTCCTTTTCCTGCCCGATCTCAGAGCCTATCAGGGAAGTTTCCGAGGTCTCCGGTCCCCAGATCAACTTCCTGTTCTTGCCCCAGCCCAGCGAGAAAAGGCTGTATTCCTCGTCTATCCTCTTGTAAGGTATGTCTTTTTTCTCTGCGGCCTTCAGTATCGCGGAAGTACTGGGTCCTATCTTCTCTTTCAGGAACACCTCCCTGATCTCCTCTAGACCGTCCTCGAAAAAGTTTTTCAAGTCCATCTCGCCCGCCAATAATCTATTCACTAGTTCTATAGAAAGCTCTAGAGCCGAGGAAGCAACAGACGCATATTCATAACCCATAACTATCTTGTATACACTTCCTTCCTCTCTCCTGCTCTTTCCGAAGGATAGGTCGGCTCCCACGGTGTTCTGGATAGATATAGCTATATGCTCTATGATATGGGCCGGATAAGTCCCCTCTTCTAACCTCTCTACGAAGCCCCCCTTGTAACCTTTGGAGCAGGAATGTTCTTTCAACTCCGGTAAGAGTTCCACGACTTTTTCAGCAAAATCTTTATCGGAGGGTGTCTCCACCAAGTCTCCTAGATCCACGTAAGCTTCCATGACGGGGAAGAGAGCGTGGACGTTCGGTCCCTCCAGAAATCTCTTCCTGTTCAATTCTATCTTCTGTTCGATTTCTTCTCCGATGTTTTTTCTATCATATATTTTCATACTATCAACTCCGTTAATTTTTTGAGCCTGAGAAAGATCGGGGATCTTGAAATCACTCACAGCGTCAAACCTCAAATTCAATAACTGATGCAGTATAGATCACCAATAGATCTCATGATTCTCCCTAACTCACTCTATGGCTAAGGAAAATGCTCCATATATAGAAACGGATCTGAAGTATATAAACCTATCTATTTTTTCTTCTGAATATTGGAGGGCAATCTTTATAATAAATCTCATCACTTTTCAAAGCGTGATGACTAGTCTATTCATAGGTAGATTTCAGCCGTTCCACAAAGGCCATCTAAAAGCGATAGAGCAGATACTCGAGGACAGGGATTCACTCATGATCGGGGTCGGCAGCGCCCAGAGAAAAAGGAAGGAGAACGATCCATTATCCGGCGGCGAGAGGATCACGATGATAAAGAGGGTCCTTGAGAGCCGGGATCTTAAAAACATAGAGGTCTATCCCGTTCCGGATATAGAGTGCCATCCTGCCTGGCCTTATTACGTTGAAGCGATACTGCCCCGGTTCGACAGGGTCTATGGAAATTCGGAAGTCGTGCTGAACCTGTTCGAAAAGATAGGTCACGAAACCAGAAAACTGGAGCAGATAAATAGAGATGAATATTCCGGCACCGAGATCAGGAAGAGGATACGGGAGGGAAGGAAATGGAAAGGATTGGTGCCCGAAGAAGTTGCTGATTATCTAGAGGAGATAGACATGAAAGAGAGATCGAAACCCATAATCGAGGTAAAGTCTGAAACTGAAAAGGATATAGCACATCTCCTTACCAAGAACGACAAGACGATCGCGACGGCGGAGTCCTGTACCGGCGGACTCGTCTCTAACAGGCTTACCAACGTCCCAGGATCTTCAGATTATTTTATCGCCGGTCTGGTAACTTACAGCAATAGAGCGAAGACGGAACTGTTGAACGTGGACGAAAAGATGATCGACAAGAAAGGGGCGGTGAGTTCAGAAGTCGCAGAGCAGATGGCAGAAGGCGTTAGAAAAGACCGCAATACGGATATAGGTTTATCGACCACGGGTATAGCGGGCCCCGGCGGCGGGAGCGAGGAAAAACCCGTCGGGACGGTCTATATAGGCATATCACGAGAAGAAAAAACAGAAAATATATTATTCCAATTCAGCGGGGAGCGGGAAAAGGTAAAGGAGCAGGCCTCGGAAAAAGCCCTAAAGAGTCTCATAGATCGTCTAGAAGACTAAGTGCTCTCCTTGATAGTTTCCACTGATTTATTTATCTCCTCGAAGAGAGTACCCAGCTTTCGGGAAGCATCGACCACTACTGAGAGCAGCAGATCCTCACCCGCGCTAGTTATGATCACCTTTCCCTCTTCCGAGTCCACTATTATCCTCCTCACGCTTCCTCGACCCAGTTCAGAATTGGCGCTGTTCGAGGCTCCGATGATGGTGGCACACATTATGCCAAAAGTGTCTTCGTGGACGTTTCTCGGTAGGTCCGATTCGATTATTCCACCTTCCTTGTCTACTACTGCCGAACCGTAGACTCCTTTTCTTTTCAGGTTTTCAAGTATATCTCTAAATTCATCTGCCATATTATCACTCACAGTTCTCTTTCTTTTATCTCAAATTCGCAGTGCTTGTTACCCAAGCTTTCACATTTGACTTCTTCCACTTCTATGATCTTCGGAGTGGAGTTTTCGTGAATGCTACATATGATACCTCTCAAGATGTGGCACGAAGGGTCATCGAATGATGGGTCAGCTTCTATGCTTCCCTTCGCGATAGCTAAATTTTCTTCCAACACCATCTCCTGGGTCCACCCTCTCCCTTCGATAAGGTTAGCTCCCTTCTCAAGATGATCGTCTTCATCTGATATCTTGTCAGCTATCTCCTCCCCTATACCCTTACCCCACAGATAGAATAGTACCTCCCATGCCTCTGCCATCAGATTTTGATAGGTGGTGGCAGTCCTCTTGATACCTTCCTCAGATAACTTGACAAATCTCATCTTTTTCTCCTAATATAAAACCCTCTATTTAATTTTGAGGTAAGCATGCTAGTAAAATTCTCGGAGAGTTCGTCGATCACCTGCACTCGGGACAGAGGAGTTCACCGTTCTCTTCTACTAGGCCGTCGGAATATACCCCGCAGCTCTCACAGTATCCCGAGATCTCCCTTTTCCCGGGTTCCTTGTACTTTTCGATCTCCCCTGATCTTTGGATCCTATTGTATTCCCTCGTGATATCTATGAGCGTGGGTGCTATCTCTAGTATGTCGTTCTCGGTGACTATACCGATCATATCGTCCTTTTCATCTCTCACCGGCAGTCTTCTAATCCCTAAGTTTGCCATCAATTCAGCGGCTTCCTTGATCGATCTTTTTCCTTCGATGGTCTCGACCGGGGTCGACATCACTTCCTCCACGTCGACTTCTTCCGGGTCAAGGTGTTTAGACGTCACCTCTTTCACGATGTCCATCTCCGTGATAACTCCCGTAAGATCTTTTTCTCTGTCCACGACGACGAGGCTGCCTATATCTGCTTCCTTCATGAGCTGTGCCGCGCCTTTAACGCTCTCATCTATACCGATCACTATCGGATTGCGGGACATCACGTCCTGAACCGGTAGTTGGGAACTCTTCGATCCGTTCTGAGTTATCATACCTTCCGCCTTCCTAAATAGGTATCTCATTTCACCTATATTAAATGTTTTGAGGATAGAAGAAGGTCCGCGTCCAAAATATTTATAGTCCCTTCAGGATTCTCCCACTGTGATGATGAAGTTCGATCTTGAAGCGACGTTGATCTTCAGCGACTCCGTCGAGGAAGCAGTGAAAGATATTGAAGAAGCGATAAGAGAGTCGAACGAGACCCTTCTGAAGAAAGGGGTACCCGAATCCGTAGAGGACGGCGGAGCTGATGTACGCGGTTTTTCCGTAGAGAAAGATACGTTGACTCTCAACATCGATTCAGATAGGTATGTGAGAGCCCATGACGCCCTCTTAAGGCTGAAGAAGAGGTTGAACAAGGAGCTGGGTCCTGAACACCACGTGGGCGTTAGAGAGTTATCGATAGACGGGTACGCCATCGAACTCGACCTGGATAGAGCCCCGAAGGATCCAGAAAAAATCACTTTGCCTTATGTCGAGGAAGTCAGCTTTGACGAAAAGAGATGTGTTTTGAAGATATCTGAACTGGGTGAGAAGGAGTTAAAAGAAAATTACGTCGACAGGATCATAGAGAGGTTGAAAGAAAAGGTGGATGCCCAGTATTATGAAGGAAAGGAGGAGATGTGGGAGCTGCTGTGGGGATCCGATGAAAAAGAGATGGCCTGGGAAAAAGATCCGACGGAGGAGATGCTGGAAAGAGATTGGATCAAGAGAGGCCCTACCAAGGGAAAATGGTTCTACCGGCCGGAGATGGCCAAGGTCCTCAAGACTATAGAAAAGATCGCGGTCAAAGAAGTCTTAAAACCTCTAGGGTTCCAAGAGATCGTAGAGTCCATGATGGTACCTTTCGACGTCTGGATAGAAACGGGCCACATGGAGGGTATACCGAACGAGGCCTATTACGTGACCGAACCCAAGACCAGGAATCCGGGCGAGTGGGAGGAGATCATAGACGAGATAAAGATAGCTCGGGATGTCCCCGATGAAAAGCTCGAAGATATGATCGAGACTCCCAAAGCCGGAATATGTTACGCCCAATGTCCGACGATCTACTGGTCTTTCCGGAATGAGACCATATCTGACGACAGTCTGCCAGTTTTAGTATACGAAAGGACCGTTCCCAGCGCCAGGTACGAGTCCGGGGGTAGACACGGCCTCGAACGGGTGGACGAATTCCACAGGATAGAGCCGGTCTACATAGGGACAAAAGAACAGCTTCTCGAGCTGAAGGAAAAATTGATAGAAAGGTACAAGCATGTGTTCGAAGAAGTGCTTGACATAGAGTGGAGGATGGCGAAAGTCGAACCCTTCTATCTACAGCAGTCAGGCGGATCAGAAAAGGAAGAGGAGCTCGATCTCGGCACCGTCGATTTCGAGGCCTATCTTCCTTATAGAGGAACGAGAGAAGAGAGCGAATGGCTCGAATTTGGAAATTTGAGTGTTTTCAGGAAGTATACTGAAAGCTTCAACATCAAATCTCAATCTGATACATTACTCTCCGGCTGCACCGGTATAGGCCTGGAGAGATGGGCGATGGCGTTCCTCGGTCAAAAAGGCCTGGATCGAGAGAACTGGCCCGAGAAGTTCGATGATTACTTCGGAGATATGCCGGACGGATTTGAACTTCTGTGATCTCAAGAAGAAACGTCCGCGGGAGCAAAAAACTTATAACACAAATCTATCTAGCACAAAAGGCCTAAAGGATCATTAATATGACCAGAGAATATACTCGCTTCGAGAAAGCAAGGATAATCGGTGCTCGCGCCTTACAGATATCCATGGGAGCACCAACTCTGTTGGCCTCCGAGTCGGGAAAACACTCCAACCCGATAGATCTGGCCATCGAGGAGTTCGAAAAAAGTATTATACCTATCACCGTCATAAGAGAGGAAGAACAATGACTGATGATGCCGAAACTGAAGATGAGGAAGAAATATTGGTCCCGGAAGACACCTATCTAACGGCTGGTGTCCACATCGGAACTCAGCAGAAATCCAAAGATATGGAGCGTTTCATCCACAAAGTGAGGAACGACGGTCTTTTCGTACTGGATATAGATCAGACGGATGGCAAGGTCAGGAGTTTAGCTAAATTACTTTCCAGATATCCCCCTGAAAGGGTTCTGTTGGTATCGGCCCGACAGTACGGGAAAAGGCCGATAGAGAAATTTTCTGACATCATGGGGACCGCGAGTATCGCCGGTCGATTCATACCCGGAACGCTGACGAATCCCTCGCTGGATCACTTCATAGAGCCGGAGGTCATCGTCGTCATAGATCCTTCGGCGGATCGCCAGGCGGTAAAAGAAGCCGTCAACGCCGGATTACCGATAGTCGGACTGGTGGATACCAATAACAGCTTAAAAAACGTCGATATTGCCGTACCGAGCAACAACAAGGGACGAAAGGCGCTCGCCTTGGTCTTTTGGCTTCTAGCTAGAGAGATGAAATTGTTCCAGGGAGAGATAGATAATAGAGACGAATTCGATTACGAGGTAGATGATTTCGAACAGACCCTGTGAGTCTTTCTCAATAAAGCCTGATGGTCTCTAGATTTTTAGGGGCCCTGGTGCTTATCCCGTATTTCTTGTATATAGTGCTGGCCAGATTAGTCGCTTTGCTCTCTTCACCGTGGGAAGTCAGTACGCGATTCGGATTTGGATTCATCTTGCTTATGTAGTGCAGTAACTGGATCCTATCGCTGTGTCCCGAGAAACCCTCACAGGTAGACACGTTCAGTTTGACGGGGATGTCTATTTTCTCGCCTTTTTCGGTCAGGGTTATCTTGTCGTAGTCCCTCTGGATCTTACTACCTAAGGTTCCCTGGGCCTGATATCCTACGAAGATCAGGGTCGCCTCGGGATCATCTCCCCAAGCTTTGAAGTACTCTAACACGGGTCCGCCGTTCATCATGCCCGCCGTGGCGAGGACTATAGCCGGTTCGTCCCTATCGCAGATCTTTTTTCTTTTGTCCATGCTCCCGACTTCCTCGAACATGTCCGATAGGAAGGGGTTCTCATCTTCATGGAAGATCTTGTTTTTCAAGACGTTGTTCAGATACTCCGGATAGGCGGTATGTATCGCCGTGGCCTCCCAGATCATGCCGTCCAGGTATACATCGGTTTCTGGAAGCTCTCCTTTCCGTATGGCTTCTTCGATAACCAGCATGACCTCTTGTGATCGTCCTACCGCGAAGACAGGGAGTATGACTTTACCGTTCCTGTTATTCAAGGCGCGGTCCAATATGTCCTTCAGCTGTTCGACGGCGTCGTTCCTGCTGGGCTGCAGGTCTTCATAGCCGCCGTAGGTCGATTCCATAACGACCGTTTCTACTCTGGGGAAGTTGTTATGGGCCTGGTTGAAAAGCCAGGTTTCGTCGTATTTTATGTCTCCAGTGAAAGCTACATTGTAATCGCCGTCGCCTATATGGATATGCGCGACTGATGACCCTAAGATGTGCCCGGCATTATGAAGCGTCAACCTCATATCGGGCGCGATGTCGGTGGTCTCTCCATATTCTAGAGGTATGGTCCGTTTCACCTGTTCTCTTATGTGCTCGGATTTGTAAGGCGGGTCCCTAGCGTCGCTGACCGAGACCTTGATGTAATCCAACTGTAGGAGTGCAGCAAGATCTCTGGTCGGAGCGGTAGTATATATAGGTCCTTCATATCCGTACTTGTAGAGAGCGGGTATGATACCGCTGTGATCCAGGTGAGCGTGCGTAAGGATTAAACAGTCGATGTCCTCGAGAGGCATCAGTTCCGGCGCGTTCAGATACGGGGTGCCTTCCCCGTTCTCGCTCCTGGCGGAGACATCGACGCCGCAGTCGATCAGGACTTTGCTGTCACGGGTCTGGAGTAGATGCGCTGAACGGCCGACCTCCCGGTATCCTCCTAGCGCCGTTACCCTACCGAAGGTTTCTCCGTTCCGCGTGTCCCTGTTTATCTTCCTGCCGACTTTATGGAGAAAGTCTTTCCTCTCCTTTCTGACCTTTTTCAAGTATCCGCGGATATCGTCTATGGTCTTTGACTTGATCGGGGGTGTCCTGATGACATCAACGGCCCACTTGGTCTCCCGTTTTATCTCGTTCAAAAGTTTACCGTCCTTTCCTATAGCTATGCCTGGAGCTTTAGCTTCGATCGTTATCTGACCGATATCTTCTTTGAACTCCATGTCAGTGATCTCTGCCTCTTCCGGTACTATTTCCCTTATCTCCTCTTCAGCTTCTTCTGGATCTGCCAAAAGAGAAGGATCTGGACGCACCAAGACCCTTCTCTTCAATTTCTCGGCCAACTTTTTCATCGTGTTCGAGTCTTTCGTGAATTCCCCTATATCTTTGGTGTATATCACTATCACTGATCCTTCGAACTGTATATCCGTGATCCTCACGTTCCTAGAAACCACTTCTCTGACCGCTTCTTTCGCATCCTCTAAAATGTCTTCAACACTCATAGAATCACTTTCTTGTGTAGTTCGTGTAGTTTTTTTATGAACATAAATCTGGTATTGACAGAACTAAGGAAAAGAAGACCGATATCCACCCTGATCTTATATCGGTAGATGTACGAGATGGATGAAAGGGGTTTTAGAGAGCGGGTAAGTTCTTCTCTTCCCTCAGCTCTGATATCCTCTTCTCGACTTCATCGTCTTCTATATTTTCAAATCCCTCATCCGTTATCTTCGCTAAGTTTATACCGTCGCCGGAGGCAGAATCCCGGCTGCTCGAAACCAGTAAGGATAAGACGGCGAGATCCATAGCTTCTTCCATCTCCATCTCTTCCTCGTAATGGTCTTCGAGTATACCATAGACGAACTGTGAGCCTGAACCTTCAGCGACGTAATCGTCCGCGATCGCTCCACCTAGAGCGTCGATGGAGTAAACCTTTCCACACCCGTCGGAATCGACGCCGCCGAGAACGAGTCCGACATAATAAGGCATCATCCTTCTTCCCATCATGATGTTGGAGAGAAGGGTTGTAGCGGCTTCTACGGACATCGTTTTACTCCTCTTCAGTTCATAGAGTTCAACTTCGGAGCGTAGATATCTTGATAACGCCTGACCGTCTCCGACCAGACCTGCGATGGTCAATCCGATATTGTCCGTGATCTCGAACAATTTTTTAGTATCCTTATGAGATATCATGTGCCCTTTAGTAGCTCTTTTTTCCGTTGCAAGTACGACGCCTTCTTGGCAGACTAGACCTAGGGTGGTCGTACCCTTTTTGTTGTTTTCTTCATCCATGATTTCACACTCAACCCAAATATATCTGATCGGTCAAATCCCAAACTATCGATGGAATCAGACCATCCAAAATCCTTCTTCGCCAATTATTAAATTGGGACTCCTATTTAGATGTTTTCATCTTTCTATAACGACGGACGATCTACCTGTAGATCGACGGTCCAGATTTGGTAGAGGAGACCTCTTGTTCCTCCATCTCCGCTCCACCTAATGATTGGAAATGGATCGTAGCTCTCATACCGATATTGATCACGTTCTGTATAGTGTCAAACAAAAGGGTCTTCTTCAGATCGTCGTCATAAAGATGCTGCTTGACTATTACGGCCTCCGGAAGTTCCTGGTCATCTCTCTGTATGTTGTAGATGTTGGTGTCCTGTGCCAATATCATGACCAGTTTCTTTTCGAAGCCCGATCTCTGTTTATTGTTCAATTTCTTCAGAACCTTTTTATGCTCTTCGCTGACGTTGAGTTTATACACCACTTCCAGCCTCTTGTCGTTCTGTTCAGGGTTCCCTAAGAGGACTACCCTGTTCCCGTGTTTTAGATGTATCAACCAGTTCAGGCCGGACTGATCTTTCACTTCGAACTCTCTATTGTCATCTTCTAACCATTCAGTTATCTCTTTCTTCATGAAAGTAGCTTAGAATCGCAGGGTTTAATAATCTTTGCCTCACGCCAAGATTAACTCTATACCACGAAGGACGAAGAGAGGTACTACAATCATCAGAAAATCGTCATCCACGACAAGCTTCGGATACTCAGCTATTATGGCAACTACTCCTCCCACTGAAGAGAGTACAGCGATATTGAGCAGAGAGAAGTCCGTCAGCAATGCCAGCAAGATCAGAGCCAGACCGATCCAGGTCATCAGCGGCACGTATGGATAAAGCTTTGGCTTTAACTCCTGTATCTCACCGATCATCGGATCGACCAGTCCCATGCCGACCAGGCAGAGTACCGCCAGGTACATCGGGAAGAAAAGGAGTGTTATCGCCGCCGCCATCCCGGCCCATGCGTAGGCGGCTATCTGTCTCTTCTCGTAGTGCCTCATACCATAGACGTGGAATCCGAAATAGATTCTAAAAGCTTCGAATACGAGGACGAAAGTTAAAACGAGGAGGACCCAGAGCCGTTTCGAGTAGCCGAAAAAAGGATCGGGGATGAAATAGTAGACTAAAACTATCCAGGCCATCGAATGAAGTATCCTTCTCAACAGACGATGTCCTTCCATGGTCTTCTATTTTATTACTTATTATAGAAATCTTCCCCTTTTATTACAGGAACCGGGCTCGTTATCCTCCGTTTTATTCAGAAATTTTCCCCTAGATGCTAATTTCTCAAGTGTTGCAACGGCGGACCTCGTAGAACTGAAAGTCAGGATGCCTTCCTTATTAAATTCATTCTTCCATTCCTCCACTTTGGTATCGGCCAGTAAAACTATCGCCGTGGGTTTTTCGATCTTCTTACAGGTCTCTATGATCCTGCCCGGAAGGGTCTCGTCTACCTCAGGGGACTTCGAGAGATACAAAAGGATACCGTCCAGTTTTTCTTCTCTCCCAAGTATCTTCAAGACCTCTTCGTAGTTCTTCACCGAGACCGCCGGGGTCAGATCTATCGGGTTCTCCAGTGATGACAAAGGAGGTGCGACCTCTTCCAGCTCAGCTTTGACCGATGGGGACAAGGAGGCCATCTCCAGATCCTTCTTTTTACCGATCCTGTCAGAGGCGATGACGCCCGTACCGCCAGCACTGCTCACCACGGCTATTCTTCCTTCCTCCATCGGGCTCAACCGGCTAAAGGAAGCGGCCGTATCCACCAGATCCATCTCATCTTTTGCCAGGATCACTCCGGTCTGTTCGGCTATCCCCTGAATGACCCTCTCAGAAGAAGTAGACAATGAGCCCGTGTGAGAACGTGTAGCTTCTTTCCCCTCGGCAGTCAGTCCACCTTTGAGCAGAACTACAGGTTTCTCTCTGCTGACGCGTTCCGCTTCCTCGAAAAAGGCTCTGCCCCGGGAAAAACTCTCGAGGTAAAAGGCGATCACCTCCGTCTCTTCGTCCCGAGCGAAGTATCTCAACATGTCCAACTCATCCAGGTCAAGCTTGTTCCCTACGCCGACGA
Source organism: Thermoplasmatota archaeon (assembly GCA_018334755.1). GTDB lineage: Archaea > Thermoplasmatota > Thermoplasmata > Halarchaeoplasmatales > Halarchaeoplasmataceae > Natronoplasma. The sequence goes on from JAGXLI010000010.1 coordinate 32,012, forward strand.
AGGCTGAAAGTCCCATATCTTTTTCATTCAGGTACTCGAAGAAAGGAACGGAGAGGAAGCCGCTCTGAGAGACGAAAGCTATGTCGCCCTTTTTCGGCCGTTGGAGAACATCCTCGGAAACGAACAGAGTATCTAAGTCTTCCGCGGGACGGTAAAGTCCGAGGGTATTGGGTCCTAGAACGCTCGTTCCAGTCTCTGATACCAGTCTCTTGAGCGCTCGAGCGTTCTTTTCTCCCTCTTCTCCCATCTCACTGAAGCCCGCAGATACTATCAGGAAGGACTTTACACCTTCATCGATACACCGCTCAACCGTTTTTAAGATATCACTAGACGGGATCGCGAGGATCGCCAGATCGACTCGTGTTGGAACGTCGTTTATGTCTTTAAAAAAATCCACGTCCTCCTCTTTGCTTTCTGGATTCACTGCAAAGACGTCCCTCTCAGTCCCCTCTTTCAGGTTGGTGAAGATAGTGTTACCTATACCCTGTCCTTCCAAAGATACCCCGAAAACGGCGATGGTTTCAGGGGCGAAAAGACCGTTCAATCTTTTCGACTCTTTATCCACGATTCACACCGGTTCAACTAATGCAGAGTATCAAAATCAAGGACGATTATATAACTCTTTTTTCGACTCAGACCGGGACGAAGTCATGGAGGTCCTTGAGATCTGGGTTCACTTTTCCCTCGCGTATGAGAGAGAAATTGACGTCCACCATGACCGGTTTCTCCAAAAGGTATTCGTCATAGGCTCTCCTGACATTATCAAAATACCTCCTGGCAGCGGCGTGATCGGGTGCGGTGAACATCAATATCCAATCGTACTGTCCGTTGAGATATAGAACGTTCACCAGCTGGACTTCCTGTATTTCTTGAACCCCTTTTATCTGTCTGTCGATGATGAGTTCCGCTAGATCTTCACTCATCGGTTTCATCTTCAACAGGGCTATATACATCACGTGGTCTTTTTTGGTCTCATCGACCACGGCGGTGTAGCCCCATATCACTTTTTTTTCCTCCAGTTCTTTCTTTTTTCTCCATATCTTCTGGCGATAGGTGTCCAATTTCTCGGCTATCTTCTTCAGGCTCCGGGTGGGATCTTTCAGTAATTCTTTTATCAGTTTTTCTTTGAAACCTAATTTGTTACTTTTTTGGGTTTTTTCCGACATATTACCACGATACGTTACATTTTCGCTCACGAGATATTATATATGTTTCAAACATATGTATGTTACGGAGGTGTAAAAAATGGAAATGGAAGTAGATGGTAAAGACCTCGACCACAGCAAAGTCATACTGTACCCGAAAGAACTCGACTCGAACACCAGGCACGAACTGATGGAGAAGATCAGAGAACTCGACGTTGACTTTGAATACGAAGAGTACAGCTGAGAGTATAGCTATGGAATGCGAAACTCTCTCTCTGGATAGGATCGAGGTCTCGATAGACCAGGAAAAAGTAGAAGATACAGAGGAAAAGAAAGTCAAGTCAGACAGAAGATTAGGAGAAACATTTTTCAAACCAGGTTCTATCGCGGTCATCGGGGCCTCACCCTCGGAGGATAAGCTTTCGAACGTCCTCCTAGAGAACATAAAAGAGGCGAAGAGCTCAGATGAAATTTTTCCAGTCAACCCGAACTACGACGAGATCGAAGGGATGAGATGCTTTGACAGCATCAAGGATGTAAGAAAGAAGATCGATCTGGCAGTCGTCTCCGTACCATCAGATCTTGTCCCAGACATAGTTGAAGGATGTGTACAGGCCGATGTTGGAAACGTCGTGGTGATCTCATCCGGTTTTTCCGAGACCGGCACCGAGAAGGGAGAAGAACTCGAAAGGAAGTTAGTTGAGGCTGTTGAAGACAGTTCGACGAGGCTTCTTGGACCTAACACGCTGGGATACTATCTACCTTCTGAGGATCTTGACCTGACATTTCTAGGAAAAGACGCCTTCGAAAGACCTAGTGAAGGGGGCATCGGCCTCATCTCTCAGAGCGGATCCCTCGGGGTCGACTTTTTAAACGAACTCTCGTCGACCGGATCAGGCGTCTCCCTCTTCTTGAGCTTGGGTAACAAGGCCGATATCAATGAGTGTGACGTGATCGATTATCTATGGAGAGACGATAAAACGGAGTGTATCGCGATGTATCTGGAGGGTATATCTGAAGGAGAGAGATTTTTCGACCTGTGCAGTTCCGTCACCGAAGAGAAACCGATGATCATGCTAAAAGGGGGTAAAAGTGAGAGCGGTGAAAAGGCCGCTAGTCTCCATACCGGCAAGATGGGAGGAGCGTACAAGATAACAAGGGACATAATGGATCAATTGAACATCATCGAGGCCGACGACGAGGTCGAGTTGTTAGATTTCGCTCAAGGATTCAACGATTCGATACTGCCTAAAGGAAAACGAGTCCTCGTGATCACGAACGGAGGGGGCAACGGTATAATAGCCGTGGATAGGATGGAGAACGAGTGGAAGGAAGTCTTAGATCTCGTCTCGCTCTCCAGTGAATTTAAGACAAAGATAACGGACGTGGTCCCAGATTTCATCTCGCCCGGCAACCCTATCGATCTAAGTGCGGAGGCCTCAAATGAAGATTACCTTCAAGTATTAGATCTGGTGGGAAAACACGATATCAGTGACCTGGTGGTTTTAGGGATCACGGTGAGTTCGACCATAGACGGGTCTATAGCGGACGATGTAAAGGAACTTTCCGAGAAACATTCCCTCCCGATCATAACCTACTTGAAAGGATTCAACGACGGCAAGAAAATAAAGGACGAGTTCGATAAAAACGGATTACCGGCATACCCGTCTGTGAGAAGAGCGACCAACGTGGCCGGTGCCATCATGAGATGGAACGAGGGGTGTAAAAGATGAAATTGAGCGAAGACGATTCGAAGAGATTGTTATCCGAATTCGGTTTCGAGAGGCCGGAACATGCGGTACTGAGAGGCGGCGAATTAGAGAAGATAGATATCCGGGACAAGGTGGAAGGTCTGAGTTACCCCTTGGTCGCAAAAGTAAACGCTCCAGAAGTCGGTCACAAGACCGATGTAAAAGGGATACAATTGAGCATCAACTCGTACGATGAGCTGATCGCGACCCTCGAAGAGTTCGGATCACGTTTTCCCGGCGACGATATATTGATCGAAGAGCATATCCCACATGAATTTGAATTCATCTTGGGCTCGAAAGTGGACGAGACCTTCGGTCAGGTCATAATGTTCGGAGGAGGTGGAGTATTGACAGAAGTGTACGAGGACGTTGTTTTCAGAAAACCGCCGGTAGATGAACGGGAGGGGAAAAGGATGATCGAAAAAACCAAGATAGGCGAGGTCCTCCGAGATTACCGTTCTATCGATCTGGATCCAGATACCATATTGAGATCTATAACCGCTCTTTCAGATCTGGTCACGGAAGTCAAGGATGTCGTGGAGTTGGACGTGAACCCGTTGGTCTGTGTGGGAAACAGACCTATAGCACTCGATGCGAAGATAGCCCTGGATGGGGCGGGATAGCTTCAAGAAAAAAAGAGAAAAACGGGGGGTTTTTGGTTCTAGTCTTCTTCCCTAAGATCGACGACTTTCTTCGCCTTTCCGACCGTTCTGGGAAGTTCGCCAGGTTCGAGGAGTTCTACGTCCGACTTTATGTTCAAGATGGCCTGTAGATTCTCGTGTGCCCGCTCTAATAGGTCTTCCTCGTCATACTCGTCCGATCCGTAGTACTCTTTATCGACTTCTACCCTGATAGAAAGTTTATCGAGTACGTCTCTATCGACGATTATCTGGAAATATTCACCTATACCCTCGGTCTCCAGCAGTGCGGCTTCGACCTGGCTGGGGAACACGTTGACTCCTCCTACGATCAGCATGTCGTCGCTCCTTCCTGTTACACGCATGATCCGGGGATGGGACCTTCCACATTCACACTCCCCGTATTCAACTGTAGCGATATCTTTGGTCCTGTACCTGAGGAGGGGCATCGCTTCTCTTGACAGCATCGTAAATACTAGTTCGCCTTTTTCTCCTTCAGGTAAGACTTCACCGGTCTCGGGATCGATAGTCTCTACCAAGAATTCGTCGCTCCAGATATGTAAACCGTTCTGTTCTGGACATTCTATAGCGACACCCGGGCCGTAAAGCTCGCTCATGCCGTAAACATCATGAGCCCTGAGCCCCATAGATTCCTCTATACTTTCCCTGGCCTCTTCACTCCAGGGCTCGGCTCCGAACATACCCACGTCCAGATTGAAATCTTCTAAGGGATCGTAACCGTGTTTTTTAGCGGCTTCAGAGAGATATAAGGCATATGAAGGTGTGGAAGCTAGAACGCTGGTCTGGAAATCGTTGAGCATAGTTATCTGTTTCTTAGTGTTTCCAGTGCTGGTTGGAAGCACGGAAGCGCCGAGTGTTTCTGCACCTTGATGAAAACCCAGACCGCCGGTGAATAGACCGTAACCGTAGGCATTTTGAACTATATCTCCAGGATCAGCTCCCGCCGCAGAATAACATCTAGCCATCAGGTCACTCCATGTCTCCATGTCGTTCCTCGTGTACCCGACCACGGTCGGTGTACCAGTTGTTCCGCTGGAGGCGTGGAAACGCACCACATCTTCTCTAGGCACGGCCAATATCCCATAGGGATAATGTTCTCTAAGGTCGTCTTTTACCGTGAAGGGGATCTTGTGGACATCTTTTAAACTATTGATATCATCCGGTGTGATATTCTCCTCTTTGAACTTTTTCTTGTACATCGGTACGTTGTTATAAGCGTAACGTACCATCTTCATCATCTTTTCTTCCTGCTTTTCCTTGATCTCGTCTCGATCCATCATCTGGGCTTTTTTATTGTACATAAATATCACAATTCATCTTGGTTTTATACCTGACTTTCTAAAAGAAATAGATATTATAAGGTTTTCGGACCAGCGCTTTTCGTGTTGAAGTACCCAAAGATCGACGTCGACTACAGTACCGTCGATAACACGGGTATCAATATAAGCACTAACGGGACCGATACCACGGTGGTCCAGGTGACTGAAAGCGCGGTTCCTTTACGATTCAACCCATACGGCACGAGGAACATGTTGGTGCTGGTAATCGGAAGTATCGAGTTTATGACTATCACCGCAAACCACGAATTAGGGATCACTTCGAAGAACATGAGAGGGGTCAATACAAGAGCTATTATGATGGGTGTGTAAACCATAGTGATCAGGAACGCGTTGCGGCCCACGGCCCAGTCGAAATCTCTCTTTTCTCCTTCCTTCTTTGGAAGGATCATCTTCTTCATCTCGTCCAACTTTAGATCCTTGGGATGGATACCCGATCCCACATAATAGAGGGCGGCTGGTATAGTCAAAGCCGTGATGAAGTAAAGAACGGTACCACCGTCACCTAGAGATCCGGTATCGACACCGGCGAAGTGATGGATCAGTATGGCTCCTATTATGAATGAGATCAGATACCACGGGTACAACCTGAGGTACCAAGGCAATAGTGAATCCTCCTCTTTTATGTCACTCTTTCTTTCATGCTTATGCATAACCGAGAGGATATACGGTATGACCGCGAAGAGTCCCACGCCGACAAGCGCGATATATATCCCGGCCGGTACCGCCCATTCTTTTATGGCTAGAAGCGCACCTCCCACGAAGGCCGCGCTCCTGCCCTGGTTCGTCAAAATCGTTTTTAAAAATGTTCTCCTCTTCATCCCGTCGAGGCTTAACTTTTTCGCCTCCATCTTGGCGAGGGAGTACGCCAAGAGGTACATGAAGGCGAGAACACCGAAAGTTATGCCGGTGAAGATGAGTTCTTCTCTTCCGAAAGAGATATTTAGAAATATTCTAAACATCAGCAGAGGGATAAAACCGAATAACAATACGAGACCGAATTTTTTCATCACTCCATCTACATATTCCTGCCCAAATGGTTTAGCTAGTAGATATGAAACGACCAAACCGACGACGATCCATGGAAGAGTGTACAGCCCACTTATATACGGTAAAATGCTCTCTATGATGCTAATGAAATTCATGCTCCGGTAAAAAGAGATAACATATTTAAAAAGTTCGCTGAAGGGATTCAGGACAACGGAAACTATCTGATCTACTTAGACAGGTCACGATTTGTCTCAGGCGCTTCAGACGATCCCGGATAAAAAGGCCTCGGCGAGCAGAGCCGCGACGGTATAAAGTAGTATAGAGACCGGTAGGACCTTTGCGATCGCCATCTTCCGTGCGGCCCAGTCTTCTCCGCTTTTTATGCCGACCGTGAAGTACACCGTTACAAGGACCAGCATTATGAGGTAGATGCCGACGATCAGTGAAAATATGAAACCTCCTATGGGGACCTCCTGGCCTACAAAACCTCCGGCCAGATCGGAGAGCGGCCCTCCGAGATCCAGATCCGCAAAATATCCCGCCAGGATAACGTACAGGACGGAAGTTATGCCCATGACCAGAGGGGCGATGAACTGGGCGGTCACTGTCATCATGCCCGTGATCTCCTGTAACCTGCTTTTCATCTCCTCCTCTATATCCATGAGCTGGTTGAGATAACCGGATATCCTTACCAGGGTGTCTCCCGCAGTCTTCGGATCTTTCTGTATGGCTCTCGTGATGGTTGTGGTCGTAGCTCTGATCATCTGGGAGGGATGCTTCTCCAGAACGCCGCCCCTTCCGAACAGAACGTCGGACAGAGATTTTCTCGTGACGTGGAGCGAGTAAGAAATTTTACGGAAAAGGACGTTCACGCTTGAAGAATGTATGTTTTCAGCCACTTTTTCGAACGCCCTCTCGGGCGGGTCGCCCCTGCTTATGTAGCCTCCAAGGTGGAAAAGCGAGTTGGGAAAGTCCCTCTCCATCTCTATGATGTTGTTCCTTCTTTTGTAAGGCAGGTAAGAGGTGAAGAAGCAGTAAACGGTGATCGCTATGGTGAGGCCCCAGAGCGGAACTAGAGATATCAGATAGGAGTGATCCGGTCTGAGGTAGAAACCGACGGCGATCATACCTACCGCTATGCTCAGTGAGATAGACCAGATCATGTACGTTTCTTTTTTTGTAAGGTAGCTGGGTAAAGATAAAGAGACACGGATCGCGGGCCTGTACCCCAAGATATGTATCGCGTAGGTAAGAAATCCGACGGGTATGATCACGTCCAGGAAGATTATTATCAACTCGGCGGTGGTCTCACCGACCGCCAGGACGGGTAAAAGAGCGGCTATCAGCAGCGGCAGGATACTGCCCAACGAGAAAAGTGTCATCGCGGGTATGGTCAAGGCCTCGGCGAAGCTCCTCATCCTGTTCTCGGCGCCTCTCACAGCTATGTCGTTCGCCTTCTCGAGTGAACGGTTGACTTCCTCTTGCGTTTCCTTGTTAGCCGCGTTGCGCAGCGTGTAAAGACTCCTCTTAAATTCTTCACTCCACTTACCCCATTCGTCGGCGAAGGCGAGAAGGGAGTCCTCTATCTTGCTGTATTTCCTCATCTCTACGTTCCAGATTATCTTCCTGAGTTCCGATGAAAGCGGTTCCTCCACACTCTCCGCCGCGTATTCAACAGCTCTCCCCAAGTTCGGGGTCAGGGACATGGCCATGACCATATAATTTATGGCTTCCGGCATCCGGCCGACGGTCTTCGCCCTTCTTCTCTTTGCCAGATAATAGGGGAAGTTAATCACTATGGCTATCGCTATAAGAGGTAAGATGAAAACGGGGAACAAAGTCAGCAATTTGAAGAGCATAGGTATATCGACGAAGAACAGCGTTAATAGGAACGCGCTGAAGGAGATAAGGAGCACGATCAGTCCTACGAGGTAAGCAAAATAACGGACTTCGAAAGGTTCAGCGTCGATCTGTGCAAATTTTATGGATGTCTTGAATTCGTCCTCTTCAAGGGCTTTCTTCTCCTTTTCATGGTCTCTCAACGCCAGCTCGTAACGCTGTTTACTCCGCTTGAATTTAGGGTTATCTGAAGAATATTTTTTTCTTATCTCGTCGAACTTCTCTTTCTCTTCCTCCAGTTCTTTATCCAGATCCCTATCTTCTTTCTTTCTTTTCTCTTCCCTCTCACTCCTCTTTTCGGAGAGATCAAGCTGGAAGAAACTGCTTGCAAATTTACATCCTTTGGTGAAAATATCCTGTTCTTCGGGATCATCCGGCATGTTAGAAACTCTCCCTGAACCACTCCTTCCAGTCTTTGACCAGCTCTTGATAATCGACTTCGTTATGCTCTTCAGTCTGTCTTTCTAACAGATGCCAGAACCTGTTATTGTACTCCGGCACGTGGTCCGCTTCGAGCAGTTCTAACCTTCCATCTCTCTTGGCGCGCTCGACCACCGTCGATTTTATCTTGGCCCTTGCCATGATATTTTCTTCTGCCTCCTCTATGCTCATATCCCAATCATCAGCGATATCAGAGATGAGCTCTGAATTCGCTCCGAAGACGTCCGTCCTCTTCAATGTGTCCTCTTCCGACGAATAAGACATGAGGTCATGGAACAGTTCCTCCGTTTCATCCTCTAAGCCGAGCTGCACGTCAGTACTAGAAGGTATCGCGTCCTTGTTCACCTCGGATATCTTCGTGGTTTTTCTGACCAGGCGGTGTAACCCTTTCGGTCGCCTGTAGTTCATCATGACGACCCCGTCGGTCGCTGCGAAGGATTTTGGCGGGATGTCTAGGTCGAAGACCACCCTTTCGTAGACCGCCTTCGGCGAATCCGCATGTATGGTGCCCATCACGGCGCTTCCGGCCGTGCCGGCCCTCATGGCCTCGTAGAGCGTCTGTGCCTCTTTTCCTCTGACCTCTCCCATGACGATCGCCGATTCTCCAAGGCGCAGCGAGACGCGCAGCGATTCTTCGGCGCCCATCTCGCCCAGGCCGCCGACACCGCTGGAGCGTATATGCATGGACTGGGCCTTGTATCCCTCTTCTTTCAATGCCGAACAGGGAAGTTCTAAAGTGTCCTCTATGGTGACTATACGCTGGCTGGGCGGAAATTCGAACATCAGCGCGCCGATCAGTGAAGTCTTACCGGCGCTCCTCGGACCCGCGACCATCATGGTCGCGTTACCATCCACGAGAAATGAGAGTAAGCCGGCGGACAGTGAAGATAAGCTCCTCTGATATATCAATCTCAGAAGCGTCCAGGGTTTGGGTGAATGACGCCTGAAAGTTATGGAAACGCCTTCCGGTGATAGGGGCCTACCGATCACGGTGGCTCTCGTCTTGTGCTCCTCCAAACTGCATTCCAGGACCGGTCTGGCCTCGGAGAACGCCCTGCCGCTCTCGTACTGCAGTCGTGATATGATAGAATCGGCGCTCTCTTTCGTCAGGCCGATGTTCGTGACGCACTTGCTCGGGATGGAATCTTCAAGATCCGTGGAAGAGATTATCGAGTAGACACGGCTCTCCTCCACGGGCGCGTCGATATAAACGTCGGTTATCATCGGGTCTCTCAGTAGAGTTTCCACTATCCCGAGTCCTACGGTATATCTGGAAAGTATGTTAGAGAGCATACGGACCCTTGCGAACTGCTCCGTTCTCGTATTACCTAAATTGACGCCTTCTATATTCGCGTATTTGTATATCAAACGGCTGCCCTGTTTCCTCGCGTATTCCCTCACGAACGCGGGTCGATGGGATTCCTCCTTACCCGGGTAGTGATCCAGTATCTCATCCCTGGCGAGGGTGATTATCTTCTTCTGCTCCGGCGGTAAGGTGTACTCGAACGGCGTGACGTGATAGAGGGTCTCGGTCTCTCCCGGTAAACGGTAAAGTGTAACTTTAGATTCCTCTACCGTGTACTGCCTGACCTTTTCCGCACCGGGAGGCGGTTCGAGGACTATCCAGGATGACGAAAATTTTGGTTTGACTCTATTATAGGCCTCGAATATCTGTTTGAAATTTTCCTTCAGATCGTGTTCGGTCTCGGTCTCCTCTATGGAGGTATCCTGCAGAGAGGTTCCAGTTTCCATATATCTACATCTCCTTTTATCCATTCATCTCCGAGATCTGCTCCTTCCCGATCTCCCTCACGGTCATCTTGTAAAGTTCATCATACTCCTTCTTGAGATAATCGAGGTCCTGGAGCGTCGAGAACGTACATTCTTCACATTCGGTATGGCTGTAGGAGACCCTGTCTATCTCTCGAATCATTCTGTTGAACTCCCTATCGAATTCCTGTATACCTTCAGAAAATTTACGCCGCAGTTTTGGGAACACCATCGAGGGGTTGAACTGGCAGTCGTGGCATTTCAACTTCCTCCTATCGCCGTCCTCCAGATAATCGAAATACTTTTCCACGGGATCCCTCATGGTGAAATCTTCTATGCTGTCCATGAAGTCCACCAGGATGTTCAAAAGGTCCATCGCCGGTCCGAAGTACTCCGTATCCTCGTAATGTGATAAGATTACCGTGTCGACTCCCACTTCCTCGGACATTATGTCTATGACGCCCTGAAGGCACCGCTGGTTGTTCAAAGAGGGTGTGATGTCACAGTCCGTACACTCCAGGGTCAACCGTTTCTTGGAGCCGCTTTGATCGATGTGATAGTCACATCTGAATCCTTCCTCCTCTTCCTCCCCACCCAAACCGATCATGTTTTTCATGCTTTTTTGGGCCATCTCTGCAGTAAGTATTATATTAGGTATTAATAAATCTTGTAGTTTTTTAGGAGGTTTCTCCAACTTTTAAATAGACCTACTTAGGTTAAGAAGATATGGACCCTTTCGCACATATCACGATACCTCTCCTTATCCTACTGGCTTTGAGGATACAGACCAGGAAAGTCCTACTGATGCTGCCTTTCGCGGTGATCATGGACGTCGATTTTTTGTTTGCCGGTTCGCACCGGATGTTCCTCCACAACATGTTTCTGGCGATCTTGATCCCTCTGATAATACTCGTACTGATACACAGATATAGACCCGAATATAGAGATTACGGTTATATCGCCTTCTTCTTCCTGATAAGCCATTTTATTTTGGACCTGGGCAAGGGCATGACGATCTTTTATCCTCTGAGTACCGACTTTTATTACTTCGAGTGGCAGCTCTTCTTCAGCTTCATAGGCCCTATACCGGTCCCGAACCCTCAGTTAGATTACGGCGTCATCGTGGCGGAAGACACGGCCATAGTCGGA